>JAKAIB010000026.1 GCA_021814605.1 Pseudomonadota bacterium | reverse complement strand
ACCGCTCAAGGCCTGATCAGTCCGCGGTCGGCTGTGCCGCCTCGAACTGGCTGAGGTCGACGCGCGGCGCGGGCTTCCAGCCGCGCTTGCGATGCTCGACGACGACGTTGGTGTAGATCCCGCCGCGCACGTACCAGCGCGCGGTGACGCGCAGAAAACGCGGCCGGATCGCCTGGATCAGATCATCGGCGATGGTGTTGGTGACCTTCTCGTGAAAGGCGCCCTCGTTGCGGTAGCTCCACATGTAGAGCTTGAGGCTCTTGAGCTCGATGCACTTCTTGTCGGGGATGATGTCGAGGTCGAAGCGCGCGAAGTCCGGCTGTCCGGTCAGCGGGCAGAGGCAGGTGAACTCCGGCACCTGCATGTGGATGTGGTAATCGCGTTCCGGGCTGGGATTGGGGAACGTCTGCAGCGTCTTGCTCGGCTTGGTGGTCATATGCGGGATCTGCGGGCAAACCGTAATTATCGCGGCGTCAGCCGGGGGTGCCCGGGGCCACGCGTTGCCGGGCGCGCTCCAGTGCGGCCCTGAGCAGTTCGGCCTTGCGGTCCTCCGGCGCGTGCCGTTCGGTCGCCGGTCGGGGTTGCGCGGTGGCACGGCGTCGCTGCTGGCGGATGTAGCGATCGCGCGACTCGGCGGCCTGTCCGACGCTCCATGCGTCCCAGCCCGTCGCCTCGGCGTCGGCGGAGTCGGCGAGCGGTTCCATGCGGATGCAGTCGACCGGGCACGCCGGCAGGCATAGTTCGCAGCCGGTACACCAGCGCTCGATCACCGTGTGCATGCGCTTGGCGACTCCGGCGATGGCGTCGACCGGGCAGGCCTGGAGGCAGAGCGCGCAGCCGATGCATTGCGCCGGATCGATCACCGCCTGGCGCCGCTGCCCTTCCGTGCCGCACTCGGGGTCGAGCGGCGGGGCGGGGCGCTGCAGCAGCGTCGCCAATCGCGCCACTCCCTCCGCACCGCCGGGCGGGCAGCGGTTGATGTCGGCCTGCCCCTCGGCAATCGCGCGCGCATATCCGGCGCAATCAGGGTAGCCGCAGCGGCGACATTGCGTCTGCGGCAGCAGGGCGTCGATCCGCTGGGCCAGCGAGGCATTCGCGGCCGCCGTCACCCCGATTTCGGCCGGCATCGGACTCCTGCTCCGGGATCGGTCAGCTTGCCGCATCGGCGCGGGAGCGCCGTCGCGTCGGTTCGACCGCACCTTGCGGATGGGCGGCGATGAAATCGCGCACCATCGGGTAGACCTGTTCGCGCCAGCGCCGGCCGGAGAAGATCCCGTAATGCCCTGCACCCTCGGCGGTGAAATGCGACTTGCTGGCCTGCGGGATCCCGGTGCACAGGTCGTGGGCGGCCTGGGTCTGCCCCGCGCCGGAGATGTCGTCGAGTTCGCCTTCAATCGTCAGCAGCGCGGTGCGCCGGATGTCCTGCGGCCGCACCGTCTCGCCGTCGACCGTCCAGGTGCCGTTGACCAGGCCGAAGTCCTGGAATACCAGCCGGATGGTGTCGAGGTAGTAGGCCGCGTCCATGTCGAGCACGGCGTTGTACTCGTCGTAGAAGCGGCGATGCGCTTGCGCATCGTCGTTGTCGCCGCGGATCAGGTCGAGGAAGTAGTCGTAATGCGAGCTCAGATGGCGGTCCGGGTTCATCGCGACGAAGCCGGTGTGCTGCAGGAAGCCCGGGTAGACGCGCCGCCCCGCCCCGGGATAGTTCGCCGGCACGCGATAGATCACGTTGTTCTCGAACCACTCGTAGCTCTTGTTCATCGCCAGATTGTTGACCGCGGTCGGCGACTTGCGCGCATCGATCGGCCCGCCCATCATGACCATGCTGCGCGGCGCGGTCTCGCCGGCGGACGCCATCAGAGAGATCGCGCCCAGCACCGGGACGGTCGGCTGGCAGACCGAGATCACGTGGACGTTCGGGCCGATCGCGGCAATGAATTCACGGATGTACGCGACATAGTCGGCCAAGCGGAACGTGCCGAGCTCCGTTGGCACCATTCGGGCATCGGCCCAGTCGGTGATGTAGACCTTGTGATCGCGCAGCATGGTTCGCACCGTATCGCGCAGCAGCGTCGAATGGTGGCCCGACAGCGGCGCGACGATCAGCACCGTGGGATCGGACTTGAGCTTCTGCAGCAGGCTGACGTCGTCGGAGAACCGCTTGAACCGCAGCAGGCGACAGAAGGGCTTTTCGATCGCCACCTGTTCCTGCACGGCGACTGCCTTGCCGCCGATCTCGACGTTCGAGATGCCGAATTCCGGCTTCTCGTATTCCTTGAGCAGCCGATGCATCAGCTCGTAGCTTGCCGACACCCGCTGGGTCACCGGATGTGGCACGGCCCCCCAGAGCGGGCCGGAGAGGAACTTGGCAGTTGCTTCGGCGAAGTCGGCCAAGGGGCGCATCATCGCGCGCTGGGTTTCAAAAAGGTCGTACACCATGGCCGTGCCCCGTATTGCGGTGCATCAATTTTATCGCTCCGGGCCGATCGGCGCGCGCGATCGATCCGCAGCCTCGGCAGAACGTCCGCCGCGGCGCACGACCCGGTGGCGGGCGGGTCGTTTCAGCCGCGGCAGTAAAGCAAAAACCCCTGCGCGCGGCAGGGGTTTTTGCGTGCCCGGCGTCGCCGGACCGGCCTACTGCAGAACCTTGGCGATCGCGCCGGCGACGTAGTCGACGTTGTGCAGGTTGATCGCGGCGACGCAGATCCGCCCGCTCGACACGCCGTAGATTCCGAACTCGGTGCGCAGCCGCTCCATCTGTGCCGGGCTCAGGCCGGAATAGCTGAACATTCCCTTCTGCCGGGTGATGTACGACAGATCGCCCTTGACGCCGGCGGCGTTCAGCTTTTCGACCAGGGCGACGCGCATCGCGCGGATGCGGTCGCGCATGCCCGCGAGTTCCTGCTCCCACTGCGCCCGCAACGCCGGCGTGCCCAGCACGGTGGCGACCACCTGGGCGCCGTGGGTCGGCGGGTTGGAGTAGTTGGTGCGGATCACCCGCTTGAGTTGCGACAGCACCCGCGCCGCCTCGTCCTTGCTGGCGCAGACGACGCTGAGGGCGCCGACGCGCTCGCCGTACAGCGAGAAGCTCTTGGAGAACGAGGTGGCGACGAAGAAGTCCATCCCGGCGCCGACGAACTGGCCGATCACCGCGCCGTCCTCGGCGATGCCTTCGCCGAAGCCCTGGTACGCCATGTCGAGGAAGGGGACGAGGTTGCGCGCCTTGAGGACGCCGATGACCTGCAGCCATTGCCCCGCGTCGAGGTCATACCCGGTCGGGTTGTGGCAGCAGGCGTGCAGCACGACGATGGTGCCCGGCGCGGCGCCCTGCAGCGCGGCCAGCATGGCGTCGAAGGCGATGCCGCGCTTGGCGGCGTCGTAATAGGGATAGGTGCCGACCTGGAAGCCGGCGCTCTCGAACAGCGCACGATGGTTTTCCCAGCTCGGATCGGAGATCAGCACCTTGGCGCCGGGGTTGATCCGCTTGAGCAGGTCGGCCCCGACCTTCAGCCCGCCGGTGCCGCCCAGGCCCTGGATGGTCGCGATCCGCCCCGAGGTCACCGCTTCGCTGTCGGCGCCGAAGACCAGGCCTTGAACCGCCTTGTCGTAGGCGGCGATGCCGTCGATCGGCAGATAGCCGCGCGGCTTGGGTGACTGCATCAGCTGCGCTTCGGCAGCCTTGACGCAGGCGAGCAGCGGCAGCTTGCCGTCGGCATCGGTGTAGACGCCGATGCCGAGGTTCACCTTGTTCGGGTTGGGGTCGGCGGCGAATTGCTCGTTCAGGCCAAGAATCGGATCGCGCGGGGCCATCTCCACGCTGGAAAAAAGCGACTGGGTCATCGGAGTGCGTCAGGTGGGGCGAGAACGCAGGCGGCGGAGGAGAATGCGGCCTGCAAAGGCGATTATGTTACGCCTGCCCCCTTGTTCCGGGCCGCCAGGCCCGCATCTGTGGTGACGTTCGCGCACCGGCCGCCCATGTCCGCACCCTCTTCCGTCTCCACTCCCGATCCGGACAAGTTCGTGTCCTTTCCGGGGTCGCCCTTCCGGCTCTACCAGCCCTATCCGCCGGCGGGCGACCAGCCGGCGGCGATCGCGCAACTGGTCGAGGGACTGAGCGACGGCCTGAGCTTCCAGACCCTGCTCGGCGTGACCGGCTCGGGCAAGACCTACACCATGGCCAACGTCATCGCGCGGGTGGGGCGCCCGGCGATCGTGTTCGCGCCGAACAAGACGCTGGCCGCGCAGCTCTACAGCGAATTCCGCGAGTTCTTCCCGCGCAACGCGGTCGAGTACTTCGTCAGCTACTACGACTACTACCAGCCCGAGGCCTACGTTCCGCAGCGCGATCTGTTCATCGAGAAGGACAGCGCGGTCAACGAGCACATCGAGCAGATGCGGCTATCGGCGACCAAGAGCCTGCTCGAACGCCGCGACGTCGTGATCGTCGCGACGGTGAGCGCGATCTACGGCATCGGCAACCCGTCCGACTACCACGCGATGATCCTGACGATGCGCGCGGGTGACCGCATGGGCCAGCGCGACGTCATCGCCCAGCTCGTGCGCATGCAATACCAGCGCAACGAGGTGGACTTCGGCCGCGGCACGTTCCGGGTCCGCGGCGACCTGATCGACATCTTTCCGGCCGAGCACGCGGAACTGGCGGTGCGGGTCGAGTTGTTCGACGACGAGATCGAGTCGCTGACCCTGTTCGATCCGCTGACCGGCGTGGTGCGGCAGAAGATCCCGCGGTTCACCATCTACCCCAGTTCGCACTACGTCACGCCGCGCGAGAAGGTGCTCGAGGCGGTCGAGGGCATCAAGCTCGAATTGCGCGAGCGGGTCCGGGAATTCACGGCGCAGGGCAAGCTGGTCGAGGCGCAGCGCCTCGAGCAGCGCACCCGGTTCGACCTCGAGATGCTCACCGAGATCGGCCATTGCAAGGGCATCGAGAACTACTCGCGGCACCTCTCCGGCGCCGCGCCGGGCGAACCGCCGCCGACACTGGTCGATTACCTGCCGGCCGACGCGCTGATGTTCCTCGACGAAAGCCACGTGCTCATCGGCCAGTTCAACGGCATGTACAACGGCGATCGCGCACGCAAGCAGACGCTGGTCGACTATGGCTTCCGCCTGCCGTCGGCGCTCGACAACCGGCCGTTGAAGTTCGCCGAGTTCGAACGCAAGATGCGGCAGGCGGTGTTCGTGTCGGCGACCCCGGCGGACTATGAGCAGACGCATGCTGACCAGGTGGTCGAGCAGGTGGTCCGGCCGACCGGACTGGTCGACCCGCTGCTCGAAGTGCGGCCGGCGACGCATCAGGTCGACGATCTGCTGGGCGAGATCCGGACTCGCAGCGAAGCGGGTGAGCGGGTGCTGGTCACCACGCTCACCAAACGCATGGCCGAGCAGCTCACCGATTACCTGTCGGACAACGGCGTGAAGGTGCGCTACCTGCACTCCGACATCGATACCGTCGAGCGCGTCGAGATCATCCGCGACCTGCGGCTGGGCACGTTCGACGTGCTGGTCGGGATCAACCTGCTGCGCGAGGGCCTGGACATTCCCGAGGTTTCTCTGGTGGCGATCCTCGATGCCGACAAGGAGGGCTTCCTCCGTTCCACCCGCAGCCTCATCCAGACCATCGGCCGGGCAGCGCGCAACGTCAACGGGACCGCCATTCTCTACGCCGACGTCGTCACCGACTCGATGCGCCGCGCCATCGACGAAACCGAGCGTCGTCGCGCCAAGCAGATCGCGCACAACACCGCACTCGGCATCACACCGCAGGCGCTCAAAAAATCCGTGCGCGACCTGATCGACGGCGTGGTCGAGGCGCCCGGAAAATCCGCCCGTGCCGGCAGCGCCGAGCGCGAGATCGCGGAACTGCATCTCGACGATGCACAGGAGGTCGCACGCGAGATCCGCCGGCTGGAGAAGCGCATGATGGAGCACGCCCGCAACCTCGAATTCGAGCAGGCGGCGCGGGTGCGTGATCAGCTCGCGGAACTCAAGCGCCGCGCGTTCGGCGCCGACGGCGATCACGATCGCGATGCGCAACTCGGCACCTGAGCCGAGCCCGTTCCTCGAAGCGAAGCGTCTGCCATAATCGCCGGTCGCAGTCGGAAGACTGCTCCGGCCCGGATGGCGAAACTGGTAGACGCAGCGGACTTAAAATCCGCGAGCCTTGATCGGCTGTGCGGGTTCGAGTCCCGCTCTGGGCACCATGAGATCAATAGCAGACGCAGGGTTCGCGGGTTTTTGAAATATTGCGGAAGCCCCGCGTTTGCGCGCTGTTTCCACTGCTCGCGCCCATTCATCGCCCATTCATGTGGCACTTCACCACCCCGACACTGTCGTGAACGTGTTTTGCCGCAATGGCAGTCTCGCTGCGCACATTGCCTGCCGCTGCGAGTACGTGCCCACGCGATCGCTCGATCACCAACCGAGCATCGTGGCTCCCATGTTGCGAACCGCTGCTCACGCAAACCGGGCTGTCGCCCGAAGCGTTATCCCTCGGAGCCGCCGCCTGAGTTCGCACGGCATGGGCCGTGTCGGGCCTCTCCGCTTGCTGCAGCACGGCCAGTCGGGCCGCCCGCGCTCTTCCGTGATGTTCCGAATATCTCGCGCTGGATCCGAAGTTCCAGCGCGACGGTAGCTCAACCGGTCAGAGCGGCCTCTTGATGAGGGGCGGGCTATGGGTTCGAGTTCCATCCGTCGCACCACGTCAGCATTCCAAGGATGCGACGCATGAGCCCGTTTTTCGTTGCGTACCGAATCGCTGCACTCGCGAGAAGAGTCGCTGCGCGCGGTGCAGGCTAGCCATCAGGAGATCGAATGGACCAACACCTGAACGCTTACGGTGACGTCGCCAGGCCAACTGAAGCTGGCCATGGCATGGACATCGCATCGCAGCGCGCCGACGAACTCGATCTGTTGGCCATCGAGCAGGTCAGAACGCTAGTCAGCAGAGGCGACGCAAAGGGCGCTGTGCTGGCCCTCGACATTGGCTGCGGGCACGGCGGCCAGGCGGCAAGGATGGCCCAGGCGGGCGCGCAGGTGCTCGCCATCGATGTCGAGGACTGCGCGGACAAGGTCGCTGCCTCGATGCGTGCGCAGGGCGTCGCCCGTGCGGCCTGGGCGTTCCGCCGCATCGGCATCGAACAGATCGGCAGCGTCGACCTCCAGGCCGACGTGATCGTCTGCCAGCGCATGATCCATTACCTGCGTCACGGCGACGCGTTGGCTGCGCTGACGGCATTGCGGCGGGCTGCGGCCGCAAGCGCCGCGCTCTATCTGTCGGCGTCGGGCATGGACAGCGAACTCGCCGATGGCTACGCCGGGCGGGGCGTCGACGTGCGCGAGCGCTTCGCCCTGCTGACTGCCGATCGCGCCTGCAAGCACCAGATCGCGCTGCCGGTCTGCCTGTATCGCGAAGAGGAACTCGCGGATCTGGCGCGCGCCGCCGGATGGCGCGTCCGCAGAGTCTTCCGGTCAAGTTTTGGAAACGTCAAGCTCGTCGCGACAAGAGGGTGACCGCGCGGCGGACGTCAGGTGCCTGCGGTGTTCAGGGCCGGCGTCTTGTTGTCGGCATCGAGCGGGGACGTGCAGGTCCACCAGTGTGATCGATCGGCCTTGCTGCGCTTGTTCCGGTACATCGCTTCGTCGGCCAGACGCAGCAGACGGTCGGCATCGATGGCGTCGCGCGGAAACACGGCGATGCCCATGGTCATGGCGATCCGCACCTCCGTTTCCGGCGTGACATGGAACGGCGCCTCCACCGCGCGGTGCAGACGGTCGAACACAGCGGCCATCTGCGTCGAGAACCGGTTGATGTCGAGATCTTCGACGACGACCACGAACTCGTCCCCGCCGAGCCGGGCGATGGCTTCGCTGAGGCGGAGTTCGGCCTGCCAACGGTGCGCCAGTTCGCGCAGGAGCGCGTCGCCCGTGCGATGCCCGAAGACGTCATTGACCGGCTTGAAGTCGTCCAGGTCGATGTAGCCGACGGCAACGGCGGTTGCATTGCGTCGTGCCCGCGCCAGGGCGCGTTCGAGCAGGAGTCGCAATCCGCCGCGGTTGATCAGTCCGGTCAGGCTGTCGCGCGTGGCGCGCTGGGCGGCACGCGAGCGCAGGAGCGACACTTCATAGAACACCCTCTGGGTATTGAAGGTGATGAGCGTCAGGTAGATGGCGAAGATGGCGCCGAGGCCGCCGGCGGCCTGGAGGACGTCGTCTTCCGAGGTGGCCAGACGGAAGATCGCCGGCAGCACCTGCGGCAGGATGAAGCCGAGCGTCGACATCGCGTCGGCGGGCAGCTCGCCCAGGGCGGCGCCGCAGACGCAGGTGATCACCAGGGCGACGAACAGGACCAGCAGCGGCGAGCCCGGAGACAGGAGGATCGGAACCGTGCCCCACGCGATCCCCCCGGCAATGGCACTGAGGCGCAGTGCGAGCAGCCAAGTGCGCGCGTGGCGGCGAATCTCGCCGGGAACGCGCGCCCGCTGCCACACCATCAGTCTGGCGCAGTGCACGCCACCCAGGCAGACCAGCCAGACAACCAGGCTGACCGCCGGAACGTGGCCGCGGAGAACGGCCGCGACCGCGAGCGCGGCCACCAGGGCGCCGCTCGCACCCAGCGGGATGCTCTGCAGCAGGACGCGAGTGCGGTCCGCCGCGACGTCGCCCGAGAAAAAGCGGTCGCGTGGTCCGGAGGTCGTGCCGATCAGCCGCGTGGCGCCGTCGTCGGCCTCGCGTGCGCTTTCCCGCGATCGACGCGATGCACCGCGTCGGCGCGAGCTGGCGGGAAGAAACGGCAGGCCCATGAGGTTTGTTGCTGGACGATCGACCGAGCGGAAATGCGCCGACTGTAGGCCGCGGGAGCGGATCGGCCTCTGATCTGCGGCACTCGAGGTGCATATTGTGCTGACAGCTGGCAACAAAAATTGAGAATCCGTGAGAATTCTCACATCGGGGAACCGAATACGCTGCGAAAGCCGGGTGGCGATGGGCGTCGTGCCGCCTGAACCGCGCCGAACTGCGGATCGCCCTGCCGTCGCGAGGTGTCGGGGCGGCGTCGAGGCCTTCAGCCCGCGGCGAAGGACGCGACGGTGTCAAGGCCCGATATATTTGCGGTCGGACGGTGCGAATACTCCACGCCTGGAGGATGTCTCCAATCCGGCGCGACTTCGCAGGGATAATCGACGAATCGGCGCCGAGGCGGGGGAATCGAATTCGATCGCCTATCGTCCGCCACGATCTCCGGGCATTCACTTCGGCAGCAAGCAGCATGAACGACCTCAAGACTCCAGAATGGGCCCGCCGAAGCGGCTGGTGGGCCGCACTGCGCGCCGGAGAGCAGCGACGGGTCGCTGCCGAAATGCAGTTTCGCGAGATCGACGTCGGCCAGCCGCTGGTGACTCCGGGTGCGCCGGCCGAGCACTGGGTCGGCGTGGTGTCGGGGCTGGCCCGCTTCACCGCCACCACCGCGTCGGGGCGTTCGCTCGCCTATTCCAGTGTCGGCAGCGGCGGCTGGTTCGGCGAGGGCACGCTGATGCGGCGCGGCATCTGGCGCTACCAGGTACATGCCCTGCGGCGCTGCGAGCTGGCCCTGCTGCCGCGTGACACGTTTCTCTGGCTGCATGAGCGCAGCCTGCCGTTCGGCCGCTACCTACTGCGCCAGCTCAACGACCGTCTCGAACTGATGACCCTGCAGGTGCTCGACGACGTGCCGGGCGGCTCGGACGCCCTCGTCGCGCGCACGCTGCGGCATCTGTTCCATCCGCTCAACGGTGCCTGCGGCGGGGCGCTGCAGGTGACGCAGCAGGAAATCGGGCAGATCTGCGGGCTGTCGCGACAGCGTGTCAACCTTGCGTTGCAGCGCCTGGAAGCCGACGGCGTGCTCCGGCTGCGCTACGGCGAGGTGGAGATCGTCGATCCCCGGGGGCTGCGCCGCTGGGAGATCGTTGCAACGCATGCGGTGCAGCAGGGGGGCGATCCGGCTGGCGCCAGAGGCGACGAAGCGCAACAGGCGGCCGATTGCGGCGCGGCCGCTGCGGGCGGCCGGTGACCGGGGCGGTCCGGCGATTTGCAGCGCAGCACGAATTGCGGTCGACTCCTTAGAATGCTGGGTTCGCCGTTGCCCCAGCACGGCGCCGGCGGCTGCCGGCGCGGCCGGGTTCGGCGCCTCATCTCTCCGTGATGCACGATTCCACCGCTTCCTCCATCGTCCGGATCGAACACCTCGATTTCGGCTATGGCGAGCGCCCGATCCTGAGCGACATCAACCTGACCATCCGTCGCGGCCAGGTCGTCGCCGTCATGGGGGCGTCGGGGGGCGGCAAGACGACGCTGCTGCGGCTGATCGGCGGACAGGTCCGCCCGCAGCGCGGCCAGGTGCTTTTCGAGGACCGGGATCTCGCGGCGGCGTCGCGCGCCGAGATCTATGCGATGCGGCGCCGCATGGGCATGCTGTTCCAGTTCGGCGCGCTGTTCACCGACATGAGCGTGTTCGACAACGTCGCGTTTCCGCTGCGCGAGCACACCGACCTGCCCGAGTCGATGATCCGCGACCTGGTGCTGATGAAACTGAATGCGGTCGGGCTGCGTGGCGCGCGCGACCTGTATCCGTCCGAACTGTCGGGCGGCATGGCGCGGCGGGTGGCGATGGCACGGGCGATTGCGCTCGATCCGGCGCTGGTGATGTACGACGAACCGTTCGCGGGGCTTGATCCGATCTCTCTGGGCATCTCGGCGCGGCTCATCCGCAGCCTCAACGATGCGCTCGGGCTGACCAGCATCGTGGTGTCGCACGACGTGGACATCACATTCGACATCGCCGATTACGTGTTCATCCTGGGGAACGGCCGGCTGGTCGCGCATGGCACGCCGCAGCAGATGCGCGACAGCACCGATCCGCTGGTGCATCAGTTCGTCCGCGGCGAGTCCGACGGGCCGGTGCATTTTCACTATCCCGCGGCCGCGGTCGCCGACGACTTCCTGCGGGCGGGCTCCGCCGGCGGGGGAGGAGCGCGATGAATCTTGCCGACCGTTTCGTCGCCATCGGCGCCGGGACCCGCACGCTGGTGCGCGACCTCGGCTACGGCGCACGGCTGTTCGTTCGATTGCTGCTGCTCGTCGGACGGGTGTTTGCGCGCCCGTCATTGCTGCTGCAGCAAATGTATTTCCTGGGCAACCTGTCGCTGGTGATCATCGCGGTTTCCGGACTATTCGTCGGTTTCGTGTTGGGCCTGCAGGGGTACTACACCCTGTCGCGCTATGGTTCGTCGAGCGCGCTCGGCGTGCTGGTGGCGCTGGCGCTGGTGCGCGAGCTCGGGCCGGTGGTCACCGCGCTGCTGTTCGCCGGGCGGGCCGGAACGTCGCTGACCGCCGAGATCGGCCTGATGAAGGCCGGAGAGCAGATCGCCGCGATGGAAATGATGGCGGTCGATCCGGTGGTGCGGGTGCTCGCGCCGCGGTTCTGGGCCGGCGTGCTGGCGATGCCGCTGCTCGCCGCGGTGTTCAGCGCGGTCGGCATCCTCGGCGGCTACGTTGTCGGCGTGGTCATGATCGGCGTCGACAATGGCCAGTTCTGGTCGCAGATGCAGAGCGGTGTCGACGTGTTCAAGGACGTCGGCAACGGCGTGGTCAAGAGCCTGGTCTTCGGCCTGGCGGTCACGTTCGTCGCGCTGCTGCAGGGCTGGCGCAGCCAGCCGACGCCCGAGGGCGTGTCGCGTGCGACGACGCGGACCGTGGTCATCGCTTCGCTGGCCGTGCTGGCACTGGATTTCGTGCTGACCGCAATGATGTTCAGCACCTGAGGGCTCGCCCCTGGAGTCGTCAAGACATGAATCAACGCACAATCGATTTTTGGGTCGGCGTCCTCGTCGTCCTCGGCGCCGCCGCGCTGCTGTTCCTGGCGCTGAAGGCGGGCAACCTGCTCCAGCTCAACTGGGGGCAGACCTATGCCGTGACGGCGCGCTTCGACAACATCGGCGGACTCAAGCCCGATGCGCCGGTCAAGAGCGCGGGCGTGGTCGTCGGCCGCGTCACGTCGATCACCTTCGACAACCAGACCTTCCAGGCCGACGTGTCGATGGCGATCAAGCAGGGCTACAAGTTCCCCGTCGACACATCGGCCAAGATTCTGACTGCCGGGCTGCTCGGCGACCAGTACATCGATCTGAGCCCGGGCGGGAGCGACAAGAACCTGGCCAACGGCGGGGTGATCCGCAACACCCAGTCGGCGGTGGTGCTGGAAAACCTGATCGGCCAGTTCCTCTACAACAAGGCGGCGTCGAGTGGCGCTGGAGGTGGCAAATGATTGCATCGTCCATGACGCGGGTGTTCGCTGCCGCGGCCGTGCTGGCGGGGCTCGGCGGATGCGCGACCCACAACCCGCAGGATCCGCTCGAGCCGTACAACCGGGCCATGTTCAGCGTCAACGAGAAGATCGACAAGATGGTGATGAAGCCGGTCGCGACCGGCTACCGCAACGTCACGCCGAAGCCGATCCGCCACGGCGTCACCAATTTCTTCGGCAACCTCGGCGATGTCTGGTCGATGACCAACGATTTCCTCCAGGGTAACGTCGTCGACGGCACGAGCACCTTCATGCGGGTGGGCGTGAACAGCGTGTTTGGCGTGCTCGGCACGGTCGACATCGCCACCGAAATGGGCATCTACAAGCACCCGAACGATTTCGGACTGACCCTGGCGCGCTGGGGTGTCGGCTCCGGGCCCTACGTGGTCCTGCCGCTGCTCGGACCGAGCGACGTGCGCGACGCCGTCGGTACCGGAACCAATCTGGTGTACGGCCCGGTGGCGCAGATCCAGCCGTCGAGCGCGAGCTGGGGAGCGACGGCGCTGGGCGCCGTCAACGAGCGCGCGAACCTGCTGTCGGCATCGGCGCTGTTCGAGCAGATCTCGCTCGATCCCTACCTGTTTTCACGGGGCGCGTACCTGCAGCGTCGGGCGGCGCAGGTCAAGGACGCGCGCGATCGACCGATCATCGATCTCGGTGCCCCCGATCCCTTGGCGCCGTACAGCTACCGATCGGACAACGGCGCGGCCCAGTGACCGCGCCCGCATCGCGCGCATTGTCATCGTGAGCGCGGGTGCTGCGTTGAATAACACGAGAAATCCAACATAGGAGTGCCTTCCATGCTTCGACGAGTCTTTGGCGGTCTGATGTTCGCGGCGCTGGTCGCGCCCGCGCTGCCTGCGGTGGCGCAGCCAGCCGATGCGCTCACGCCTCCGCAACTGATCGAATCGATGTCCAACGAGATCATCCACGACGTGCAGAGCGATCCGAAGCTGCGCAGCGGCGATCCGAAAGTGGTGATGCAGTTCGTCGAGCAGAAGATCCTGCCCAACGTCGACTTCCGCAAGATCACCCAGAGCGCCGTGGGCCGCTACTGGCGCCAGGCCACGCCGCAGCAGCGGGGCGAACTCGAACAGCAGTTCAAGCAGTTGTTGGTCTACACCTACGCCGGGGCGTTGCGCGAAGTACGCGACCAGAAGGTCAAGGTGCTGCCCTACCGCGAGCCGGCGGACGCGACCGACGTGACCGTGCGCACCCGCGTGCTCAACAACGGCGAGGCGGTCCAGCTCGACTACCGGATGGAGAAGACGGCGCAGGGCTGGAAGATCACTGATGTCAACGTGATGGGAATCTGGCTGGTCGACAACTATCGCACCGTGTTCGCCCAGGAGATCGGGCAGAAGGGGATCGAGGGATTGATCGCCACCCTGCAGCAGAAAAACCAGACGTTGGCCCAGGCCCGGGCCGCGGACTGATCCGGTCCGCGCGATCTTGAACCACGGAGTCGATCCGATGGCGTCCGCGTTTGCGCTGCCCGCCGACCTCACCCTCGATACCGCAGCCGCGGTGCGTCGTGCGGCGCTGGCCGCGCTGACGGCGGAGCCCGGTTCTTGGGGGGTCGATGCTGCGGCGTTGCGGACGTTCGACTCGGCCTGCCTCGCGCTGCTGCTCGAGCTTCGGCGTGCCGCGCCGGGGGGGGCGTTGCGGGTCGATTCGGCGCCGCAGCGCCTGCGCGACCTCGCGGCGGCCTACGGCATCGACTTCGTCCTCGACGCCGGCGCAGGCGCAGTCGCGGCGGATTCACCGGCATCGAATTGATCATCCTCCGCCCGCCGGCTTCCTGCCGTTCGGCTGGAAGAGACGGGTGTTCGCATTGGTTTCCATGATGGCATCCCCAGCCGCAGTCGCGTTTGAACGAACGCTCAAGCGCTACGGACAGCATTTGGCGGTCGCGGGCGTCGATCTCGACATCGCCGAAGGCGAGTTCTTCGGCCTGCTCGGCCCCAACGGTGCGGGCAAGACGACCCTGATCAGCATGCTCGCCGGGCTGACCCGCCCCAGCGCGGGACGGGTGCTGGTGCGCGGGCTCGACGTGCAGAGCGATGCGCCTGCGGCGCGCAAGCTGCTCGGCGTGGTGCCGCAGGAACTGGTGTTCGATCCGTTCTTCACGGTGCGCCAGACGCTGCGCATCCAGTCGGGCTATTTCGGCTTCCGCCGCAACGACGCCTGGATCGACGAACTGCTGCACGAACTCGGACTGACCGCGCAGGCGGACAAGAACATGCGCGCGCTGTCCGGCGGGATGAAGCGGCGGGTGATGGTCGCGCAGGCGCTGGTGCACCGGCCGCCGGTCATCGTGCTCGACGAGCCGACCGCCGGGGTGGACGTCGAACTCCGCCAGACGCTGTGGCGGTTCATCTCGCGGCTGAATGCGCAGGGGCACACCGTGCTGCTCACCACCCACTATCTCGAAGAGGCCGAGGCGCTGTGCCGGCGCATCGCGGTGCTCAAGGCCGGACGGATCGTCGCGCTCGATCGCACCGACGCGCTGCTGCGGCGGTTTGCCGGTTCGGTGCTGTCGTTCCGGCTGCTCGACGGCGGGCTGCCGCCGCAACTGATGCCGGCGCAGCAGGACGGCGACAAGGTGGAATTGCCGGTGCGTGGTGCGCAGGACGTCGAGCAGGCGCTGGCGGCACTGCGCCAGGGGGGGTGCCGCATCGACGAACTCGAGGTCCGCAGCGCCGATCTCGAGGACGTGTTCCTCGAACTTGTCGGAGCGGGACGATGACCGGCCTGCAGACCCTGCTGCAGAAGGAGCTGCTGCGCTTCTTCAAGGTCAGCTTCCAGACCGTCGCGGCGCCGATCGTCACGGCGTTGCTGTACCTGCTGATCTTCGCGCACGCCTTCACTGCCCACGTCGAGATGTTCGGCCGGGTGCCCTACACCGCCTTCCTCATTCCCGGCCTGATGATGATGAGCGTGCTGCAGAATGCGTTCGCCAACACGTCGTCGTCGCTGATCCAGTCGAAGATCACCGGCAATCTGGTGTTCGTGCTGCTCACGCCGCTGCGCCCGTGGGAACTGTTCACGGCCTATGTCGGCGCCTCGGTGGTGCGGGGGCTGGTCGTGGGCACCGGCGTGCTGCTGGTCACCGTCTGGTTCGTTCCGCTCGAGTTCGCGCATCCGCTGTGGATCCTCGCATTCGCCGTGCTCGGCGCCGCGATGCTCGGCGCGCTCGGGCTGATCGCCGGAATCTGGGCGGAGAAGTTCGACCAGATGGCGGCGTTCCAGAATTTCCTCATCACGCCGGCGACCTTCCTGTCGGGCGTGTTCTACTCGGTGCAGAGCCTGCCGGCGTTCTGGAGGGCACTGTCGCACCTCAACCCGTTCTTCTACCTGATCGACGGTTTCCGCTACGGCTTCTTCGGGGTCGGCGACGTGCCGCCCTGGACCTGCCTGGGCGCGGCGCTGCTCGGCAACCTGCTGTGCGGCGGCATTGCGCTGGCGATGCTGGTGCGCGGCACCAAGCTCAGGAACTGACATGGCACGACCGACTGCACAGGATGTCCGCGACCACATCGCCGCGGGACTGGACTGCACCCACCTCGAAGTCGACGGCGACGGCGAGCATTTCTTCGCGACCATCGTGAGTTCCGGGTTCGCGGGCCGCAGCCGGGTGCAACGGCACCAGATGGTCTACGCCGCGCTGGGCGGGCGCATGGGCGGCGAGATCCACGCGCTGTCGATGCGCGCGCTGACGCCGGAAGAGTTCGCCCAGGCGCCGCGAGACTGAGCGCGGGCGGTCGTCGACACCCTAAAATCGACGCTTTCCCGGCCCGTCGGTGCGCCGGGCTCACCAAGGCCGCGAGCGCATGCCGCGCCGGTCCGGCCCGATTGCTTCCATGGACAAACTGAGAATCGAGGGGCAGCACCCGCTGCGCGGTGTGGTGCAGGCCAGCGGCGCGAAGAACGCCGCATTGCCGGCGATGGCCGCGGCGCTGCTCACCGCCGAGCCGGTCGAACTGCGCAACGTCCCGCAGCTGATGGATGTCCGCACCCTGCGCCGGCTGCTGGGCAGCCTCGGTGCCGCAGTCGAGCAGGATGGCGATACGGTGCGCATCGACGCGCGCGAGATCGGCAACGTCGAGGCGTCCTACGACCTGGTCAAGACCATGCGCGCCTCGGTGCTGGTGCTGGGCCCGCTGCTGGCGCGGTTCGGCCAGGCGCGCGTCAGCCTCCCGGGCGGCTGCGCCATCGGGGCACGGCCGGTGGACCAGCACATCAAGGGGTTGCAGGCGCTCGGCGCGGACATCACGGTCGAGCAGGGCTACATCGTGGCGCGGACGGCGACGTCGTCGGGCCGGCTCCGCGGCGCACGCATTGCCACCGACATGGTGACGGTGACCGGAACCGAGAACCTCATGATGGCGGCGACCCTGGCCGAGGGCGAGACCTGGATCGACAACGCGGCACGCGAGCCCGAGGTCGTCGACCTGGCGCGGCTGCTGCGGGCAATGGGGGCGCGGATCAGCGGCGATGGCACATCGCAGATCCGGGTCGTCGGTGTCGAGCGGCTGCACGGTGCCCGGCATCGGGTCATCCCGGACCGCATCGAGGTCGGCACGTTTCTCTGCGCCGCGCTGGCGACGCGCGGCGACGTCACCGTGACAGGTGCCGATCCCGGCCACCAGGACGCGCTGCTCGACAAGCTGAGCGAGGCCGGCGCGCAGATCGAAACCGCCGCCGACCGGATCCGCCTGCGGGCCGACGCACTGGCCGGCGGCCGGCCGCGCGCCGTGTCGGTCCGCACCACCGAATACCCCGGATTCGCCACCGACATGCAGGCGCAGTTCATGGCGGTCAACTGCATCGCCGACGGCACCGCGCGGATCACCGAAACCATTTTCGAGAACCGGTTCATGCACGTGCAGGAACTGGTGCGCCTCGGGGCGCGGATCGACATCGACGGCCACAGTTGCATCGTCCAGGGTATGCCCCGGCTGTCGGGTGCCTCGGTCATGGCCACCGACCTGCGGGCGTCGGCCGGGCTGGTCGTCGCCGGTCTGGCGGCGGAAGGCACGACACTGATCGACCGCATCTACCACCTCGACCGCGGCTACGACGCCATCGAGGTGAAGCTGCGCGGGCTTGGCGCCGACATTGCGCGCGTGACCGGCAAAGGAGACTGACATGCTGACCCTCGCGCTGTCGAAAGGGCGGATCTTCGACGACACGCTGCCGATGCTCGAACGCGCCGGAATCACCGTGGCGGGTGATCCGGAGTCGACCCGCAAGCTGATCCTGCCGACCAACCGGCCGGACGTGCGGGTGGTGCTGGTGCGCGCCAGCGACGTGCCGACCTACGTGCGCTACGGCGGCGCCGACGTCGGCGTCGCCGGCCTGGACGTGTTGCGCGAATACGCTGCCGACAAGGGAATCGACGGCCTCTACCTGCCGGTCGACCTCGGCATCGCGCGCTGCCGGCTCAGCGTCGCGGTGCGCAACGATTTCGACTATGCCGGTCAGGTGCGGCAGGGGGCGCGACTTCGGGTGGCGACCAAGTACGTGCACCTGGCGAGCGAGCATTTCGCCGCCAAGGGCGTGCACGTCGACCTGGTCAAGCTCTACGGCTCGATGGAGCTGGCGCCGCTGACCGGACTGGCCGACGCCATCGTCGACCTCGTCTCGACCGGCGGCACGCTCAAGGCCAACGGCCTGGTCGAGGTCGAGCACATCATGGACATCTCGGCGCGGCTGATCGTCAACCAGGCCGCGCTCAAGACCCGCACCGCGCTGCTCAAGCCGCTGATCGCGCAGCTGCGCGAGGCCGCCGCGGCGCAATCGGAGGAGACCACGGCATGACCGTCGCCCAGCAAGATCCGTCCGGCCCGGTGCAACTGCGCCGGCTCGATGCCACCGCCGCCGACTTCGAGGCGCAGTACGGCGCGCTGTTCGCGCGCATGGCCGAGGAAAACGCCGACATCGACGCGCGCGCCGCGCAGATCCTCGCCGACGTGCAGCAGCGTGGCGACGCCGCCGTGCTCGACTACACCCGGCGGTTCGACCGCCTCGACGCCCCCGCGATGGGGGTGCTGGAAATTCCGCAGTCGGCGCTCGACGCGGCGCTGCGCGCCATTCCGTCCGAGCAGCGCGACGCGCTGGAGCAGGCCGCGGCGCGGGTGCGCCGCTACCACGAGCGGCAGCTCGAACAGGTCGGCCAGAGCTGGGAGTACCGCGACGAGGACGGCACGCTGCTGGGGCAGAAAGTCACGCCGCTGGACCGCGTCGGCATCTATGTGCCGGGCGGCAAGGCGGCATATCCGTCGTCGGTGCTGATGAACGCCATTCCGGCGCATGTCGCCGGGGTGCGGGAGATCGTGATGGTCGTGCCCACGCCGGGCGGCGAGCGCAATCCGCTGGTGCTGGCCGCTGCCGCGGTGGCCGGCGTGTCGCGCGCGTTCGCGATCGGCGGCGCACAGGCGGTCGCAGCGCTGGCCTACGGCACGGCCACCGTGCCGGCGGTCGACAAGATCGTCGGGCCGGGCAACGCCTACGTTGCCGCTGCCAAGCGGCGTGTGTTCGGCGTCTGCGGCATTGACATGATCGCCGGACCGTCCGAGATCCTGGTACTGGCCGACGGCACGACGCCGCCCGACTGGGTGGCGATGGACCTGTTCAGTCAGGCCGAGCACGACGAACTGGCGCAGAGCATCCTGCTTTGCCCTGACCGCGACTACATCGACGCCGT
>JAKAIB010000259.1 GCA_021814605.1 Pseudomonadota bacterium | reverse complement strand
CAGGTGCCACAGTCCGGAATGCGCCGGGTAGCGATGCGCCAGCCCGTGCAGGTAACGGGTTGAAAAAGTGTGGATCACGGCGACGGCGAACAGCGCCGCGCCGACGAACTGGACGAATGGAGGCATTGGCAGCTTCGAATTCGGGGCGCAGCCCGTTGCCCCGGGGCATTGCGCCGGGGCGCAGGAACGACGCATCATGTTAGGGCTTGGCGCCGCAGGAACTGCGACGCCTTCGCGGCGCGACGCGGCGAATCCATTCCATCCGAAGGCTTTCCGTCATGGCAGAAAACATCGCCCCCAGTCCCTGGCGCCGCGTGCGTCGGGTGCTCGTCAGCCGGCCGGTGCTGGTCGTCGCCGGCGCGTTCGTGTTCTACGTCGTGTTCGGCTATTTCGCGGTCGGACCGCTGCTGCGACACTTCCTTCCGCAGGTCGTGCAGTCGCGCCTCGACAGCCGGGCCAGCGTGCGCGACGTGCGCTTCGACCCGCTGCGGCTGACGTTGACCGCCGAGGATTTCCGCCTGACGACGCCCCGCGGCCAGCCGCTGGCCGGATTCCACCGGCTGTTCGTCGATTTCGCGCCGAGCGGCCTGTTCGACTGGGCCTGGTCGTTCCGCCGCATCAACCTCGACCAGCCGCAGGTGGATGTCGCGATCGCCCGCGGCGGCGCGATGAACTGGGACGGGCTGGTGAGCGCGCTGCGGCGCGGGGCCGGATCGCAGAAGCCGTCGAACACCATCGTGCGGCTGGTAATCGACCAGTTGCAGATCAAGGGGGGCAGCCTGCGACTGTCCGACGCCGACCGCACGGTGCCGTACGCCACCCGGGTCGGGCCGCTCGACGTGGCGCTGAGCAACCTGTCGACGCTGCCGCGCGACCGCGGTGCGTATGCGCTGAGCCTGCAGTTCCCCGAGCAGCACGCCACCCTGCGCTGGAAGGGCTATGTCGGGCTCAATCCGCTGGTGTCGGGCGGGCAGGCGGAACTGACCGGGCTCGATCTTGCCGCTGCGGCGCGGGCAGTACCCGGGCTGGACGCGCGGCTGCGGATCACCGGCGGGACGGCGGCGGTGCGCGCCGCTTACAGCGCGGTGCTCGGCGAATCGGGCCTGCAGTGGGCGGTCAACGAACTGGGTGTCGATGTCGACGCGCTCGGTGCGACCGCATCGGGAGCGACGCTGCAATTGCGGCAGGCCCGGCTGGCGCAGGGACGGATCGACGGTTCCGCGCGTACCGCGGCAGTGCAGTCGCTGAGCGTCGCCGGGTTGACGGCAAGTCGCGGCAGCGTTGCAGCCGCGCTGGATTCGGCACAGTTCCGCGGTGCGTCGCTCGACTGGGGGACGATGCGTGCCGCGCTGCAGGGCGTTGCGCTGCAGTCGCTGCAGGCGAGGTCCGGTCAGGCACGGTTCGACGCCGCCGAGGCCACCGCGGGGCCGGCGACGTTCGATCTCCGCAGCACCGCGCTCGATCTGCCGCATCTCGCCCTGCGCGACGGCCGACTGCGACCCGCGACCGGCGGGCAGGCGCCGTGGCTGACGCTGCCGTCGCTGCGGGTCGACGCGGTGCACGCCGATCTGGGCGGTCGGACCATCCGGATCGGGAGCGCCGACCTGAAGGCGGGAGACGCACGGATGACGCGGCTGGCCGATGGCCGATTCGACCTGCTGCAGGCGTTGTCGGCGAACGCTGGACGAGCGGCCGATCCGCCTGCGCCAAAGGCGCCGGCGACTGCGACTGCGACTGCACCGACACCGACACCGACACCGACACCGACACCGACACCGACACCGACACCGACACCGACACCGACACCGACACCGACACCGACACCGGCGGGATGGACCATCGACCTGCAGCGCTTCAAGCTCGCGCTGGCGAGGCTGGACTACGCCGACCGCAGCTTTGCGCAGCCGCTGGCATTGCGGGTCGGCGACATCGCCGCCGACGGGGGCGCGCGGGTCGGGATTGCGCCGGGACAATCGCCCGCAGTGGCGGTCCACGGGCTGACCGTCGGCCTGGGCGCGCTCGCGCTGCGCAGCGGCGATGCCGAACTGGCGCGCTGGCATCAGGCGACGCTCGGCGCGACGGACGTGGCGCTGCAGCACGGCAAGCCGCGCGTGCAGGCCGGGATCGTCCGCGTCGACGGCCTCGGCGCCGATGTGCAACTCGGCAGGGATGGCCTGAACTGGGCGCACGCGTTCGGGCCGGCGCCGGGGGCCGCGGCCGGCCCGAAGCCCTCGCCGCGCGCTGGCGCCTCGGCGCTGCCCGACGTGACCGTGCAGGGCGTTGAACTGCACGACTTCTCGGTCCACCTGCTCGACTCGGCCACGCCGACGCCGATCCGGCTCGACCTGGTCGGAGGGGACGCGCAGGCGCACAAGCTGAGCCTGGATCTGCGCCAGCCGGTGCCGGTGTCGCTGCGCTTCGCGGTGCAGCAGGGCGGCCGGTTCGACGCCAGCGGCCAGATCGCGCCCGAGCCGCTGCGCGGCAAGGCGAACCTGCATCTGCAGGGACTGGCGCTGGCGCCATTCGGCCCGCTGCTGCAGCCCTACGTGCGCCTGCTGCTGACCAGCGGCTCGGCCTCCGCCGCCGGGACGGTGCAACTCGCACCGGGGACGAAGCAGCCGCGCATCACCTATGCCGGCACGGCGACGGTCGACAATCTGGCGCTGGTCGAGCCCGCGGGACGCACGCCGTTCCTCGGCTGGCGGCGGCTGACGGCGAACGGCCTGAGCGTCGACTCCGCGCCCCTGACGGTGCGGGTGCGCGACCTTGCTGCGGTCGAACCGTACGGCCACGTGGTGCTCAACCCGGACCGTACCTTGAACGTGCAGGCGATCCTGCTCACGCGCAAACCGGCCTCGCCATCCCCGGCGCCTGCCGCGAAGCCCGCTGCCGCCGCGTCGCCGGCATGGTCGCTGCGCATCGACCGCACCGGCATCGAGAATGCCGACATCGACTTCGAGGACCAATCGATCAAGCCCGACTTCCGCGTGCGGATGCAGAAGCTGTCGGGGGTGATCAACGGCCTGTCGAGCGCGCCCGACAGCAGCGCGCAGGTCGCGCTGGACGGCCAGGTCAACGACTACGGGCAGGCGAGCGTCCATGGCCGGCTGCAGCCGTTCCACGCGATCGGCGCAACCGACATGACGCTGCGCTTCCGCAACCTGGACATGGCCTCGGTGTCGCCGTATTCGGGCAAGTTCGCCGGTCGCCAGATCCAGTCCGGCCGGCTCGACGCCGTGCTGCGGTACCGCATCCACGACGGCGCGATGCAGGGCGACAACCAGTTCACGCTGACCCGACTGCGGCTCGGTGCGCACGTCGACAGCCCGGACGCGGTCAACCTGCCGCTCGACCTGGCGATCGCCGTGCTGGAGAACAGCCAGGGTGTGATCGACATCGACCTGCCAGTCAGCGGCGACCTGAACAATCCGAAGTTCAGCTACGGCCACATCATCTGGCAGGCCATCGTCAACGTCCTGACCAAGGTCGTCACGGCGCCGTTCCGGGCGCTGGGTGCGCTGCTCGGCGGCGCCGGCGGCCAGGCGCCGCAGGACGTCCACTTCGCGGCGGGAAACGCGGCCCTGGCGCCGCCGGAGCGCGAGACGCTGCAGCGCCTGGCCGAGGCGCTGATCAAACGGCCGCGGCTCGAACTGCGGGTGCCACCGACCAGCGATCCGGCACTCGACGTCGCGGCGCTCCAGGATGCCGCCGTCCGCCGCCAGGTGCTGCAGCGCCTCGGGGTGACCGTGGCTGCCGACGCCAGTCCCGGACCACTCGACCTCGCCGACGCCCGGACCCGCAACGCGGTACAGGCGCTTTACATCGACCATTTCCCGACCAGTGCGATGCTGGCACTCGAACGCTCGCTCCCGAAGACGCCGCAACGCCCGTATGCGCTGCAGCACGCCATGCTGGAGCAGGTCGCTCGGACGGTGACGATTCCGGATGCCGCCGTGGCAGCGCTGGCGCGGGCGCGGGCGCAGGCGGTGGTCGCGGCGTTGACGGCCGGCAACCCGGCGCTTCCCGCCGCCCGGGTGCGGGTGGCGCCGCCGGCGGTGGACTCGACGGCGACCGGCCGGACCGTGGTGCTGAAGCTGGATCTCGCGCCCGGCGCACCGTTGCCGTCCGCC
>JAKAIB010000025.1 GCA_021814605.1 Pseudomonadota bacterium | reverse complement strand
GAAGATCAGCGCCCAGACCTCGGCGTCGAGCATGGACGAGTCCTGTTCGGGCGCGACCAATCCGCGCTCGATGGCCTTGGCCAGGATGCGCTCGCGGCTCAGGCCGCCGCCGTCGTCGGCAACGGTGATCAGGATGCTGCCGGAGTCGTGGCACGCCGCCAGGCGCAGCGTTCCCTGGGCCGGCTTGCCGCGGGTGGCGCGCACCTCGGGCGCCTCGATGCCATGATCGATGGCATTGCGCACCAAATGCATCAGCGGGTCGGCGATGCGCTCGACCAGCGTCTTGTCCATCTCGGTCTCGGCACCTTCGATCACCAGCGCGATGTCCTTGCCGAGCTCGCGCGATACGTCGCGCACCACGCGCTGGAAGCGGGCGAAGGTCTCGCCGATCTCGACCATGCGCAGCTTGAGCGCGCGTTCCCGGATGTCCTCGACGAGCCGGGTCACCTGCGCGGCAGCCTCCACCTGCGCCGCGTTGCGGGCGTGGAGCGCGTTGCCGGCGCTGGCGATGACCAGTTCGCCCACCAGGTTGATCAGGGTGTCGAGCTTGTCCGCGGCGACGCGCAGCATCTGGCTGTCGCGCGAGCGCTTGTCCTTGACCAGCTTCTGCTTGGCCAGCGCGGCATCGACGATGGGCTGATGGGTCATGCCCTGTTCGACCACGACCTGCCCCAGCGGGGCGTGCGTGCCCTCGGCGCTCTGCGCCTGGGCCTGGCTGGCGAGCGCGTCGCCCAGTTCCTTCTGGGTCAGCGTGCCGACCTGCACCAGGATGTCGCCGAGGCGCAGGTCGTCCTCGGGCAGGGTGCGGATGAGCTCGACATAGTCGGCGATGCGGCTGTGCGCCGGCAGGATGCGGATCAGGCTGTCTTCGCGCACGAACTCGAACACCGACTCGATCTCCTCCTTGGTCGCATCGCTGCGGAAGTTGATCTCGAAGCCGAGGTAGCTGGTCTCCGCGTCCATTGCGTCGAGCGGCGGCAGCGCGTCGGTCAGCGTGACCAGTCCGACGATCTCGCCGAGGCCGCGCAGGTAGCGGATGAACGACAGCGGGTCCATGCCGTTGCGCAGGCTGTCGGCGCCGAAGCGCAGCGAGATGTGCCAGGTGGCCGTCAGCGCGGCGCCCTGCGCGAGCACGGTGACCTGCGGCGCTGCTGTCGCCTCGGGCGCGGCCGCGGCGCCGGCGGCGACGACCAGCGGCGCCGTCCCCGTCGGTTGCAGGGCGGCGCGCAGGCGGTCGACCAGCGCACGCTCTTCTGCCGTGTCGCCGTCGCATTCGCCGGTTTGTGCGATCTGGTCGATCAGGCCCGCGAGGTGGTCGCGGGCCTGCAGCAGCAGCGCGACCACGTCGGCGTCGACACCGATCTTGTCCGCGCGCATCTGGTCGAGCACGCTTTCGAGGTGATGGGTGAAGCGCACGACCGCGTCGAGGCCGAACAGGCCGGCGGATCCCTTGATCGTGTGCGCGGCGCGGAACAGCGCATTGATGCGCTCGGGATCGGGCTGGGTCTCGAGCTCCATCAGCCCCTGTTCCATGCTGACGAGCAACTCCTGCGCCTCGACGATGAACGACTGCAGCGCCTGCTGCATCTGTTGTTCGAAACTCATGCCGACTCCTGGGTGCGTGCGGGACGGTCGAATTCGACGACGGGGTCACCGAAGTAGGCGAGCAGGTTGCAGAGCTCCAGCGCCTCGATCACCGTGGCGCTGTGCGCGGTCAGGCGCAGGCTGTGGTCGCGGCTGCTCGCCTGCTGCTTGGCCGCGAGCAGGATCTGCACGCCGGCGGTGTCGATTTCGCCGACGTCGGCGAGCTGCAGCTCGACCACCGGATGCTGGTCGATCAGCGTGGCCAGACGGGCACGCACTTCGGCAGCGGCGTAGATGTCGAGGTCGCCCTGCAGCGCGACGCTGCAGACCGGCCCGGCCTGTTGTTCGACCAGTTCCATGCGGTTCTCCTCAGGGGGCGATGAGCTTGGACACGGCGGCCAGCATCTGCGCCGGTTGGAAGGGCTTGACCACCCAGGCGCGAGCGCCCGCGGCCTGGCCTTGCGCCTTCTTGTCTTCCTGGCTCTCGGTCGTCAGCATGATGATCGGCGTGAACTTGTAGTCGGCTTTCTGCTTGATCTCCTTCACCAGGGTGATGCCGTCCATGTTGGGCATGTTGACGTCGCTGATGATGAGGTGGATCTTCCGGCCGTCGAGCTTGCCCAGCGCATCGACGCCGTCGCAGGCTTCGATCACCTCGTAGCCGGCGCTGCTGAGGGCGATGTTGACGACCTGGCGCAGCGAGGCGGAATCGTCGACGATGAGAATGGTCTTGGACATGGTCGTTCGCGTTCTGGATGGTTGAGCGGTTCTCGCGTGGATCAGAAGAAGGTGATGTCGCCGCCGTCCGGGACTTCAGTGGTGGTCTGGCCGTTGTGGGTCAGGTGCTGTTCCTGCGTCGTGTAGCCGTTGGCGATGCGGCGCAGGAAGGCGTCGATGTCGATCTGCGCACCGGGTTCGGCGGCGCGGCGCGACAGGTACGCGTGGATCTCGGCGACGAGGGCGTCGAGACTGTCGCGGCTGTGCGTGAGGATCTGGCTGACACGGTCCTGGAACTGCAGCGAGACCAGCACGTCACCGATCTCTTCGCGGATGCCGCCACTTTCCTTCTGCAGCAGGTCGGACGACGTGCTCAGCCCGGTGGTGACATCGCGCAGGCGCGAGAGCACGCCATCGATCGACGCTGCCGAACGGTCGACGAACTGCTGCTCCTCGCCGCGTGACTGTTCCGCCGAGCGCGTCAGCGTCTGGATCGCGGCGGTGATGATGTGCACCTGCTCGCCCATCTTGCGGCCGGTGTCCCGCGATTGCGCCGACAGCTTGCGGACCTCGTCGGCGACCACGGCGAAGCCGCGGCCGTTCTCGCCGGCGCGCGCCGCCTCGATCGCCGCGTTGAGCGCCAGCAGGTTGGTCTTGGCCGCCAGCGCCGCGACCTCGGCCGACATCTTTTCCAGCGCCTCGATGTAGCGTGCCATGCCGAGGACGTCGGCGATCATGGCCGCGCGCTTGTCCAGTGCAGCGCGCAACTGCTCGATCACCTGCCCGAGTTCCCCCTCGCTGTGCCGGAACATGGCGACCACGCCGTCGCTGCCGTCCATGCCGGCGGCAGCCTGCTGCGACGCCTTGACGGCGTTCTCCAGGCGCGAGTGCAGGCTGGAGAAGCGCCGGCTGAGCGCGACGATGGCCGATTCCATCTGCGAGCGGCCAGTCTCGATCTGCTGGCCGAGCAGCGGGATGGCCTGCGTGCACAGGGCATCGATCCGCGTCGCAGCGTCGTCGGCGATCAGGGTCGGGGGAGGGGACTGGGTCATGGCAGGACTCGGGGGGAGGTCAGGATGACAGCGCGACCAGCTGCCGGACGGTGGTTTCGAGCTGGTCGATTTCGGAGATCTTGTCGAAGAAGTAGTCGGCACCCCTGGCGATGCTGCGCGCGCGGTGCTGCGAATCGGCGTGCTGGCTGAACATCGCAACGCGGACGTCGGCGCGCGACGCCTTGATCCGGCGCAGCACGTCGAGACCGTTTTCCCCGGGCATCTCGATGTCGAGCACGACGAACCGGACCGCGTGTGCAGCGTCGACGCGCAGCAGGTCGAGTGCGCGATCGCCGCATTCGGCCTGCAGCACGCCGCCGACTCCGTCGATGCCGGAGAGCAGCGCGGCCAGCCGTTCGCGCACCAGCGCCGAATCGTCCACGACCATCAGTTCCATCAGTCCCTCTCCCGCGAGTGCGTCGCGATGGATTGTTCGGGGTGCCGCCATTCCGGGGCAATCGGCGGACTGCCGCTTCCCGGATCGGACAACCGCGCGTCGTGCTGTCGGACGATTCCGACACCCGGCAGATCAGACGAGTCCATGGTCGAGCGCATACCGCACCAGATCGGCGTCGCGTTCCAGCGCCATCTTGCGCATCAGCTTGGTCTTGTGCGAACTCACCGTCTTGACGCTGAGATGCATTTCACCCGAGACCTCGGTGACGCTGCGTCCGCAGGCCAGCCGCAGCAGCACCTGCAGTTCGCGATCGCTGAGCCGCTGGTGCGGCAGTTCCGCGCCGTTTCCATCCTGCAGCAGGTTGGCAAGCTGGTCGGCGACCGACGGCGTCAGGTAGCGCCGCCCGTTCGCGGCGGCGTCGATCGCGTCGATCAGGATCTGCGGCGCGCTGTCCTTGGTGATGTAGCCTGCCGCGCCATTGCGCAGCGCGCGGGTCGCGAACAGATGCTCGGCATGCATGCTGAGCATCAGCACCGGGAGTCCCGGTTGCGCGGCCTTGATGCGCTTGAGCAGATCGAAGCCGTCCGCACCTGGCATCGACACGTCGAGCAGAACGACGTTCCACCGATCGCGGCGCACGGCGTCCAGTGCCTGCGCCGCGTCGCCGCACCAGTGCGGACGCAGGCCATTCGCTTCCAGCACGCGCACCAACCCGGCACCGACCAGGGCGTGATCGTCGACAACGAGGACGCGAGGCGCGGTCATGGCCGGGCGCCGGAACGCGTGTCGCCATGGGGAACTCGCACCCGGATGGTGGTGCCGCGGCCGGCCGCGCTGACGCATTCGAGGGTGCCGTTGAGCAGATGGGCGCGTTCGCGCATGCCGCGCAATCCGAACGAGCGCTGGGCGCGGTTGGCCTGCGGCGGCAGGCCGACGCCGTCGTCGGCAATGTCCAGGGCGATCAGTCCGGGCGGGCGGTCCAGTCGCAATTGCACCGTCGCCGCCCCGGCGTGACGGGCGACGTTGGTCAGCGCCTCCTGGGCGATGCGGAAGAGCTGGATCGACGTCATGTCGTCCAGGTCGCTTGCGGCGCACAACTCGCTGCGGACCGGCAGGCCATAGCGCTGGGTGAATTGCTCGGCCAGCCAGGTCAGCCCGTCGCTCAGACCGAGGTCAAGCACGGCGGGACGCAGCTGGGCGGCGACGCGTCGTCCCGCGGCGGTCGCGGCGTCGACCAGCGCGGTCATGCTCTGCAATTGCGGATCGTCCGTCCCCAGCCGGCGCATCAGCAGGCTGACGTCCATCTTGAGCGCGGTCAGCAGCTGACCGAGTTCGTCGTGGATGTCGCGTGCCAGACGGGCCCGCTCCTGTTCGCGGGCGAACTCCATGTGCGCGGCCATGTCGCGCAGATGGGCCTCGCGTCGGCGGCCGTGGCTGACGTTGAGCATGACGCCGTCCCACTGCACCGTGGCGGCGTCCGGTCGCGTCACCGTCGCGCGGATGTTGATCCACTTGGGCGTATCGTCGGTCAGCAGCCGGCCTTCCCAGTTCCACGACTGACCGTGCAAGGTGCTGGCCTGCAGCGACGCCTCGAAGTCGGCGCGATCCTGCGGATGCAGCCGGTCGACGAAGGCCTCCGGCGAGCGCAGCAGTTCCGCCGCGGCCAGTCCGCAGACCGGCAGCGCGGCGTCGCTGGCAAAGGTGAATCGCAGGCGGCCGTCGAGCCGGCAAAGCCGGAAGATCAGCCCCGGCACGTGCTGCACGACCCGCGCCGGCGTCGGCTGCGGCGGAACGGCCGACGCAGCCGCAGCGGGCGGAAGCGGTGAGGGATGCAGGGAATCCACGGGATCAGAGGGTTTTCCGTCGTTTCTGCCATTAACGGCGCAGCAACGGAAAACTTGAACCGGCGGACTCTCCGGTCGACGGGATGCCGGTGTCGATCCTTGCCCGCCAACTGCCGGCGGGGTTGGCCTCCACCGGTGCCGGCGTGGCACCTGCGTTGAACGCGCCCGGGCTTAGGGCCGCGACGCGGCCGGTGGCGGTGCCGATGCCGGCGTGGCGGGGGCGGGCGGCAATTTCGCGCTTGCGGCGGCAACCGGGGCAGACGCCGCCGGCGTCTGTGCGGGCGCCGGGCGCTTCGGCGGCTGTGCCGCTGTCCGTGCTGCCGCGGGCGTGGCTTTGACCGCGGGGTGCGGCTTGGCCTTGTGCAGGTTGCTGAGGTAGCGTCCGACCTGCCCCGGATGCGGCTTGGGATGGCGTGCCTCTTCCTTCAGCCGCGCGCGTTCGGCCTCAGGCAGCTTGTTGTACTGCTCCCAGGCCTGGCGTCGATTCTGCAGCGGAGACTTTGCGGTCGACAGGTAGTTTTCCCGTGCGAGCCGGCGCTTTTCCGGGCTCATGTGCGCCCATTCGTTCATGCGCTTCTGCAGCGTCTGCTGCTGCTGCGGGCTCATCGCCGGGTAGCGGGCTGCGATTTCCAGCCACTTCTTCTTGCGGTCGTGGTTGAACTGCGGCCAGTCTGCCTTGAGCGGCGCGAGGATCCGCTGCTGCTGCGCGCTCAGTTGCAGCCAGGTGGGCGGCACCTCCGCTGCATGTCCTGCCGTGGCACCGACGAATAGTCCCGCGAGTACGACGCTGGCGAGCACAGCGATCCGCCGCACGAACGCGGCAGGACGCCGCAGACTCGAGCCGAACCGCATTAGCGATCCTGCCGCAGGTAGTGGGCAAAACCCGGGTCGGCGTATGCGGCGGGCGGCAGTTCGTCCAGCAACAGCGCGGTGTCGATGTCCGCCGTGGCGTGGACGAACTTCTCCTGCTGGTAATGCTGCAGCGCCGCAAGTCCCGCCACCAGCACGAGCAACGGCACGATCGACGCTGCGCGGAATATCCAGGGTTTCCAGCGCGCCGGACCGCCGAGCGCGAGGACACGGCCCTGCTGCATTGCAGCAGGCGCGGTTTCGGCGCGTGTCGCGCGCGCCCGCTCGAGCGCCATCATGCGCAGCGCCTTGAGGCGCTCGGCCTGCGCCGGTGTGACGTTGCGCTCGCCTTCCTTCAGGCGGAGCGCGATCTGCTGGCCAAGGCGGGCTTCTACCGCGGGCCGCAGCATGTCGGATGCTTGGTCGGATTTCATGCGTAGCCTTGTGACTTCAAAACGCGTGCCAGGGAATGGACTGCCCGCGAACAATGGGTCTTGACGCTGCCTTCCGAGCAACCCATCACTTGAGCCGTTTCGGCAACGTCGAGTTCCTCCCAATAACGTAACAAAAAAGCTTCCCGTTGACGTTCGGGCAAACGCGCGATTTCCTTTTCGAGTTGTTCGAGGGTCTGGCGTCGCTGCAACTGGGTGTCGGCGGCCTCGAGTTCGCCCCCGATCTGCTCGAGATCGAGCGTTTCAAGCAGGTCGAAGTCCTCACCGCCGTCGCTGGACTGGAAATCCGACAGATTGGTGAACAGCGCCGCGCGAACCTTGTGCTTGCGATGCCAGTCGAGGATGGCGTTGGTGAGAATGCGCTGGAACAGCAGCGGGAGTTCGTTGCGCGGCCGGTCGGCGTACTTCGACGCCAGACTGATCATCGCCTCCTGCACCAGATCCATCGCGGCATCCTCGTCGCGGGTGGAATAGGTGGCCCGCAGATAGGCGCGTCGGTCGATGCTGGCGAGAAAGTCGTTGAGTTCCCGTTCGGAAGCCATCGAGTCGGGTGCTGGCGGCGGTGCAAGGTGAGGGACAGCCGGCAATTATGCCGGGCCGGCGGTGCGGTCGGGTTTCCAGGATTGCTCCGCTTGCTGCGCTGCACTAAACTCCACCATTCCGTTTGGTCTAAACCTCCGTGTCGCGAACGGGCCGATCTCCGGCCCGCGGCACCCACAAAGTCTGGATCGCGCGAGAACCCCGAAGGCTGGCCACAAGCCGGTGCGGAGGGGGACCTGAAGTCTTTCGTCAGAGAAATTCACAAGGTGAAGTCATGGATTTGAACAGCGCGGAAATCAAGTCGGCCGCCACGGCCGCATCCAAATCGCATTCGTCGTCGGGCCCGGAAATCACCGGTGCCGAGATCATCGTCCGCTGCCTGCAGCAGGAAGGTGTGAAATACATGTGGGGCTACCCCGGCGGGGCAGTGCTCTACATCTACGACGAACTCTACAAACAGCAATCGATCCAGCACGTGCTGGTCCGGCAGGAAGCGGCAGCGGTCCACGCTGCGGACGCCTATGCCCGTGCCACCGGAGAAGTGGGCGTTGCGCTCGTGACCTCAGGCCCGGGGGCGACCAACGCCGTCACCGGCATCGCCACGGCGTACATGGATTCGATTCCGATGGTGATCATCACCGGCCAGGTGCCGACTGCGGTCATCGGGCTCGATGCCTTCCAGGAATGCGACACCGTCGGGATCACCCGGCCGGTGGTCAAGCACAATTTCCTGGTCAAGGACGTCCGCGACCTGGCGACGGTGATGAAGAAGGCCTTCCACATTGCGCGCTCGGGCCGTCCCGGACCGGTGGTGGTCGATGTTCCCAAGGACGTGTCGCGCCACACCGCGCGGTTCGAGTATCCGCGGACCGTCGAGATGCGTTCGTACAACCCGGTGCGCAAGGGGCACGGCGGCCAGATCCGCAAGGCGGTCCAGTTGCTGCTCGCCGCCAAGCGGCCGTACATCTACAGCGGCGGTGGCGTGATCGCGGCCAATGCGTCGGGGGAACTGCGCCGGCTGGCCGACCTGCTGAAGTATCCGTGCACCAACACGCTGATGGGATTGGGCGCAATCGCCGGGACCGATCCCAAGTTCCTCGGGATGCCGGGAATGCACGGCACCTACGAGGCGAACATGGCGATGCAGCATTGCGACGTGCTGCTGGCGGTGGGCGCCCGGTTCGACGACCGGGTGATCGGCAACCCCGGGCATTTCGCGCAGAACCAGCGCAAGATCGTCCATGTCGACATCGATCCCTCGTCGATTTCCAAGCGCGTCAAGGTCGACGTGCCGATCGTTGGTGACGTCGGCGAGGTGCTGCAGGAACTGATCGACCAGCTCGAGCAGGCATTCAAGTCCGGCAGCAAGAACGACGGTGGCGCGCTTGCCGCCTGGTGGGCGCAGATCGAGGAGTGGCGCAAGCGCGACTGCCTCGCTTACGAGCAGTCGGCCCAGGTCATCAAGCCGCAGGCCGTGATCGATCTGCTCTACGAGCTGACCAAGGATCGCGAGACCTACGTTTGTTCCGACGTGGGCCAGCACCAGATGTGGGCGGCGCAGCTGTACAAGTTCGACCAGCCGCGGCGCTGGATCAACTCCGGCGGCCTCGGCACCATGGGCGTCGGTCTCCCCTATGCCATGGGAATCAAGCTCGCCAAACCCGAGGCCGAGGTGGTGTGCGTCACCGGCGACGGCTCGATCCAGATGAACATTCAGGAACTGGCCACCTGCCGGCAGTATGAAACCCCGGTCAAGATCATCCTGCTCAACAACCGCTACCTGGGCATGGTGCGGCAGTGGCAGGAGATCGAATACGAGGGACGCTATTCGCATTCGTACATGGATTCGCTGCCCGACTTCGTCAAGCTGGCCGAGGCTTACGGTCACGTCGGCATCAAGGTCGACCGGCCGGAAGACCTGAGGCCGGCAATGGAGCGTGCCTTCGCAACGAAGGACAGGACGGTGTTCCTCGACATCACGGTCGATCCGACCGAGAACGTCTGGCCGATGGTCCAGGCGGGCCGGGGCATCACCGACATGCTGCTTGGGGCGGAGGATCTCTGACGTCCTGAAGCGGACCGGCGGCGTCGCATCGGCGCGGCGCGTGGCGGATCGGTCTTACCGGGCCGAACCGCCGCGCGGCGAGCCGGGCGGTGCCGAATTCCGCGCGGCTGCGGCCGCGCATTTCCCGATCATCGATCTCGCAGCAGCCAGGCGGCGCTTACCGGCGCTGCGCGAAGCCTGCGCAGAGGAGTGAAACCATGAAGCACATCATCGCCATCCTGCTCGAAAACGAAGCCGGCGCGCTGTCGCGCGTCGTCGGCCTGTTCTCGGCACGTGCCTACAACATCGAATCGCTGGTGGTCGCGCCGACCGAGGATCCCTCGCTGTCGCGCATGACCATCGTCACCAGCGGATCCGAGGACATCATCGAGCAGATCACCAAGCACCTGAACCGGCTGATCGAAGTCGTCAAGGTCGTGGATCTGACCGAAGCGTCGTTCATCGAGCGCGAGCTCATGCTGATCAAGCTGCGCGCCGTCGGCAAGGAACGCGAGGAAATCAAGCGGATGGCCGACATCTTCCGCGGTCGCATCATCGACGTGACCGACAAGTCGTACACCATCGAACTCACCGGCGATGCGGCCAAGCTCGACGCCTTCATCCAGGCGGTCGACCCGACGGCCATCCTCGAGACGGTCCGCACCGGCAGCTGCGGCATCGGCCGCGCCGAGCGGATCCTGCGCGCCTGACGCGCGGCCCCCTTGACGGACCCGATTTATCCTTCGTTCCTCGCAGCAGGCCCGATCCCGCGCGCGGACCCACTCCAACATCAATTCGCAGGAGCCAACATGAACGTTTATTACGACAAGGACGCCGATCTCTCGCTCATCAAGGGCAAGAAGGTCACCATCGTGGGCTACGGCTCGCAAGGCCACGCGCACGCCCAGAACCTCAACGACAGCGGCGTCAAGGTGACGGTCGGACTGCGCAAGAACGGCGCGTCGTGGGACAAGGCGAAGAAAGCCGGACTCAAGGTCGCCGAGGTCGAGAAGGCGGTCGAGGGCGCCGACGTGGTGATGATGCTCATGCCCGACGAGCACATCGCCGAGGTCTATCGCACCTCGGTCGAGCCGAACATCAAGAAGGGTGCGGCACTGGCGTTCGCCCACGGTTTTAACATCCATTACGGCCAGGTCCAGCCGCGCGCCGATCTCGACGTGATCATGATCGCGCCGAAGGCGCCGGGACACACCGTGCGCAACACCTACACGCAAGGCGGCGGCGTCCCGCACCTGATCGCGGTCCATGCCGACAAGTCCGGCAAGGCGCGCGACCTCGCGCTGTCGTACGCCGTGGCCAACGGCGGCGGCAAGGCCGGCATCATCGAGACGAGCTTCCGCGAGGAAACCGAAACCGACCTGTTCGGCGAGCAGGCGGTGCTGTGCGGGGGAACGGTCGAGCTGATCAAGGCCGGTTTCGAAACCCTGGTCGAGGCCGGATACGCCCCCGAGATGGCGTATTTCGAGTGCCTGCACGAGCTGAAGCTGATCGTCGATCTGATCTACGAGGGCGGGATCGCGAACATGAACTACTCGATCTCGAACAACGCGGAATACGGCGAGTACGTCACCGGACCGCGCGTCGTGACCGAGGACACGAAGAACGCGATGCGGCGTTGCCTCACGGACATCCAGACCGGCGAGTACGCCAAGAGCTTCATCCTCGAAAACCGCGCTGGCGCTCCGACGCTGCTGTCGCGTCGTCGCCTGACGGCCGAACACCAGATCGAGCAGGTTGGCGAGAAGCTGCGGGCGATGATGCCGTGGATCAAGGCCAACAAGCTCGTCGACAAGTCGAGGAACTGAGCCGGACTTGACCGGTTGAAGCCGGCGCGATGCGCGCCGACTGTATGCCCTCATGCGGCCCGCGCTGGCACCGTCCAGCCCGGGCCGTTTCGTTCACGGTGCCCGGTGGTGGCCGGCGCCGGTCGAGCCGCTGCCCGGACGGCACGTTGACGCCGGGCAGCGCGTCGCCATCCCGGCGCCACTAAAATTGTCCGATGTCCTATCCGCATCCCATCCTCGCGCGCGAAGGCTGGCCGTTCATCGCCACCGCCGTACTGCTTTCGATCATCATCTGGGGGCTCGCCGGGTTCGCCTGGTCGCTTCCGCTGTGGCTGCTGACGGTTTTCGTCGTCCAGTTCTTCCGTGATCCGCCACGGCCGATTCCCCAGGATCCCCTCGCGGTGCTCAGTCCCGCGGACGGCCGCATCGTCGCGATCGAGCACGCGGCCGATCCATACGGGCAGCGCGAGGCGCTGAAGATCAGCGTGTTCATGAACGTGTTCAACGTCCACTCGAACCGGTCCCCGGTTGACGGCGAGGTCCGCAGCGTGCAATATTTTCCCGGCAAGTTCTTCAATGCCGATCTGGACAAGGCATCGGAGCAGAACGAGCGCAACGCGCTGGTCATCGACTGCGGCGGGCGGATGGTGACGGTGGTGCAGGTGGCCGGGCTGATCGCCCGGCGCATCCTCTGTCACGTCAAGGCCGGAGCCGTGCTGCAGCGCGGTCAGCGCTTTGGGTTCATCCGATTCGGTTCGCGTGTCGACGTCTACCTGCCGGTCGGCTCGCAGTCGCGCGTGTCGATCGGCGACAAGGTATATGCGAGCAGTTCGGTGCTCGCCGACTTCGCCGCGTGACCGCGTCGCCCCGTCCGGCCCGAACTCATCGAGGAAGACCATGTCGCGCAATGTCGCCCGGTTCCCGCAGCAGGGCATGCTCGCGGAGCAGTCCGCCGATTCCCGGCCGACTGCCGATATGACGCAGCCGCCATCGACCGAAAGCGGGCCGCCGTTCCACGACGACGATCCGTCGCATCGCCGGCGACGCGGCATCTACCTCCTGCCGAACTCGTTCACCGCGGCGGCGCTGTTTGCGGGCTTCTATGCCATCGTGATGGCGATGAGCGGTCGCTACGACTCAGCCGCCACGGCGATCTTCGCCGCCATGGTGCTGGACAGCCTGGACGGCCGGGTTGCGCGCATGACCAATACCCAGAGCGAATTTGGCGCGCAGTTCGACTCGCTCGCCGACATGGTGTCGTTCGGCGCGGCTCCGGCGCTGATCATCTACGAATGGTCGCTGCGCGGGCTGGGCAAGCTCGGCTGGCTGGCGGCGTTCGTGTATTGCGCCGGGGCGGCATTGCGCCTCGCCCGGTTCAACACCAACGTCGGAGTCGTCGACAAGCGCTACTTCCAGGGACTCCCCAGCCCGGCGGCGGCCGCGTTGGTTGCCGGCTTCCTCTGGATCATGACTGATTCGGGAGTGCAAGGGGCGCACGTGGCGTGGGTCAGCTTCGTGCTGACGTTGTTCGCCGGGCTGACCATGGTGACCAACGTTCCCTTCTACAGCTTCAAGGACGTGAGCCTGCGGCGCAGCGTGCCGTTCATCACCATCTTCCTCATTGTCCTGTTGATCGGCCTGATTGCGTACCAGCCGCCACTGGTGCTGTTCGGCATGTTCGTGGGATATGCCGTGTCGGGTTACGTGCTGTATGTCTGGCACCGCCTCAAGGGCCGCCCGGTCAGCATGATCGCGACCTCGGTCGAGGAGCCGGACGAGCGCGGACTGCACTGAAACGCAAGCGACGCACTTGACAGCTGCGAGGAGAATTGCAAGAATAGCTGCTTTCGCGGGAATAGCTCAGTTGGTAGAGCGCAACCTTGCCAAGGTTGAGGTCGCGAGTTCGAGACTCGTTTCCCGCTCCAGATTCCTGATCAATCAAGGGAAGCGCAGCTTCCCTTTTTTGTGCGCATTCCGGGCGACGTCCGGTGCCCGCCGGCAGGGTCCGCGGGATTTGCGTACGATGCGCATCGGCTGCGATCGCGGCCAAGATCACCCGGCGGGGTGGCAGAGTGGTTATGCAGCGGCCTGCAAAGCCGTCTATGCCGGTTCGATTCCGACCCCCGCCTCCATCACCTTTGTCTTCCCCTGGTTTGAATCGTTGCGGACGGCGCGTTGCGCGGCCCGGCTTTGACCTGACGCGGCACCAAATCGCAGCCGGCTTGAGACGGAGCGGCTGCGGTCGAACTGTTGCACGATCCGCGGACGACTGCCGCGCCGACGGGCCAGCCTTATTTCCGGCTTAATCTCTTCTTGTGTCAGCAACAGGATGCATCGGCATCCGGTCGACGCGATGCCGTGTGCTATCGCTGTGTTGCCGGGGTGCCGGCGTCGTGCCGTGCCGGTTCGAGGAGCGCGCGATGCGTGCGCAAGGCTTCGAGCACGATGGGATCGAGTCCTTCACCCCCCTGCGCATCGATGTGCGCCAGCAGTCGCGTGCGCATGCGCGGATCCCAGTAGCGCCGCAGGTGCTGCGCGATTCCTTCGAGCGCGGCGCCACGGTCGGGCATCGAGGCGAAAAAGTCGCCGATGCGATTGGCCATGTCGACCAGCTTGCCTGCTTCCATCGTTCAGTCTCCGGTGGCGAAGCTCAGGTGTTCGGGGTGGGCGTAGGCGACCAGGTTGCATTGGCGTGCCATGCCGACCAGGCACATGCCGGCGCGTTCCGCAGTCTCGATCGCCAGCAGCGTCGGCGCGGACACCGCGGCCAGCAGCGGGGCTCCGGCGGCTGCTGCCTTCTGCACCATTTCGACGCTGGCCCGGCTGGTGACGGCGACGAAGCCACGGCGCGGATCGACGTCGGCGCGCGCCATCGCGCCGACCAGTTTGTCGAGCGCGTTGTGGCGACCGACATCCTCGCGCACGATGCGTGCGGCGCCGTCGCTCGCGCACCAGGCCGCCGCATGGGTCGCACCGGTGGCGCGGCACAGGCGTTGGCGCTCGCGCATCGTGTCCATCGCGCGGCCGATCGCCGCGCAGGCGATGGCGTCGCCTGCGGACACGACCGGCGGCGGCCGCAACGCCTGTGCGAGGCTTTCCACGCCGCACAAGCCGCACCCGGTGCGTCCGGCCAGCGTCCGGCGGCGCAGCTTCAGACGCGCGAAGCTGCGCGCCGATACTTCCATATGCACCGTCAGGCCATCGGCGCTGGGCTCGACCTCGCAATCGTGCAGGTCGGACGGCGCGTCGAAGATCCCTTCGCTCAGCCCGAATCCGAGCGCGAAATCCTCCAGGTCCGCCGGGGTCGCCAGCATCACGGCATGCGCAATGCCGTTGAATTCGAGCGCCACCGGCACTTCCTCGGTGATCCAGTCAGTGGATTCGCTGCGCCGGCCGTCGCGCAGCCGAACCACGGCGGCCCGTCGTGCACCCGCCGGCAGCGGTGCGTCGTCGGCAATCACCGTACCGGCTCCGGGGCGGTTGCGTGGCGCGCGGCCAGCAACTCGGCCTGCAGGCTGCTGAAGCGGCCATGGTCCTGCTGCCAGCGCGACGGCTGGCTGACCGCGACCACCTGCACCGCCGTGACCTTGTACTCGGGGCAGTTCGTCGCCCAGTCCGAGCTGTCGGTCGTCACGACGTTGGCCCCGGATTCGGGGAAATGGAAGGTGGTGTAGACGACGCCGGGCGCGACGCGCTCGGTGACCCGGGCGCGCAGCACGGTCTCGCCCGCACGGCTGCGGATGCCGACCCAGTCGCCTTCGCGGATCCCGCGCTGTTCGGCATCGTGCGGATGGATTTCGAGGCGATCCTCGCCGTGCCACTGCGAGTTGGGCGTGCGCCGGGTCTGCGCGCCGACGTTGTACTGGCTCAGGATGCGTCCGGTGGTCAGCAGCAGCGGGAAACGCGGCGTGGTCTTCTCATCGCTCGGGACATAGGCGGTGACGAAGAACCGCCCCTTGCCCCGGGCGAAGTGGTCGGTGTGCATGACTTCGGTGCCGGCTTCGTCGGTCTGCTCGTTGCACGGCCACTGCACGCTGCCGAGCCGGTCGATCTTGGCATAGCTGACGCCGCGGAAGGTCGGGGTCAACGCCGCGATCTCGTCCATGATCTGCCCGGGATCGGAATACGGCATCGGATAGCCGAGCGCCTCGGCAAGTCGCACCGTCACCTCCCAGTCGGCCAGGCCCGCCTTCGGTGGCATCACCCGGCGCACCCGCGAGATCCTGCGCTCGGCGTTGGTGAACGTCCCGTCCTTCTCCAGGAAGGAGGATCCCGGCAGGAACACGTGCGCGTATTTCGCCGTCTCGTTCAGGAACAGGTCCTGGACGACGATGCACTCCATCGCCGACAGCGCGGCGGCGACGTGCTGCGTGTCGGGGTCGGACTGGGCGATGTCCTCACCCTGGCAGTACAGGCCCTTGAAGCTGCCGTCGAGCGCGGCCTCGAACATGTTCGGAATGCGCAGTCCCGGTTCGGGGTCGAGTTCGACCTGCCAGGCCTCCTCGAAGGATGCACGCGTCATCGGATCGGAGATGTGGCGGTAGCCGGGGAGCTCGTGGGGGAACGAGCCCATGTCGCACGAGCCCTGGACGTTGTTCTGCCCGCGCAGCGGATTGACGCCGACACCGTCGCGGCCGATGTTGCCGGTGGCCATCGCCAGGTTGGCGATGCCCATCACCATGGTCGATCCCTGCGCATGCTCGGTGACACCGAGGCCGTAGTAGATCGCGGCGTTGCCGCCGGTCGCATAGAGCCGCGCGGCGCCGCGGATGTCGGCGGCGGGAACACCGCAGACGGCCTCGACCGCTTCGGGCGCGTTCTCCGGGCGGGCGACGAAGTCGCGCCAGGCCTCGAACGACGCGCTGTCGCAGCGCGTCGCGACGAAGTCGGTGGCGAGCAGGCCTTCGGTGACGATGACGTGGGCCAGCGCAGTCACCAGCGCCACGTTCGTTCCCGGGCGCAACTGCAGGTGGTAGGACGCCTGCACGTGCGGCGACTTCACCAGGTCGATGCGGCGCGGGTCGACCACGATCAGCTTCGCGCCCTGGCGCAGCCGCTTCTTCAGCCGCGACGCGAACACCGGATGCGCGTCGGTCGGATTGGCGCCGATGACCAGGACCACGTCGGATTTCTCGACCGACTTGAAGGTCTGGGTGCCGGCCGAGGTGCCGAACGCCTGGCCGAGGCCGTATCCGGTCGGCGAGTGGCAGACGCGGGCGCAGGTGTCGACGTTGTTGTTGCCGAACGCCGCGCGAACCAGCTTCTGCACCAGATAGGTCTCCTCGTTGGTGCAGCGTGACGAGGTGATGCCGCCGACGGCACCGCGGCCGTATTTCGCCTGGATGCGCCTGAATTCGCTCGCGGCATGCGCGATCGCCTCATCCCAGCTGACGACGCGCCACGGGTCGGTGATGCGCTCGCGGATCATCGGCTGGGTGATCCGGTCCTTGTGCGTGGCGTATCCCCAGGCGAAGCGACCCTTGACGCACGAATGGCCCTCGTTGGCCTTGCCGTCCTTCCATGGCACCATGCGCACCACCTCGCTCCCTTTCATTTCGGCACGGAATCCGCAGCCGACACCGCAGTAGGCGCAGGTGGTCAGGATGGCGTGCTCGGGCTGGCCGAGGTCGATGATCTGCTTTTCCTGCAGCGTCGCGGTCGGGCAGGCCTGCACGCAGGCGCCGCAGCTGACGCATTCGCTGTCCATGAACGGCTGGTCCTGCCCCGGCGACACCCGGCTGTCGAAGCCGCGTCCGCTGATGGTCAGCGCGAACGTTCCCTGCGTCTCCTCGCAGGCGCGCACGCAGCGGCTGCAGACGATGCACTTGCTCGGGTCGTAGGTGAAGTACGGGTTGGATTCGTCCTGCGCCGCGTCGCAATGATTTGCGCCGGCGGCCGCGCCGGTGCCGTAGCGGACGTTGCGCAGTCCGGTCACGCCGGCCATGTCCTGCAGTTCGCAGTCGCCATTGGCGCTGCAGGTCAGGCAGTCGAGCGGATGGTCCGAGATGTAGAGCTCCATCACGCCCCGCCGCAGCTGCTGCAGCCGGGGCGTCTGGGTGCGGACCTTCATTCCCGCCTCGGCCGGGGTGGTGCACGACGCCGGATAGCCCTTGCGGCCGTCGATCTCGACCAGGCACAGGCGGCATGAGCCGAACGCCTCCAGGCTGTCGGTGGCGCACAGCCGGGGAACGCCGATCCCGGCCTGCTGCGCGGCGCGCATCAGCGACGTTCCTTGGGGGACAGTGACCTCGAAGCCGTCGATTTCCAGGGTCACCTGGACGTCGGCTTCGCGGGCCGGCGTGCCGTAGTCGATTTCATCTTGCAGTCGAGCGGACATTGCGCTTCTCCTGGTCAGGCGGCCTTGGCGTCCGGGGCGCGGATGCCGAAGTCCTCGGGATAATGATCCAGCGCCGACAGCACCGGGTACGGAGTCATGCCGCCCATCGCGCACAGGCTGCCGGCGACCATGGTGTCGCAGAGGTCGCGCAGCAGTTCGACGTTCTGCACGCGGTTGCGGTCGGCGCGGATGCGGTCGATGACCTCGACCCCGCGCGTCGACCCGATGCGGCAGGGGGTGCATTTGCCGCACGACTCGATGGCGCAGAACTCCATCGCGTAGCGGGCCAGGCGGCTCATGTCGGCGGTGTCGTCGTGCACGACCACGCCGCCGTGGCCGAGCGTCGCGCCGACCGCCGCGTAGGCCTCGTAGTCCAGCGGCAGGTCCCATTGCGATTGCGGGACGTAGGCGCCGAGCGGACCGCCGACCTGGATCGCCTTGACCGGCCGGCCCGATGCGGTTCCGCCGCCGAAGTCGAACACCAGTTCGCGCAGGGTCAGGCCGAACGCCTTCTCGACCAGTCCGCCGCGCCGGATGTTGCCGGCGAGCTGGAACGGCAGGGTGCCGAGCGAACGCCCGCGGCCGAATTCGCGATAGGCGTCGGCGCCGCGCGCGAGGATGGTCGGCACCGAAGCGAAGGTGATGACGTTGTTGATCACCGTGGGCTGGCCGAACAGACCGGCGATCGCCGGCAGCGGCGGCTTGGCGCGGACGATGCCGCGCCGCCCTTCCAGGCTTTCCAGCATCGCCGTCTCCTCGCCGCAGACGTACGAGCCGGCAGCCACGCGCACTTCGAGCTGGAAGGCGCGCCCGGACCCGCGGACATCGTCGCCCAGGTCGCCGGCGGCCGTGGCCCGGGCGATCGCCTCGTTCAGCGCGGCGATGGCGAGCGGATATTCGCAGCGGACGTAGATGAGACCGCGCGTCGCCCCGACCGCCAGCCCGGCGATCAGCATGCCCTCGATCAGCAGGTAGGGGTCGCCCTCCATCACCATGCGGTCGGAGAACGTGCCGGAGTCGCCTTCGTCGGCGTTGCACACCACGTATTTCTGCGGCGCCGCTGCACCCAGCACCGTCTTCCATTTGATGCCGGCGGGGAATGCCGCGCCGCCCCGGCCGCGCAGTCCCGAGCGGGTGACCTCGTCGACGATGGCGGCGCCGTCCGCCATCGCCAGTGCCCGCTCCAGCCCCTGCCAGCCATCGTGCGCGGCGTAGTCGGCAAGCGACAGCGGGTCGGCGAGCCCGGCGCGGGCGAAGGTCAGCCGTTCCTGCCGCGCGAGATAGGGGATGTCGGCGGTGAGTCCGTGCGCCAGCGCGTGGGCACCGCCGCGGAGCAGACCGGCGTCGAGCAGTTCCGGCACCGCGGCCGCCGTCACCGGGCCGTAGGCCACGCGACCCTGCGGCGTTTCGACCTCGACCAGCGGCTCGAGCCAGAGCAGGCCGCGCGAGCCGTTGCGCACCAGTTCGATGGCTTGGCCGCGACGCGCGCATTCGGCTTGGAGCGCCGCGGCCACCGCATCGGCGCCGACGGC
>JAKAIB010000024.1 GCA_021814605.1 Pseudomonadota bacterium | reverse complement strand
CGCCAGGATGTCGCCCATGCCGAGGATGCGGTCGGCCATGCGCCGCGGGTCGAAGGGCTCGAGGCCATCGATCTTTTCCGATACGCCGGCGTACTTGATCGGCGCCCCGGTGACCTGCCGCACCGACAGCGCCGCGCCGCCGCGGGCATCGCCGTCGAGCTTGGTCAGCACGATGCCGGTCAGCGGCAGCGTGTCGTGGAACGCCCGGGCGGTGTTGACCGCGTCCTGGCCCTGCATCGCGTCGACCACGAACAGCGTCTCGACCGGATCGAGTTCGGCGTGCAGTTCGGCGATCTCGCGCATCATCGCCTCGTCGATCGACAAGCGGCCGGCGGTGTCGACCAGCAGGACGTCGAAATGGTGGCTGCGGGCGTAGTCGCGGGCGCGCCGGGCGATGTCGAGTGGCTTGTCGTCGGGCGAGGACGGAAAGAATTCGGCGCCCGCCTGCCCGGAGACGGTTTCGAGCTGCGCGATCGCCGCCGGCCGGTACACGTCGCACGACACGGTCAGCACCTTCTTGCGCTGCTGGGTCGTCAGCAGCCGGGCGAGCTTGGCCGTGGTCGTCGTCTTCCCCGCCCCCTGCAGGCCGGCCATCAGAATGATCGCCGGCGGTTGGGTCGCCAGGTTGAGCGGGACCGCGTCGCCGCCCATCAGCTGCGCCAGCTCGCGCTGGACCACGCCGACCAGCGCCTGGCCGGGGGTGAGCGAGCCGACGACCTCCTGCCCCAGCGCCTTTTCCTTCACCCGGGCGGTGAATTCGCGCACCACCGGCAGCGCGACGTCGGCTTCGAGCAGAGCCAGCCGCACTTCGCGCAGCATGTCCTGGATGTTGGACTCGGTGATGCGCGCTTCTCCCTTGAGGGTCTTGACCACGCGCGACAGACGTTGGGTGAGGTTGTTGAGCATGGAGACGGGATGTGCGGGTTTGGGCGGCGTTCCGCAGCTGGCGTGCCGGAGCCGCGATGGCTGCGCGGCGGGAGGGACTGCCAGCGTCAGCCGCGAGGGGGTCGGTTACACTGAAATGATGTTGATTTTAATGAACGGGCTTGCGTTTGCGCTGTACATGCTGGCGGCGCTGCTGTCGCGTCCGACCGAGCCGTCGACGCTCGGCGGCGAGGCCGGCGCAACGGCGCCCGCTCCGTTGCGCAGCGAGCGCTGGTCGACCTGGATCATGCCGATCGCCTGGCTCGCCCAGGGGGGCGGCTTCGCGCTGGTGCTGCATGGCGAATTGCAGCCGACGTTCGGCTTCGCGCAGGCGCTGTCGGTGACGTTCTGGCTGGTCGCCGCGGTGTATTGGGTGGAAAGTCTGTATTACCCCCTGCAGACGCTGCGCTCCTGGATCTGCCTGCTGGCCGCGGTGTCGATCGTGCTGACCTGGCTGTTTCCAGGCATGCTGGCAGCGCCACCGGGCGCCGGTGCGGCGTTCGCGCTGCACTGGGCGATGGGCATCGCCTCGTACGGATTGTTCGGCGCGGCGGTGCTGCACGGCCTGATGTTGTGGGCGGCCGAGCGCTCGCTGCGCAAGCGCAAGGGTGCGGCCGCCGGGGTGTCGCGCAGTCTGCCGCTGCTCACGCTGGAAAAACTGACCTACCGCCTCGCCGGGGTCGGGTTCGTGCTGCTGACCGCGTCGCTGATCTTCGCGGCCACGTTCAGCGACCGGCTTTGGGGGCGGCCGTTCGAGTTCAACCACCAGACGGTATTCGGGATCGCGGCCTGGCTGCTGTTCGCGGTGCTGATGGCGGGGCGGGCCTTTCTCGGCTGGCGCGGAACGCGCGCGCTTGGCTGGCTGTTCTCGGGCGCCGTGCTGCTCATGCTGACCTACGTGGGCTCGCGGTTCGTGCTGCAGGTGATCTTGCACCGATGAAGTACCTGGTTCTGTTCGTGGCGGTGATCGTCGGGCTGATGCTGGTCAAGAAGTCGCAGCAGCCGCGGAAGCCGCGCCGTCCCGGCGGGACCGGGGCCCCCCCGGAGCGGATGCTGGCCTGCGCCCGCTGCGGGGTGCATTCGCCGGCCAGCCGCTGCATCTGGCGGGATGGCAAGCCGTATTGCAGCGAAGAGCATGCGCGTCTGGGGTCGTAGGCCGCGCGGGCCCGCAGCCGCCGACAGCGCATTCGCGCAGTCCCTTTTTGCAACGGTTCCGCCGCTGCGCGCTTCGACGGTGCTGATGCCGCCGTCCCGCCTGGGACGGGAACGGCTGCGGACCTTCCGAGTGCTCGCCGGCGCGCGGCTGGCCATGGGATTGCTGCTGTTGGGCTGGCTGGTGTTGCTGCGCAACCTGCAGTCGCATCCCGAAGTCGCAGCGGATCCCGCCTACTGGATCGTCGGCGCCTATGTCGTTGCCGCGGCCGTCGGACTGTGGTGGAGCGCGGCGCGGGGTACGGCGTTGAGTGTCCAGGTCCTGGCGTCCATCGCGATCGATCTTGCCGTCTTTTCGGTGCTGCAGTTCACCGCGGGCTATCCGGCGCGGGAATTCGCGCTGATCTACGCGCTGCCGGTGCTGGCCGCCGGGATCTACGGCACCTTGCCGCTGACCCTGTTCGTCGCCGCCATCGTGACCTTCATGCTGCTGGGCAATGCGGCATTCGCCGTGCTGTCCGGACGCAGCGAGGCCGAGGCGCTGCTGCTCAACTCGGCATTCGTCGGCGCGGCGTACTTTGCCGTGGCGGTGCTGACCTGGCAGTTGTCGCAGCGGCTGGCGCAGCAGGAGGCCCGCGCCAGCGCGATCGAGTCGCAGGCGCGCCGGCAGATGGCGATCAACCAGCGGGTGATCGAGACGCAGCGCAACGGCGTGATGGTCGTCGATCGCCACATGGTGCTGGAGGCGCTCAACCCGGCGGCGCAGGATCTGCTGGACCTGCCCTGGCGCGACGCCATGACCGCGCGTTCGGCCGGAGGACGCCGCGCATTGCGCGATCTGCCGGTGGCAACGGTGGTGCGCAAGGCGATCGAGCGCATGTCGATCGACGCCGAGGACGTGTTCGAGACGCAGATCCTCACCCCCGCGGGCCGGTCGCTTCTGCTGCGGCTGTCGACCCTGGGCGACCTGCCGGGCGGTCCGGGCTACCTGATCGTGTTGCAGGATCTGCGCGAGATCGATGCCCGGGTGCAGCAGGAAAAGCTGGCCGCCATGGGCCGACTCGTCGCCAGCGTCGCGCACGAGATCCGCAATCCGCTCGGGGCGATCGGACAGGCCAACCAGCTGGCCGGCGAATACGCCGGCGACCCGGCGCAGCTGCAGCGGCTGCACCATCTGATCGGACAGAACGTCGAGCGCATCAACCGGACGGTCGAGGACGTGCTCGAACTCGGCCGCAACGCGCCGCGAGAGGTCGCCGATTCGACCAGCGCGGCGCTGCTGCGCGAAGTCGTTGCCGAGTTCGATGCGCCGGCGCCCGGGCGGATCGGCCTGTTCATCCAGGACGACGCGGCGCTGCTGCGGTTCGATCCGCTGCACCTGCGCCGCGTGCTGGTCAACCTGCTCAGCAATGCGCGCCGCTACGCCAGTGCCGCGCCTCGCGCGATCGAAGTGCGCCAACTCGGTGCCGGGCGGGTGCGGGAAATCCAGGTGGCGAACGACGGGCCGGTGATCGATGCCGAACTGCGCGCGCAGCTGTTCGAGCCGTTCCGCACGACCAGCCATCGCGGCGTCGGGCTCGGGCTGTATATTTCCCTCGAACTCTGCGCGCGCAATGGGGCGCGCCTGGTGTACCGCGTCGAAGACGAGCAAGGCGATCGGCCGCGCGGTCACTTCGCCATCCAGATCGCACCGGACTCCGCCGCATGAACTCCGCCGACGACCGCATCCTCATCGTCGATGACGAGCCCGACCTGCGCGAGCTCTACACCCTCAGCCTCGTCCATGAGGGCTGGCGCATCGACGTCGCCGAAAACCTGGCGCAGGCCCGCGCGCAACTCGAGCAGCGGCACTACGCGGTGATGCTCACCGACATGCGCCTGCCCGACGGCGAAGGGCTGGAGTTGCTGCACTGGCTGGAGTCGCAGCCGGGGCGCGGCGAGAAGGCCATCGTGATCACGGCCTATGGCAGTGCCGGCAACGCCGTCGCTGCGCTGAAGGCCGGGGCGTTCGACTATCTGACCAAGCCGGTCGATCTCGCCGCGCTGCGCCGGACGGTGCATGCGGCGATGCAGTCCGGGATCGAGCCGGCCCAGACCTGCCGGAGTACGACCCTCGAGCGCATGGTGGGTGACTCGGCGCCGATGCGTGCGGTCAAGCAGACGCTGCAGCGCGTGGCGCGCGGCATGGCGCCGGTGCTGATCCGCGGCGAATCGGGTACCGGCAAGGAGCTGGCCGCGCGCGCGGTGCATGAATGCAGTCCGCGCGCCGGCGGGCCGTTCGTCCCCGTCAACTGCAGCGCCATCCCCGAGCATCTGCTGGAGGCGGAATTCTTCGGCTATCGCCGCGGCGCCTTCACCGGGGCGATCGCCGACCACGCCGGGTTCTTTGCCGCGGCACAGGGCGGCACGCTGTTTCTCGACGAGATCGGCGAGCTGCCGCTCGCGATGCAGGCCAAGCTGCTGCGGGCGGTGCAGGAGCGGCGGGTCCGTCCGGTCGGCGACACGGCGGAAGTGCCGGTCGATGCCCGCCTGGTCAGCGCCACGCATCGCGACCTCGACCAGATGGTCGCGCAGGGTCGGTTCCGTCAGGATCTGTATTACCGGTTGAACGTGATCGACGTCGCGTTGCCGCCGCTGCGCGCCCGGCTCGACGACCTCCCGGCCCTGGTCGACGCGCTGCTCGCCGACGTCCGGCGCGACAACATGCGGCCGGCCTTGCGGTTGAGCGCCGATGCGATCGCCCAATTGCGGCAGTACGGCTTCCCCGGCAACGTGCGCGAGCTCGACAATCTGCTGCACCGCGCGGCGGCGATGTCGATCCACGATCTGCTCGGCCCGGACGACATCGCGCTGCCCGCGGCGCCCGCCGCCGCTGCAGCGACCGCGCCGAATGGCGCCGTGCCGCCGCCGCCCGTCGTCGTCCCGGATCGGCCCCTGTCGATCGACGCGGCGCGGACAAGACCGGCGCCCGACGTCGCCGGCGTGACGCTCCCGCTCGACCTGGGTGCCTATCTCGATCAGGTCGAACGCAGCCTCCTGCTCGAGGCGCTGCGGCGGACCCGCTTCAACCGGACTGCCGCGGCGCAGCTGCTCGGGCTCAACCTGCGGCAGATCCGGTACCGCATGGAGCGGCTCGACATCCGCGATCCGGCGGATCGACCGGACGAGGCATGAGCCCGGGCGAGCCCGGCATGGCGGCAGCCGGATTCGACGGCTGGATGCCGCACGCACGCCGGGTGCCGTCGCCCAATTGCGATCAGCGCCCGGACGGCGTCGCGGTCGACCTGCTGGTCATCCACTGCATCGCGCTGCCGCCGCGGCATTACGGCGGCGATGCCATCGAGCGGCTGTTCTGCAACCGCCTCGATCCGGCCGTGCATCCGGCCTTCGCGCCGCTTGCCGGTGTGCGGGTGTCGGCGCATTTCGTCGTGCATCGCGACGGCGCGCTGACGCAGTTCGTGTCGTGCGATTGGCGTGCCTGGCATGCCGGCGTCTCGGCATTCGAGGGGCGTCCCCGCTGCAACGACTTCAGCATCGGGATCGAACTCGAAGGCAGCGACGATGTCGTGTTCGAGGACGCCCAGTACGACACCCTGATCGCGCTCGGCTCCGACCTGTTGCTGCGCTATCCGCTGCGGGCGGTCGCCGGGCACAGCGACATCGCGCCGGGACGCAAGACCGATCCCGGAACCGGATTCGACTGGCGCCGGCTGAAGAACGCTCTGGCGCTGCCGGCCGCGGCATTTCCCTTCCGCTCCTTCTGAACGCGGCGGCACGGGACGGTGCGGCCGGACTGCGTCGCCCGGATCGGGTTGATGCGCTACGAATAGTGGTTGAAATTCGTTTATGCACTAGATATAGTGTGTTCACCGTTCCGTGAACACACTGCGGCGTTGCCGCGACGGACGGCTCCATCATCCGGCGCCGCGGGCGCGACCGTCCATCGGGAATGCGGGCGGCCGTTGCCGTGCGGCGTCATCCGCACCCAAGGAGATCCCGATGTCCACGTCCCCGCTCGCCGCTTCCGATCCCGCCCAGCAGACCCTGCATCCGACGGGTTTCGCCGAACATCGGGCGCCGGATTTGGCGGGCGACTTCGCCGACTACCAGGTCATCCGGCGCAACGGTGCCGTGGTCGGTTTCGAACCGGGAAAGATCGCGGTGGCGATGACCAAGGCGTTCCTCGCGGTACAGGGCGGCCAGGGCGCGGCTTCGGCGAGCATGCGCGAGACGGTGAACGCGCTCACCGGCAATGTGGTCCGCGCGCTGCAGCGCAGCCGGCCAAGCGGTGGGACGTTTCACATCGAGGACGTCCAGGACCAGGTCGAACTGGCGCTGATGCGCACCGGCGAGCACGAGGTCGCGCGCGCCTACGTGCTGTACCGTGAGCGGCGCGCGCAGGAACGGGCGCGGCAGAAGGCGGCCGAACCGCAGGCGGCGCCCGAGGCGGTGCTGCACGTGCTCGACGGCACCCTGCGCAAGCCGCTCGACCGCGTCGCGCTGGTCTCGCTGGTCGAGTCGGCATGCGCGGGTCTCGGCGCCGACATCGAAGCGGACCCGATCGTCGCCGAGACGCTGCGCAACCTGTACGACGGCGTGCCGCTGGTCGAGGTGTACAAGGCGGCGATCCTTGCCGCGCGCACGCTGATCGAGCGCGATCCCGACTATTCCAAGGTCACCGCACGATTGCTGCTGCACACCCTGCGGCGCGAGACGCTGGGCGAGGAGGCGACCCAGGCCGAGATGGCGGCGCGGTATGCCGAGTACTTCCCGCGCTGCATCAAGGAGGGAATCGCACTCGAACTGCTCGACGACCGGCTCGGCCAGTTCGATCTGGACCGGCTCGGTGCGGCGCTCAAGGCCGAGCGCGACCTGCAGTTCGACTACCTCGGGCTGCAGACCCTGTACGACCGCTACTTCCTGGTCCATCGCGCCGACACGCGGATCAACAAGGACGGCCGGCGCATCGAACTGCCGCAGGCCTTCTTCATGCGGGTGGCAATGGGGCTGGCGCTGAACGAGGTCGACCGCGAGGCGCGGGCGATCGAGTTCTACGACCTGCTGTCGAGCTTCGACTTCATGTCGAGCACGCCGACCCTGTTCAACTCGGGAACGCGGCGGTCGCAGCTGTCGAGCTGCTACCTGACGACGGTGGCCGACGACCTCGACGGCATCTACGAGGCGATCAAGGAGAACGCGCTGCTGTCCAAGTTCGCCGGCGGGCTGGGCAACGACTGGACGCGGGTGCGGGCGCTGGGCAGCCACATCAAGGGCACCAACGGCAAGAGTCAGGGCGTGGTGCCGTTCCTCAAGGTCGTCAACGACACCGCCGTGGCGGTGAACCAGGGCGGCAAGCGCAAGGGGGCCGTCTGCGCCTACCTCGAGACCTGGCACCTCGACATCGAGGAGTTCCTGGAACTGCGCAAGAACACCGGCGACGACCGCCGGCGCACCCACGACATGAACACCGCCAACTGGGTCCCCGACCTGTTCATGAAGCGGGTGATGGAAGGCGGCGACTGGACGCTGTTCTCGCCGTCCGACGTGCCCGACCTGCACGACCGGTTCGGCAGCGACTTCGAGCGGGCCTACGTGCAGTACGAGCAGAAGGCGGCGAGCGGCGAGATCAAGCTGCACAAGACCGTGCCGGCGGTCCAGCTGTGGCGCAAGATGCTGTCGATGCTGTTCGAGACCGGCCATCCCTGGATCACCTTCAAGGACGCCTGCAACGTGCGCAGCCCGCAGCAGCACATGGGCGTCGTGCATTCGAGCAACCTGTGCACCGAGATCACGCTCAACACCGGCGACTCCGAGATCGCGGTCTGCAACCTCGGATCGGTCAACCTCGCGGCGCACCTGGAGGGCGGCGCCATCGACCAGGCCAAGTTGCGGCGCACCGCGCAGACCGCGATGCGCATGCTCGACAACGTCATCGACATCAACTACTACGCGGTGGCGAAGGCGCGCAACGCCAACCTCCGTCACCGGCCGGTCGGTCTGGGCATCATGGGATTCCAGGACTGCCTGCACCTGCTGCGCATTCCGTACGGTTCGCCGCAGGCGGTCGAGTTCGCCGACCGCTCGATGGAGGCGGTGTGCTACGAGGCCTACCGCGCGTCGAGCGAGCTGGCGCGCGAGCGCGGCCGCTACAGCAGCTATGCCGGATCGCTGTGGGACCGGGGCATCCTGCCGCAGGACAGCTTGCGGCTGCTTGCCGAACAGCGCGGCGGCTATGTCGAGGCGGACGAATCGACCACCCTCGACTGGGACGTGCTGCGGGCGCACATCGCGCAGCACGGCATGCGCAACTCCAACTGCGTGGCGATCGCGCCGACGGCGACCATCTCCAACATCGTCGGCGTCGACGCCAGCATCGAGCCGACCTTCCAGAACCTGTACGTCAAGTCCAACCTGTCGGGCGAGTTCACCGTCATCAACCAGTACCTGGTGCGCGACCTGAAGGCGCGCGGCCTGTGGGACGCGGTGATGGTCGCCGACCTGAAGTATTTCGACGGCAGCACGCAGCGCATCGACCGCATCCCCGCCGATCTGAAGGCGCTGTACGCCACCGCGTTCGAGATCGACAGCAAGTGGATCATCGAAGCCGCAGCGCGGCGGCAGAAATGGATCGACCAGGCGCAGTCGCTCAACATCTACATCGCCAATGCTTCGGGCAAGCTGCTCGACGATACCTACAAGCTTGCCTGGCTGCGCGGCCTCAAGACCACTTACTACCTGCGCACCATCGGGGCCACGCATGCCGAGAAGTCGACGGTCAAGGCCGGCCAGCTCAATGCCGTGCCTCAGGCGCCGGCCGCTGCGACGGCATCGGCACAAGGGGTGGTCGAGTCCGGCGACATCCGGTTCTGCAGCATCGACAACCCCGAGTGCGAAGCCTGCCAATGAGGCGCAAGGTCGGTCATGCATCACGGCAACGCCCGTCGATGGTCATTGCGGAGTGCAGCAGTCCTGCGATGTGCGATGTGCGATGACAACATTGATGCGCGTCGCACGCGCATCAATGTTGAGCGTTGGCATTGAACACTTGATAATTCACGAAAGGTCATGATCATGTTGAACTGGGGCGATCAAGAACAACCCATTGCCGGCAGCGCGCAAGTCGCAGCGGGGCAGCGGACGCTCCCTCCGCAACGGTCGGTGCCGGATCGGGTCGAGATCGCCGATGCGATCGGTGCCTTCAGCCAGCGATCGGCATCGAACGAGCGGGTCCGGGCCGAAGACAAGCGCATCATCAACTGCCGCGCCGACGTCAACCAACTCGTTCCGTTCAAGTACAAGTGGGCCTGGGACAAGTACCTCGCCTCGTGCGCGAACCACTGGATGCCGCAGGAGATCAACATGTCGCGCGACATTGCGATGTGGAAGGATCCCAATGGCCTCACCGAGGACGAGCGGCTGATCGTCAAGCGCAACCTCGGGTTCTTCACCACCGCCGACTCGCTCGCGGCCAACAACATCGTCCTCGGGACCTATCGTCACATCACCAACCCGGAGTGCCGCCAATACCTGCTGCGCCAGGCTTTCGAGGAGGCGATCCACACCCATGCGTATCAGTACATCGTCGAGTCGATCGGTCTCGACGAAGGCGAGATCTTCAACTCCTATCACGAGATCCCGTCGATCCGCGACAAGGACGAGTTCCTGATCCCGTTCATCGACACGCTCACCAATCCGGAGTTCCGGACCTCGGCATTCGGCGGCTCGGAACGCAACGACCAGGAACTGCTGCGGTCGATCATCGTGTTCGCCTGCCTGATGGAGGGGTTGTTCTTCTACGTCGGATTCACCCAGATCCTGTCGATGGGCCGGCAGAACAAGATGACCGGCGCTGCCGAGCAGTACCAGTACATCCTGCGCGACGAGTCGATGCACACCAATTTCGGCATCGACCTGGTCAACCAGATCAAGCTCGAGAATCCGCACCTGTGGACCCCCGAGTTCAAGCGCGAGATCGTCGGCCTGTTCCATCGCGCGGTCGAACTCGAGTACCGCTATGCCGAGGACACCATGCCGCGCGGTGTGCTTGGATTGAATGCCTCGATGTTCAAGGGATACCTGCGGTTCATCGCCAATCGACGCGCCGTCCAGATCGGCCTCGATGCCATCTTCCCGAATGAAGAGAACCCGTTCCCCTGGATGAGCGAGATGATCGACCTGAAGAAGGAACGCAATTTCTTCGAAACCCGGGTGATCGAGTACCAGTCCGGCGGCGCGCTGTCCTGGGAATGACGCCACAACGGACGCGAGAGCAAGCGATAGCGTGATTCTTCGACGACTTCACCGCGGATTCTGGCGCCTGGTTCGAGCGAACCGGTGGGTGAAGTCTCCCCCGCGGTTTCCCGCCGGAGCCGCGGCGTTTCCGATCAAGTCTTCACGACGAGGCGTGGCAGGCGATGACCTCCGGGTCCGTGCCGCCAGCGCCGATCGTCGTTCCCCATTCCCTTCCGCAATGACCGATGCGTCGCGGAAGGCGAGTCCCCTGCCCGGATCAGCGCTGAGACGGATGCAGGTGGTGCCGGCTGGATGCCGTGCCGATGTCCCGTACAGGAGACCGCCGGGAGGCGGGGCCGTGAGGCGCCCGGTTTCGATCCAGCGACCGGCTTCATTTCAAAATACTTGATCAAGGAGAATCACCATGGCAACTGCGAAAAAAGCGGCACCGGCCAAGAAGGCCGCGGCGAAGAAGGTCGTCGCGAAGAAGGCTGCGCCGGCGAAGAAGGTCGTCGCCAAGAAGGCCGCTCCGGCCAAGAAGGTTGCGGCGAAGAAGGCTGCGCCGGCCAAGAAGGTTGCGGCGAAGAAGGCCGCTCCGGCCAAGAAGGTTGCGGCGAAGAAGGCCGCTCCGGCCAAGAAGGTCGCGGCGAAGAAGGCTGCGCCGGCGAAGAAGGTTGCGGCGAAGAAGGCCGCTCCGGCGAAGAAGGTCGCAGCGAAGAAGGCGGCTCCCGCCAAGAAGGCCGCAGCAAAGAAGGCCGCTGCGAAGAAGCCTGCCCCGGCGAAGAAGCCTGCCGCGGCTCCCGCGAAGAAGGCGGCGCCGGCCACCGCCGCGCAGACCAAGCTCAACCCGCAGGCGGCCTGGCCGTTCCCGACCAGCAAGCCCTGATCGCTTGAGCAATGACGACCCGGGCGTTCCGCCCGGGTTTTTTTGTTTTCACATCGTCGATGGTCGAGTTGCCCGTTCGTCCACCCTGGCTGCGTCCGGACGGAGACGGCTGCCTGCTGGATGTCAGCGTCGTTCCCAACGCGCGGCGATCGCAGATCGACGGCGAGCATGGCGATGCGCTGCGGGTCCGCCTCGGCGCGCCGGCGGTCGATGGCCGCGCCAATGCAGCGCTGGTCGAGTACGTTGCCGAGTGCTGCGGCGTTCCGCGCCGCCGGGTGCAGCTGCGCTCGGGACTGACCTCGCGCCGCAAGCGTCTTTGGATCGACGAACCCGTCGATCAGGTATGGTTGCGGCTTCGCGCGCTGCTGCAAGCCTGATCGCGCCGCTACCGAGCACAACATCATGAGCATCAAGTCCGACCGCTGGATCCGCCGCATGGCGCAGGATTGCGCAATGATCGAGCCGTTCGAGCCCGGTCAGATCCGCGAGCGCGAAGGCCAGCGCATCGTCAGCTACGGCACGTCGAGCTACGGCTACGACATCCGCTGCGCCAACGAATTCAAGATCTTCACCAACATCAACAGCACCATCGTCGATCCGAAGAACTTCGACGAGAAATCGTTTGTCGACTATCGCGGCGACGTCTGCATCATCCCGCCGAATTCCTTCGCGCTGGCACGTACCGTCGAGTACTTCCGCATTCCGCGCAACGTGCTCACCATCTGCCTGGGCAAGAGCACCTACGCACGCTGCGGCATCATCGTCAACGTCACGCCGTTCGAGCCCGAATGGGAAGGCTACGTGACGCTGGAGTTTTCCAACACCACGCCGCTGCCGGCCAAGATCTACGCCGGCGAAGGCTGCGCGCAGGTGCTGTTCTTCGAGAGCGACGAAGTCTGCGAGGTCAGCTACAAGGACCGCGGCGGCAAATACCAGGGCCAGAAGGGCGTGACCCTGCCGCGCGCCTGAAACGGGCGCTGGCCCGGGCCGAAATCACTCCGTGCCCAGCAGGTCGCGCCAGCGCGCGACCTGCGCCCGGACCTGGCCCGGTGCGGTGCCGCCCACATGGTCGCGCGCGGCGACCGAGCCCTGCAGCCGTAGCGCCTGCGGCGCGTCATCGCCGATCAGCGCCGAGAAGCCGCGCAAGTCGGCAAGCGCGATGTCCTCCAACCCGACGCCACGTTCGACTGCGAACCGCACCGCGCGTGCCACGGTCTCGTGCGCGTCGCGGAACGGCAGTCCTTTCTTGACCAGATAGTCGGCCAGGTCGGTCGCGGTCGAGTAGCCCTGCAGCGCGCTGCGCTCCATCGCCTCGGCCTTGACGCGGATGCCGCCGACCATGTCGGTGAAGATCCGCAGCGTGTCGAGCACGGTGTCGGCGGTGTCGAACAACGGCTCCTTGTCCTCCTGGTTGTCCTTGTTGTAGGCCAGCGGCTGGCCCTTCATCAGCATCAGCAGGCTCGTCAGGTGGCCGGCAACGCGGCCGGTCTTGCCGCGGGCGAGCTCGGGAACGTCGGGATTCTTCTTCTGCGGCATGATGCTCGACCCGGTGCAGAACCGGTCGGCCAGGTCGATGAAGCCGAACGCCGGGCTCATCCAGAGCACCAGCTCCTCGCTCATGCGGCTGACGTGGATCATGACCAGTGCCGCGGCGGCGTTGAACTCGATGGCGAAGTCGCGGTCGCTGACCGCGTCGAGCGAATTCTGGCAGACGTCGTCGAATCCCAGCAGCTGGGCGACGCGCACCCGGTCGATCGGGAAGGTGGTGCCGGCCAGCGCGGCCGCGCCGAGCGGCAGGCGGTTGACCCGCTTGCGGCAGTCGCGCAGCCGCTCGACGTCGCGGGCGAACATCTCGACGTAGGCCAGCAGGTGATGGCCGAAACTCACCGGTTGCGCCACCTGCAGATGGGTGAAGCCCGGCATCAGCGTGTCGGCATGGTCGCTGGCCAGCGCCACCAGTGCGCGCTGCAGCGCCTGCAATTGCGCGATGGTCTGGTCGACGGCGTCGCGCAGCCACAGCCGGATGTCGGTCGCGACCTGGTCGTTGCGGCTGCGGCCGGTGTGCAGCCGCTTGCCGGCGTCGCCGATCAACTGCGTCAGCCGCGCCTCGATGTTGAGATGCACGTCCTCGAGCTCGAGCTTCCAGTCGAACCGCCCGGCATCGATGTCGGCGCGGATCTGCGCCATCCCGCGCTCGATCGCCGCGAGATCGTCGCCGCCGATGATGCCGCGTTCGGCGAGCATGGTGGCATGGGCGATCGAGCCGGCGATGTCGAACGGCGCCAGCCGCTTGTCGAAGCCGACCGACGCCGTATAGCGCTGGACCAGGGCGCTGACCGGTTCGGAGAAACGTGCGGACCAGGCCTGCTGCTTGTGTTCGAATTGATCGTGCATGGCGGAGATGCGCGCCGGCGGCGCGGCGAGTCGGGATCGGCTGCGAGGTCGCGGCGCGCGTCGCAGGGAGATCAAGCCGGCATTCTAGGCAAGCAGACCATTTCGGCCGCCGCGGCGGCGGTGACAGGCGACGACCATGTCCATAGCGGAGGGAACGACTTCGGACGCTGCGGTGCGGATCGATATCTGCAGCGCGGGCAGCCTGATGCGCGCCCTTGCCGTCGCCAACGCGATGCTGCTGCTGGCCTTGCTGCTGCAGTTGCCCACCAGATTGGGCGAACCCGCCGTGCTGCTCATGGTCGCCTGGGTGGAGCCCGCGGTCATGCTGTGGCTCGCGGCGATGTGCCTGTCGCAGCGGCTGTGGCGCCAGCGCTCGCCGGCGGCGATCCTGGCAGCCGCCGCGCTGCTCGGCGCGCTGTCGGCGTTCGGCGTCAATCTGCTGACCCTGCCGCTGTTCGATGCGCTGGCGTCCGCCGGGGAGCGGGAACCGTGGAAGGCGGCTGTCGTCGGCGGCGTCCTGGCGCTGGCGTTCGTGCACTATCTGCAGTTGCGGGCGCGGGCGTTCACGCCCGTCGACATCCAGGCACGGCTGAGCGAACTGCAGTCGCGCATCCGGCCGCACTTCCTGTTCAATGCGCTCAATGCGGCGAGCGCGCTGGTGCGCGACCAGCCGGAGCGCGCCGAAGCGGTGCTCGACGACCTCGCCGAGCTGTTCCGTGCCAGCGTCGGCAAGCCCGGCACGCTGGTCAGTCTCGAGCACGAGATCGATCTGGCGCGACGCTACCTGGCGATCGAGTCGGTTCGCTTCGAGGGCCGGATGCAGGTGCGATGGACCATCGACGACAGCCTGCTGTCGATCCACCTTCCCGCGCTGACCCTGCAGCCGCTGGTCGAGAACGCGGTGCGCCACGGGGTGGAGCGCAGCAGCCGGCCGGTCCATATCGACGTCGACGTGGGCAGGCGGCTCGGCCAGATCGAGATCGCGGTGCGCAACGATCTTCCCGCGCTGGACGATGCGGCGCCCGTGCGCCACAACGGCACCGGCACGGCAATGCGCAACATCCGCCAGCGATTGCACCTGATCTACGACATCGCTGCCGACGTCGAGCAGGGCGAGATCGTCGAAGGCGGTGTGGCGCGCTGGCGCGTGCGGTTACGCTTGCCGCTATGAAGGTGCTGATCGTCGACGATGAACCGCTGGCGCGCAGTCGGCTGCGGCGAATGCTGGCCGAATTGCCCGAAACGGTGGCTGCCGAGGTGGAGGAGGCAGGCGACGCGGCGGAAGCCTGGCCGCTGCTGCGGTCCGGCCTGTTCGACGTCGCCCTGCTCGACATCCAGATGCCGGGGCAGAGCGGCATGGCGCTGGCGCAGCGCATCGCGGCCGATCCCGCGATCCGGCGTCCGGCGGTGGTGTTCGTCACGGCGCACGAGGAACACGCGCTCGATGCGTTCGGCGTTTCTGCCATCGACTATCTCACCAAACCGGTGCGGCGCGAGCGGCTGGCGCAGGCGATGGCCAAGGCAACGCTGCTGCTGCGCGTCAGCGATGCCGCAGTCGTTCCCTCGACCGCGGCCGGGGGGGCGTACCTGCCGGTGCAGGAGCGCGGGATGCTCCTGCGGGTGCCGCTCGGGGAGGTGCTGTACTGCCGCGCCGACGCCAAGTACACGACGGTGCGGACGGCGACGCGAACCTATCTGATCGACACGCCGCTGGTCGACCTCGAGGCGCGCTATCCGGGGCATTTCGTGCGGCTGCACCGCAGCGCGCTGGTCGCCGCATCGGCGATCCGTGCGCTGGAGCGACCGGCCGCCCAGCCGGATGGCCCGGCCGCCGATCCGGGCGATGCGGACGCGGGAACCTGGACGCTGCATCTGCGCGACATTGCCGACACCCTGCCGGTGAGCCGGCGGCGGGTCGGCGCGGTGCAGGCGCTGATCCGCCAGCGCGCGAACCGGACTTAGCCGATCAGCAGCGCGACCGCGCCGAAGGCCAGGCAGTAGATGCCGAACGGGCGCAGCGCGCGCAGTTCGTGTTCGCCGAACCAGCGCATCAGGAACCAGGTGGACAGCCAGGCGAACACGCCGGCCAGCACGCCGGCGACGGCGATGGTGCCGAGCAGTTCGTGCGGCACGCCGGCATGCAGCAGCTTGGGGACTTCGAGCACGCCGGCGGCCGCGATGATCGGCGTGGCGAGCAGGAAGGAAAAGCGCGCCGCGTCGGCGTAGTCCAGCCCCAGCCCGAGACCGGCGACCAGCGTCGCGCCCGATCGCGAGAAACCGGGAATCAGCGCCAGCGCCTGTGCGGTCCCGATGACCAGCGCGCGGCGCCAGCCGAGGGTGGGGAGGGAGCGCAGTCCGCGACGGTGCTTGAGGAAGTCGCCGCCGACGAGCAGCAGGCCGTTGACCATCAGCGCGATCGCGGCGAAACCGAATCCGCCGAACAGCGCCTTGATGCGATGCGCCAGCAGCAGCCCGAGCAGTCCGGCCGGGATGGTGCCGACGACCAGCAGCCAGAGCAGCCGGGCGTCCGGATCGGCCACGCTTCCGCGCGCGCGCAGCCAGCCACCGATCAGTCGCGCCCAGTCGCGCCAGAAATAGAGCAGCAGCGCCGTCGCCGTTCCCAGGTGCAGCACGACGATGAACGGCAGGAACCAGGCGGCATTGCGATCGATCGGCCAGTGCAGCAGCGCCGGCACGAGGATGCTGTGCCCCAGGCTCGAGATGGGGAAGAGTTCGGTCACGCCCTGGAGCGCGGCCAGGGCAAGCAGGTAGAGGTGGGTGTGCATTCGAGAGACGCCGTGTGATCCGGCCGGTTGGCGGCTGCAGGCCGCTGCGGCCCGAATTCTGACAGACTCGGCGCGGCGGCCCGGTTCGTCCGTCGGCCTGGAAGGGCGTCACGATGCGGTCATGGGGCCGCATTACGGTCGCTTCCTGTTCACGGGGGGTGACCATGGACCAAGACATCGGGCGCGACCAGGTGTTGCGCAAGACGGCTGCGGGCCGCGAAGAGCAGCAGCGCCGCAGCCAGCAGGTGACCGCGCGCCAGCGGCACGTGCTGATCCTGTGCGACGGGCGTCGCACACTTGGCGACATCTGCGAACTGATGGGCGACGAGGCGATGTCGAGCGCCTTGGGGTTGTTGCGCCTGCGGATGATCGAGCCGGCCACGGCGGTCCGACCGGCGGACGCGCCGGTCGGCGACGCCGTGCCGGAGGCGTCGGCCGGCACCGTGTCTGCCGCGGATCGTCCGGTCGCGGCGCCGCCGCCGGCCAAGCGGTCGCTGGCGCTGGCGCGGATGTACATGTTCGACGTGGTCGAGCGCCTGCTCGGCGCCCAGAGCGGTCCGGCGCGGGCGCACCTGCGCGCCGCGGTCGGTCCGGACGCGCTCCTGGCGGCGCTGCTCGAATGCCTCGAACTGATCGAGGAACTGGCCGGTGGCGAGCAGTCCGGAAAGGTCCGTCGCCATTTGTGCACCATGCTGCCCGAAGACCAGATCGACGCATTCGAGCGTGGTGGCCGGCCGGATTTTGCGATGACCGCCTGACCGTTGCCGAGCTGCCGGCATCGAAACATCTGGATGCGAATCCGGCCGGGTTTCTGCGATCGGTCAATTCGGTGACGGGTTGGTTCTTGACTGCGGCATATTGCCGCGATTCGACGCTGCCCGTCCCTATAATGGCGCGCTTCTGTCATCCGACCAACTCGCTTTGCGCCTGCAATGAGAAAAGTCCTGCTTATCGGTTCACTGCTGCTTGCTGCGTCTGCCCAGGCGCAGAACGTGACGGGGAATCCCGCCGAAGGTGCCAAACTGGTGGCGACCTGCCAGGGATGCCACAACGAAGGCGGCGGCTACCGCTCCTCCTTCCCCGAGATCTACGCCGTGCCGATGCTCAATGGCCAGAATGCGCAATACATCGTCGACGCGCTCAAGGCCTACAAGGACGGAAGCCGGCGCATGCCGACCATGCGCGCGGTGGCCGCGTCGCTGACCGAGCAGCAGATGGCGGACATCGCCGCGTACTACGCCGTGCCCAAGGGCGAGTCGATCAAGTGAACCGGGGGAGACGGGAAATGAAGAAAATCGTGCTGTTCGCCGTCGTCGGCCTGGCATTGGCGCAGACGGCCCTGGCCGCGGACATCAAGAAGGGCGAGGAACTGGTCAACAAGGGCGGCTGCATCGCCTGCCACGGTGCCGGACTGGACAAGCCGGTGGCGCCGAACTATCCCAAGCTGGCCGGCCAGTACCAGAGCTACCTGTTCCACGCCCTGCAGCAGTACCAGGCCAAGCACCAGACCCCGCTGTACGGCCGCAGCAACCCGATCATGAGCGGCATGGTGGCGCAGTTCAGCACGCAGGACCTGCAGGACATCGCGGCCTACATCGCCAGCCTCAAGGGCGACGTCTACATCCGCGACGAAATGCACTGATCGGTCCGGTCGAGGTGCTGCAGCGGCCCGGCGGGCAAGGCTCGCCGGGCCGTTTTCGTCTCGGCGGATCAGCCGGCCAGTTCGGTGATGATGCGGTTCAGCAGGCGGATGGTGAGGATCACGTAGATGGCGCCGAACAGGAAGATCAGCGCGACGATCGTCCGGATCGAGTCGGCCGGAAGCGCACCGAAGAACGGCGACGCCAGGTAGCCGATGGTGAACAGCCCGATCAGGGCGGCCAGCGCCTTCCAGGCCTTGCCGACCTGTCCGCCGGGAATCTTGCTGCGCAGCATCAGCACGTCGACCAGACCGTAGATCATGATCGCGATGCCTGCGGCGTTGATGAAGAACGCCGTGTCGATTTGAACCCCCATTTGTCTCGCTCCTGATGTCGTCGCGGCTTGGCGCCGCTGTGGTTGCGGCCGGTCGATCGCGGCGGCTGTCGCCGCCGGCCCGGCTCGGTTGGCGATTATGGATGCGATGCCGCGCGCCGCGATCGCGCCGTCGTCGGGGTTAACGCCGAGTACCGCGCGAAACAGCCGCGCAATGCCAACTATGTCACGCGGATGCCCCGGCGGCGATGTCGCGTGCCAGGCAGAGATCGCGCCAGACCTTGGACTTGTCGGCGGGATTGCGCAGCAGGTAGGCCGGGTGATAGCTCACCACCACCGGAACGTCGCCGTAGCGGTGGACGCGGCTGCGCAACTGGCTGATCGGGGCGCTGCTGTCCAGGAGCGCCTGCGCGGCGAATCGGCCGAGCGCGAGGATCAGCGACGGGCGCAGCAGCGCGATCTGCCGCTGCAGCAGCGGCGCGCACTGGGCCACTTCGTCGGGGGTGGGGTTGCGGTTGCCCGGCGGCCGGCACTTGAGCACGTTGGCGATGTAGACCGCGCGGGCATCGTCGGCCCGGCGGTCCAGGCCGACCGCCGCGAGCATGGCGTCGAGCAGCTTGCCCGCCGCGCCGACGAACGGTTCGCCGAGCCGGTCTTCCTCGGCGCCCGGCGCTTCGCCGACGACCAGCCAGCGCGCCCGGATCGAACCGGTGCCGAAGACTGCCTGATGCCGGCTGCTGCCAAGGCGGCAGGCACGGCAGGCCTGCGTGGTTGCCTGGAGCTCCGCCCAGTCCATGGCGGCGATCAGTGC
>JAKAIB010000023.1 GCA_021814605.1 Pseudomonadota bacterium | reverse complement strand
ATGAATCGTCGGTAACCATCGTGACTTCGGACGCTGATGCGCGAAATTGGTGGCACGCCAGCCAATCGCCGCGGCGTGCCGAGGCTTGGCAGCTGCCTTCCTATAATCCGCCGGCATTTTAGGTACGGCTCAAATACGGCGCCGCTTCGATCATGGATCGGCCGCCGCACTCCGGGCGATCCTGGCGCCTGACCTGCAATCCGCCTGCATTTCCATCCCCATCCGCCAGTGCGCCTCCGCATCCCGCCCCGTTCACGCCGCCGGCCAGGCATCGGACGCCGCGATTCCGCCGCTCGACGCCTGCGACCACTGCCGTTCGCACTGGCCCTCGCGGTCGCAACCGGCTGGAGCGTCTCGGCGCAGGCGCAATCGGCTGCGGACGGCGGACTGCAGCTGCGCCCGAGCATCGACCTGCGACAGCATCTTCCGTCGGACGCCGTGCCGCTCGAGCCCGTGTTCCTGATCGCCGACCGGCTCACCGGCCAGAACAACGTCTTCGCCGACGCCAGCGGCAACGTGGAACTGCGCAAACACAGCGTGGTGATCAAGGCCGATCGGCTGCGCTATTACGCCGTCGAGAACGAGGCGGTGGCCAACGGCGACGTCCGGGTGCTGCGCGACGGCAACCTGTTTTCCGGGCCGGCGCTGCGGATGCAGCTCGACACCTATCGCGGCGACATGCCGGATGCGAGCTATTTCTTCAACCGCACGCAGGGCCACGGCCACGCCGACCGCATCGAATTCCTCGGTCGTGATCACGTCCAGGCGGAGGACGCGACGTACACCACCTGCACCGCCAGCCCGGTCGACTGGTTCATGCAGGCAACGCATCTGGATCTGAACTTCGCCCGGAACGAAGGCGTCGCGCGCGATGCGCGGGTGGTGTTCAAGGGAGCGACCATCCTGCCGCTGCCGTATGCGACCTTCCCGCTGACCGACGCCCGCAAGTCCGGCTGGCTGCCCCCCACCCTCGGAGTCGACAGTCGCAACGGCCTGGATCTGGCCGTTCCGTACTACTGGAACATCGCCCCCAATTACGACGCCACCCTCACGCCGCGGATCATCCTCAGGCGCGGCTTCATGGGCAGCGGACAGTTCCGCTGGCTGCAACCGACCTTCGCCGGACAGAGCCAGATCGACCTTCTGCCCTCGGACGCCAGCCAGAACGGGCAGAGCCGCTGGGCCGGCTACCTGCAGCAGAACGGCGGACTCGGCGACGGTCTGAGCTACGCCGTCAACTACCAGCGCGTATCGGACAACAACTGGTGGCAGGATTTCGGCGGCGTCAATCCGGTCATCGCCAGCAACCGCACCCTGCCGCAGCAAGGCAGCCTCACGTGGGCGGTCCCGCTCGGCAACGTCCAGCTCAGCGTCAACCGATGGCAGACGCTGCAGAACGCCGCCGCCCCGATCGGCGTGCCCTACAACCAGCAGCCGCAGTTGTCGACCCACCTGCAGAGCGCGAACTACACGGGGCTGACGTGGCAGTTCGACTCCGCCCTGACGCGATTCACCAACGCGACGGCGATCTCCGGCGACCGTCTGTACCTCGATCCCCAGGTCAGCCTGCCGTTCGTTCGCCCTGGCGGCTACATCACCCCGAAGCTCGCGCTCAATCTCACCCGCTATGTCACCGACACGGCGATGGCCAACGGCTCGACCACGGCCGACCGGGCGCTGCCGACATTCAGCCTGGACAGCGGGCTGACCTTCGAGCGCAACACGCACCTGTTCGGACGCGACCTCACGCAAACCCTCGAGCCACGCCTGTACTACGTCTACACGCCGTACCGGAATCAGCAGTACCTGCCGAACTTCGACAGCGCCGACCTCGACCTGAACCTGGCGACGATCTACACCGACAACGTCTTTTCGGGAACCGATCGCATCGCCGACGCCAACAATCTGACCGGTGGCGTCACGACCCGGCTGCTCGACCCGCGCGACGGGACCGAGCTCGGCCGCCTGACCCTCGCGCAGCGCGTTCTGTTCAGCCCGCAGCGCGTCACCCTCACCGGCACGCCGATACCGGCAGGACTGAACGACACGTTCGCGCTGGCCAGCGTGAACCTCGATCCGCAATGGAGCGCGAGCGCCGGCGTGCAGTACAACCTGCACACCCGCCAGCTGGCACAGACCGCGTTCAGCGCGCACTGGAAGCCGGCGCCGTTCAAGACCATCAGCGCCAGTTACCAGTATCAGACGGCGTCATCCGGCCAGATTCCGCTGCGCTACGTCAACACCGCCTGGCAGTGGCAGATCAGTCCGCGCTGGTATTCGGTGGGGCAGGCGAACTACAGCATCCTGGACAAGCGCTTCAACAACGGACTGCTCGGGTTCGAATACGACGGCGGCTGCTGGGTCGGGCGCGTCGTGCTTCAGCGCAGCTCGCTCACGTCCGCGACCTCCTACACACGCATCCTGTTCCAGCTCGAGCTCGTCGGCTTCTCGCGGCTCGGCAACAATCCGCTGTCGGCACTCAAGCAAAATATTCCCGGCTATCAGATCCTGAAGCAATTCACCGAGCCACCGAGCCGCTTTGCCAACTATGAATGAATCTCTTCTGCCGCGCGCCGTGATGGCGGTCGTGCTCGCCGGCGCCGCCGCGCTCGTCCAGGCGCAGGCGCAAGGCCTTCAGGCGCCCCCGGGCGGAGGGCTCGCCGCCGGGTTCGCTCCGGTCCCGGCGCCGGCGTTGTCGCTGCCCCCCGCACAGACCTCCGATGGAATCGCGGCGATCGTCGGCAACCAGGTCATCACCGATTACGACCTGGATCTGCGGATCGAGGCCACACGCCAGCAGGCACAGGCCGCCGGAGGCACGCTGCCGGCCGCCGCGAAGCTTCGTGCCGAACTGCTCGGCCAGATGATCAACGAACTGGCGCTCGCACAGTACGCCGAGCAGACCGGCATCACCGTCAGCGACGACACCATCGACCGGGCCATCGCCCAGGTCGCGGCGAACAACAAGATCGACGTCGACCAGCTGCGCAGCGAAATCCGGCGCGAAGGACTCGGATGGCAGTTCTACCGCGACCAGATCCGGCGTGAAATCCTCATCGGCCGGCTGCGCGAGCGGGTGATGGCTCAGGCTCCTGCCGTATCCGGCTCGGAAATCGACGATTTCCTTGCAAAGCAGGACACCGCCGCATCCACGCCGCAAGGGAAGTACGACATCGCGCAGATCTTCCTGCCGGTTCCCCAGGGGGCGACGCCGAGCCAGGTCGCCGCGGTTCGGCAGCGCATCGATGCCATCGCCGCCCAGCTGAAAGGCGGCGCCGACTTCGCGCAGCTGGCGCAGAAGGAGTCCCAGGGCGAGGGCGCCAAGCACGGCGGCGATCTGGGCATGCGGCCGGCCGCCCGCCTTCCGGCACTGTTCGTCGACACGGTGCGCAACATGCAGCCCGGGGAAGTCAGCCCCGTGGTCCGCAGCGAGGCCGGCTTCCACATCCTCAAGTTGCTGGCCGAAGACGGTGCCGCTCCGGCGCCGACCGACGCGATGCAGAGCCATGTGCGCGAAATCGTCCTGCGCGCGGATACCGACGCCCAACGGCTGCGCGCGAGGACCGAGCTCGAGGCGGTCCGGCAGGCCGTCCTCGCGGGCAAGGTGACGTTCGCGTCCAAGGCGAAGGAACTTTCGCAGGACACGGCCGAAGCGGCCAAGGGGGGCGACCTCGGCTGGATTCTTCCCGGCCAGCTCGACCCCGCCCTGGACGCCGCGCTGCAGCGCCTCAACCCGGGCGATGTGTCGGCGCCCATCGTGAACGGCCAGAAGATCATCCTGCTCCAGCTCGTCGATCGCGCCGAGCGTCCGCTGCAGGCGCAGCAGAAGCGCGCCCTCGCCCGCGAAATCCTGCAACGCCAGAAGGCCTCACAGGAATTCGACGAACTGGTGCGCGACATACGGGCGCGAACCTACGTCCACATCCCCGAGAATGATTGATCGTCCCGGGCGGCGCGCCGGCGCATGACTGCCGCACCTCGCCGCAAACCGGCTGGCGGCCCGCCCCGAGGCGCGAGCCGCAACCGGCCCGTCGCGGGCTCCGGGCATGTCGCGCGCAAGCGATTCGGCCAGCATTTCCTCGTCGACCGGCACGTGATCGCGCAGATCGTCGACGCCATCGCGCCGCGCGCCGGCGATCGTCTGGTCGAGATCGGGCCAGGCCTTGGCGCACTCACCCATGCCCTGCTCGAACGGATCCCACGGCTGACCGCGGTCGAACTCGACCGCGACCTGGCCGCGCGCTGGCGCAATCAGGCGGCGGACCGGGTGGATCTGATCGAGGCCGACGCGCTGCGCTTCGACTTCGCTTCGCTGGGCACCGGACTGCGCATCGTCGGCAACCTGCCGTACAACATCTCGAGTCCGCTGCTGTTCCATCTGCTCGACGTCGCCGAGCACGTGCGCGACCAGCATTTCATGCTGCAGAAGGAAGTGGTCGACCGCATGGTCGCCGAACCGGGCGGCCGCGATTTTGGCCGTTTGTCGGTGATGTTGCAGTGGCGCTATCGCCTCGAACGCCTGCTCGACGTCCCGCCCGAGGCGTTCGACCCGCCGCCGAAGGTCGAGTCGTCGGTGGTGCGGATGATCCCGCACCCGATCGAGGCCCTCGCCGTACGAGATCCGGCACTGTTGTCGTCACTCGCGACCGCGGCATTCTCGCAACGGCGCAAGCTGCTGCGCCACAGCCTCGGCCCCTGGCTCGAAATGCGCGGGTATCGCGGCGAATTCGACCTGCAACGTCGTGCCGAGGAGGTATCCACCGCCGAGTACGTGGCGCTTGCCCGCGCGCTCGGCTGAACGCGCCACGCCGCAGCAGCGCAGCCTTGGGCTGGCGCCGCCGAGTCACATGGCAATCAGGCGACCAGTTGCGCCCATGCCCCTTCCCAGGATATCGGCGTCTGGGCCGTATCGATCGAGGCTTCCGGAGTCATTTCGCCCCGCATCTCCCCCCGGTCGGGAGTGCGGGTTACAGAAAAGAATAGAAGACCCTGAATTCGATTCCACGCTCGGCCCAGAAGTCCGCGGCGTCGCGGAAGACGTCGAGCAAGGTCTCCCGCGCCTCCTTGTCGAATCGCTGGGTCGCGGGCAGCTGTTCGAGCACGACGATGAAGCCCGGCTGCCGCCCCGCACCGTGCACCACGTCGGTCAGGCAATCGTGCAGCGCATCGAGGTTCTTGCCGAAATGCTTGGGAAACAGGAACGACCGCGCGATGATCTCCAGAACTTCCTGCTTGGTCGTCGCTTCGGCCAAGTTGGCGTAGAGGAAATGCTGGCCGCTGGCCTCAGCGGCGTCTTGCAGCTGCGGCACGCGGAACGCCCGAATCGACTGCACGATATTCGGCCGCACCGACTTCAGCAGCGCCGCAGGATCGACATCATTCGACGATGCGTCGAAAACTGGCGTAGTGATCATTGGTGTAGTAACAGACTTCCGGATGATGCTTGACCCCGCCGCAGACGATGCGACGCGCCCCCCGGTTGCGGGCGCCTGGGTTGGAAACGGTGTATTCGTGATAGAACCCTCGCGGCTTTGAAGGCAGCAGACGCTCATAGTTTCCGAAAACCACGCCATCCTTGTCGCCCGGGAACGGGCCGCCCCGCGCGATCAACGCCAGCATGCGCCGCCCCTGGGGAGGCAAATCCGTGGCCGCGATGACGCCAAGCTCGGGACGCTGTCCCGGCCGCGCCGCGATCTCCCGCGCCTGCGCTTCCGGCACGCTGCCAAATCGGTCCAATCGACCGATTGACCCGCCCCCCAACAGCAATGCGACGAGGAACAGGCTGCGCAGCGCCAAAAGAGCGGACCGGCAATTCATGCTGCAGCGCAATGGAGGTGCAAACGCACGAAAAATAAGGGAAAAACGCCGCGCGCTTCGGAAATATTGCGCAGCAGCATCCCCAACCCAGAAGCCGGCAATCGTAGCGAAATCGCCACGAAAATACAAGGATCGGGTGATATTCCGGAATTGGCGACCGGCCTCAGCCACGCCGGGCGCAGCAGGTCGGGCGCCGCCCGCGGCGCGTGTTTCAAGCGCGGGAATCCGCCGCGGCGGATTCCCGCGCTTGGATCAGGTCGCGGCCGCCTGCAGCATCGCGTTGGCCTCGGCAACCGTCAATGCGGTCATGTTGATGATGCGCCGCACGGTACTCGACGCGGTGAGGATATGCACCGGCTTGGCGGCGCCCAGCAGGATCGGCCCGATGGCAATGTTGTTGCCCGCCGTCGTCTTGAGCAGGTTGTACGCGATGTTCGCGGCGTCCAGGTCGGGAAACACGAGCAGGTTCGCTTCACCGCTCAACGTCGACTCGGCAAGCAGTTCGGCGCGCAGCACCGGGTCCACGGCGCAATCGCCCTGCATCTCGCCGTCCACCTCCAGCGTCGGCTCGCGTTCGCGCAACAGAGCGAGCGCCTCGCGCATCTTCACCGCGCTGGGGGCGTTCGACGAGCCGAAATTCGAATGTGACAGCAGCGCAGCCTTGGGCGCGATGCCGAAGCGCCGCAGTTCCTCGGCCGCCATGCAGGTGATTTCGGCCAACTCCGCCGCTGAGGGATCGAAGTTGACGTGGGTGTCCACCAGTGCGACCTGCCGCCCGGGCAGGACGAGCAGATTCATCGCGGCATAGACCTTCGCACCGGGGCGCCGGCCGATGACCTGGTCGATATAGTGCAGATGGATGTGCGTCTGCCCCCAGGTGCCGCACAGCATGCCGTCGGCCTCGCCCTTGTGCAGCATCATCGCGCTGATCAGGGTGAGCCGGCGGCGCATCTCGATCTTGGCCATCGCCGGGGTGACGCCCTTGCGCCCGGCCAGTCGGTGGTAGCTCTGCCAGAAATCCCGGTAGCGTTCGTCGTAGTCGGTATTGACGACCTCGTAGTCGCGCCCCTCCTCGAGCCGCAGGCCGAAGCGCTCGATCCGCTTTGCGATCACCGCCGGCCGGCCGACCAGGATGGGACGCGCCAGATGCTCGTCGACCACCACCCGGACGGCGCGCAGCACGCGCTCGTCTTCGCCTTCGGCATAGACGATGCGCTTGTTCGCCGCCTTCTTGGCGATGCTGAACATCGGGCGCATCACCGCACCGGACTGGTAGACGAATTGCTGGAGCTGGTCGCGGTACGCCTCCATGTCGGCGATCGGCCGGCGCGCCACGCCGCTGCGCACGGCAGCTTCGGCCACGGCTGGGGCGATGTTGATCATCAGCCGGGGATCGAACGGCTTGGGAATCAGGTAATCGGGCCCGAACCGCAACTGTTCGCCGGAGTAAGCCGCGGCGACGACGTCGCTCTGCTCGGCCTGCGCCAGCGCGGCGATGGCATAGACCGCAGCCACCTCCATCTCCGAGGTGATCGTGGTCGCGCCGCTGTCGAGCGCTCCCCGGAAGATGTAGGGGAAGCACAGCACGTTGTTGACTTGATTCGGATAGTCCGAGCGGCCGGTGGCGATGATCGCGTCGGGACGGACCGCGCGCGCCTCCTCCGGCATGATCTCCGGGGTCGGATTCGCCAGCGCGAGGATGATCGGCCGGTCGGCCATGCGGGCGACGTATTCGGGTTTGAGCACCCCGCCGGCCGACAGGCCGAGGAAGACGTCGGCGTCACCGATGATCTCGGCCAGCGTGCGCGCCGGCGTGTCCTGCGCGAAGTGGCGCTTGTCCTCGTCCATCAGCTCGGTACGTCCGGCGTAGACCACGCCGGCCAGGTCGCTGACCCAGATGTTGCGGCGCGGCATGCCGAGGTCTTCGAGCAGACGCAGGCAGGCCAGCGCCGCGGCGCCGGCGCCGGAGCACACCAGCTTGACCTGGGAGATGTCCTTGCCGACGACCTTCAGCCCGTTCAGGACCGCCGCGCCGACGATGATCGCGGTGCCGTGCTGGTCGTCGTGGAACACCGGGATGTTCATCCGTGTCCGCAGCCGACGCTCGACGTCGAAGCATTCCGGCGCCTTGATGTCCTCGAGATTGATCCCGCCGAAGGTCGGCTCCAGTGCGGCGATGATGTCGACCAGCTTGTCCGGATCGGTCTCGTTGACCTCGATGTCGAACACGTCGATGCCGGCGAACTTCTTGAACAGCACCGCCTTGCCTTCCATCACCGGCTTCGCCGCGAGCGGGCCGATGTTGCCCAGTCCCAGAACGGCGGTGCCGTTGGAAATCACCGCGACCAGATTGCCGCGCGCCGTGTAGCGGAACACCGCGGCGGGGTCCGCATGGATCTCCTCGCACGCGGCCGCAACGCCGGGCGAATACGCCAGCGCCAGATCGCGCTGGTTCGACAGCTGTTTGGTCGCGACGACGGCCAGCTTGCCGGGACGCGGAAACTCGTGATACTCGAGCGCGGCGTGGCGCAGCTTGGCCTTGGTTTCTTCTAGGCTGGACATGACGGGAGCGTCTCCAATCGCCGCGCTGAACCGGTGTGAACCCTTCGCATCTTGTCGCGCTGGCGGACGGCAGATTGTAGGAGCCCGAAACGGGCGCGGCAGGTTCCCCTGCTGGCGTCGAATCGGTCAAAATGCGCGCTCGTCCAGCCCGCCCGCGTCGCCATGCCTGCATCGATCGGCGAATTCGAACTGATCGCCCGCTACTTTTCCCGCCCCGTGCACCGCGCCGACCTGGGTGCGGGAGACGATTGCGCGCTGCTGCCGGCGCCGCCCAGCGGCGAGCAGATCGCGATCTCGACCGACATGCTGGTCGAAGGTCGCCATTTCCTGCCGGGCGCCGATCCGGAGGCGCTGGGCCACAAGGCGCTGGCGGTCAACCTGTCCGATCTCGCCGCGGTCGGCGCCACGCCGCTGGCATTCACCCTGGCGCTGGCGCTTCCCGACGCCGATCCGCGGTGGCTCGAGCCGTTCTCGTGCGGCCTGTATGCCCTCGCCGACCGACACGCCATCGAATTGATCGGCGGCGACACCACCCGCGGGCCGCGGACGATCTGCATCACGGTCCTCGGCACCGTGCCGCGCGGACAGGCGCTGCTGCGCAGCGGTGCACGCGACGGCGACGACATCTGGATTTCGGGAACCGTCGGCGACGCCCGGCTCGCGCTCGGCGACCGCCGCGGCGAATGGACGCTCGATTCCACGGCACGGGCGGCGGCATTTGACCGCATGGACCGGCCCGAGCCGCGGATCGGACTCGCCCGGGCGCTGCGCGGCATCGCGCACGCGGCGATCGACGTGTCCGACGGACTGCTCGCCGACCTCGGCCATGTCCTCGAGCAAAGCCGCGTCGGCGCGGTGGTCGAGATCGACCGCTGCCCCGCCGGCCCCGCGCTTGCCGGCCAGCCGATCGATCGCCGGCGGCTTTGCCAACTCGCCGGGGGCGATGACTACGAGCTGCTGTTCACGGCGCCGCCCCGGCAGCGCGACGCGGTCCAGGCCGCGGCCGACGCCTGCGGCGTTCCGGTCACCCGGATCGGGCGGATCGATGCCGGTCCGGGCCTGCGACTGATGGATGACGACGGCCGGGTGGCCGACAATGTCTACCCTGGATTCGACCATTTCCGCGCCGACTGAACCTGCCCATACAGGCGATGACCACCGAACCGATGCCTTCCGGCCCCGCCATCGCGCCGACCAGACCGCACCCCGGCTGGCGCTTCCTGCTGCGTAATCCGCTGCACCTGCTGGCGCTCGGCTTCGGCAGCGGACTGTCGCCGGTTGCCCCGGGGACCGCGGGCACGCTGTTCGCCTGGGCCAGCTATCTGGTGCTGTCGCGGTGGTTGACCGCACCGGCGTGGGCGGCGGTCATTGCCGCCGGCGGGCTGATCGGCATCTGGGCTTGCGGCCACACCGCGCGGGCGATGCAGACGGACGACCCGTCGCCGGTGGTCTGGGACGAGATCGTCGCGTTCTGGCTCGTCCTGCTGCTGTTGATGCCGGCCGGCTGGGCCGAGCAGTTCGCCGCCTTCCTGCTGTTCCGCGCCTTCGATGCCGGGAAGTGGCTCGCCGTGGGCTGGGCCGACCGCCACGTCCACGGTGGCCTGGGCATCATGCTCGACGACCTGATCGCCGCCGGATTCACCCTGCTGGTGATGGCGCTGGCGATCCGGATCTACGCGCTGTGGTGATGAAGGATCCGATGTCCCCGGGTTTCGACGATCTGTGCGAACTGGCCGCGGCGGTCGGCGCCGAGTTGTCCGCGCGCGGCTGGCGGCTGGCGACCGCCGAATCGTGCACCGGCGGACTGGTTTCGGCGGCAGTCACCGCGATCGGCGGATCGAGCGGCTGGTTCGACCGCGGATTCGTCACCTACAGCAACGCGGCCAAGTCCGAGCTGCTGGGTGTTTCGCCCGGACTCATCGACCGGATCGGCGCCGTGAGCGCGGAGACCGCGCGGGCGATGGCGCTGGGCGCGATGGACCATTCGGCCGCCGACATCGCGGTGGCGATCACCGGGATCGCGGGTCCGACCGGCGGAACCCCGGCCAAACCGGTCGGCACGGTCTGGTTCGGTCTCGGCTGGCGCGTCGGTGGCCTGGTGCACGCCGCAACACGGCATGCGCTGTTCTTCGGCGACCGCACGGCAATCCGCCTCCAGGCGGCGCAACTCGCGTTGCGCTGGGTCGGTGAGACGGCTGGCACGCCGGCTGCACCCGCCGGCTGAACGGTCTTCAGGACTGCGGCGGCGCCGTGTCGCGGAACGACGGCCGCTGCATCAGCTTGTCGTACAGCTTGGCGAGGTTGGGGTAACGCTGCTGCCAGTCCAGGTCGGGAAAGCGGAACACCACGTAGCCCAGCGCGGCCCCCGCAGCGATGTCCGCCAGGGTGAGATGATTGCCGCAGGTGAAGGGCTTGTCGCCGAGCCCGGCGGCCATCGCCTTGATGCCGGAATCGATCTTGTCCATCTGGCGCGCCACCCATGCCGGGGAGCGCTGTGCTTCGGTCCGGCCCGCCCAGGTCTGTTCCAGGCGCGCCGCCACGGCGGCGTCGCTCACGCCATCGGCCAGCGCTTCCCAGGTACGCACCTCGGCGCGCTCCCGTCCCGACGCGGGGATCAGCTTGCCGACCGGTGTCAGGGTGTCGAGGTATTCGACGATCACGCGCGAATCGAACACCGCCTCGCCGTCGTCGAGGACCAGGCAGGGCACCTTTCCGAGCGGGTTGTACTGCTGGATGCGGCTACCTTCCGCCCAGACGTCCTCTTCCTCCCACTTGGCGTCGATCTTCTTCTCGGCCAGCATGATGCGCACCTTGCGCACGTAGGGGCTGGTCTGGGAACCGATGAGTTTCATGTGGTGGGAGCGTCGGTTGAAGCCGATTCAGTATATCAATGGGATCCCTCGGGCCGCAGCGGTCCGGGGGCTTTCTACAATGGTGCCATGACGACGAATTCCCCGAACTCCGCGCTGTCGCCCCTCGACGCCCTGTCGCCGCTCGACGGCCGCTATCACGCCAAGGTCGATGCGCTGCGCGAGCATCTCTCGGAAGCTGGGCTGATGCGCAATCGCGTCCGGGTCGAGGTCGCCTGGTTCGTCGCGCTGTCGGATCTCGGCCTGCCCGAATTCCCGCCGCTGCCGCCCGAGGCGCGGCGCGCGCTCAACGCGCTGGTCTCCGAGTTCGGGTCCGCGCAGGCGGGCGAGATCAAGGCGATCGAGCGCACCACCAATCATGACGTCAAGGCCGTCGAATACTGGCTGAAGGCGCGCAGCGCGGCAATTCCCGACGCCGCGCGGCATGCCGAGTTCTTCCATTTCGCCTGCACCTCCGAAGACATCAACAACACCGCGCACGGCCTGATGCTGTCGGGCGCGCGACGCGAAGTCCTGCTACCGATGCTCCAGAGCGTGCTGCTCAGGCTGCGCAGCCTCGCCGGCGATCTCGCCGACCAGCCGATGCTGTCGCGCACCCACGGGCAGACCGCCAGCCCGACCACCCTCGGCAAGGAGATCGCCAATGTCGCGCACCGACTGCAGCGCGCCGTCGCAGCCGTCGGCGATGTCCGACTCACCGCGAAGATGAACGGCGCCGTCGGCAACTACAACGCCCATCTTGCCGCCTATCCGGACGTCGACTGGGAGGGGTTCTCGCGCGGCGTGGTCGAATCGCTCGGGCTGGAGTTCAATCCGTACACCATCCAGATCGAACCGCACGACGCGATGGCCGAACTCTTCGACGCCGTGGCCCGCGCCAACACCATCCTGATCGATCTCAGCCGCGACATCTGGGGCTACATCTCCTGGGGCTATTTCAAGCAGAAGACGCGGGAAGGCGAGATCGGCTCGTCGACGATGCCGCACAAGGTCAATCCGATCGATTTCGAGAACGCCGAAGGCAACCTCGGGCTCGCCAACGCACTGCTGCGCCATCTCAGCGACAAGCTGCCGATCTCGCGGTTCCAGCGCGACCTGACCGATTCGACCGTGCTGCGCAACATGGGCGTCGCCCTCGGCCACAGCCTGCTCGCCTGGGATTCGCTGCTGCGCGGCCTCGACAAGCTGCGCGTCGATCCGGCCCGGCTGGACGCCGATCTCGACGCGGCCTGGGAGGTGCTGGCCGAGGCGGTGCAGACGGTGATGCGCCGCCACGGACTGCCCAATCCCTACGAACAGCTCAAGGAACTGACCCGGGGCAAGACGATCGATCAGCAGTCGATGCGAACCTTCATCGCCGGGCTCGATCTGCCGACGGAGGACAAGCAGCGGCTGCTCGCGCTGACTCCGGCGAACTATGTCGGGAAAGCTGCCGCGCTGGCCCGGCGCGCTGCGGCCGAAGGCTGACCGGCGCCCGACGCCGTCCACGGAACCCGGACATGCTCAAGCTCCTGCTCAAATGGCTGCTGTCGGCGATGGCGTTGCTGGCGGTGACCTCGCTGTACAGCGGGGTTCACGTCGCGAGCTTCGCCACGGCGATGTGGGCCGCGCTGGTCATCGGGCTGCTGAACACCCTGGTGCGGCCGATCCTGTTCGTGCTGACGCTGCCGGTCACCCTCCTGACGCTGGGGCTGTTCTTCTTCATCCTGAACGCGGCGATGTTCTACGCCGCCTCGGGACTCATCGACGGCTTCGTCGTGCGCAGCTTCGGCGCGGCGATCATCGGCTCGATCCTGTACAGCCTGGCCGGAGTCATCATCGACACCGCGCTCGAAGGGCTGCGGCTGGGCCGCTGACCGTCAGCCCTGCCAGGCGCGGGCGTCGCCCTGCGCCATCTGCATCAGTCGCCCGACACGCTCCTGCGTCGACGGGTGGGTGCTGAACAGGCGGTCGATCCCGCCGGCATGCAGCGGATTGAGGATCATCATCTGCGCCGTCGCCGGATGCTCCTCGGCCGTCTGGAACGTGGTGCCGTGCGCGTAGGCCTCGATCTTCTGCAGCGCCGCCGCCAAGGCGGCCGGGTCGCCGGAGATCTGCGCACCGCCGCGGTCGGCCTCGAATTCGCGCGCCCGCGAGATCGCCATCTGGATCAGGCTCGCCGCCAGCGGCGCCAGAATCGCCACCAGGATGCCGGCCAGCGGGTTGGCCGGCCGCCCCTCCTCGTCCCGGCCGCCGAAGAACATCGCGAAATTCGCCAGCGCGGAGATCGCCCCCGCCATCGTCGCCGCGATGGTCGAGATCAGGATGTCGCGATGCTTCACGTGCGCCAGCTCGTGGGCCATCACCCCGCGCAATTCGCGCGCGCTGAGCACCCGCAGGATGCCGGTGGTCGCCGCGACGGCGGCATGTTCGGGATTGCGCCCGGTCGCGAATGCGTTGGGCGCATCCTCCTGGATGAGATAGACGCGCGGCATCGGCAGACCCGCGCGCTGCGCCAGTTCCTGCACCATCGCGTAGAACTGCGGCGCGCTTGCAGCGTCGACCTGCTGCGCGTTGTACATGCGAAGCACCATCTTGTCGCTGAACCAGTAGCTGAAGAAATTCATCCCCAGCGCGAACAGCAACGCGAGCATCATGCCCTGCCGGCCACCCAGCATCGCGCCGATCACCATGAACAGCGCGGTGATCGCCGCCATCAGGATGGCGGTCTTCATGATGTTGAACATGCGTGCACTCCGTTTACTTTTGGACACATGATGCCGGTAGATTGCGCTGCCATTGCAAAGTTCAAGCGCGGAAGGCGGCGCCCTAGACGGTGCGCCGCGGAATGACCGATCCCGGCGCGACCCGGGCCGACTGCGCCCACCGGGATGCCGGCTGCATTGTGCCACCGGGTCGTTGCAGCTGCGTCAGGCGCAACACGCCGCTGCCGCAACGCACGTCGATCCCGTCGGCACCGACACGCAGCACCTGTCCGGCAACCCCGCCGCGCACGGCCTCGGCCGGATCGACCGCATGCGCCGCGCCCACCTTGACGATCTCGCCGCCGGGCGACTCGAACTGCGCTCCCGGCCAGGGACTGAAAGCCCGCACCCGTCGCGCGATCGACTCGGACGGCGCATCCCAGTCGATCCACGATTCCGATTTGGCGATCTTCTGCGCGTAGGTGACGCCCTCGACCGGCTGCGGCCGCGGCTGCAATCGCCCCGCCGACAGCGCGTGCAGCCCGAGCACGACCAGTTCGCCGCCGAGCCGCGCCAGCTTGTCATGCAGCGTCGACGCCGTGTCGTCGCCGGCGATGTCGAGCGGCTGCTCGAGCAGCACCGGCCCGGTGTCCAGCCCGGCGTCCATCTGCATCAGCGAAATCCCTGTCTGCGCGTCGCCGGCCTCGATGGCCCGCTGGATCGGCGCGGCGCCGCGCCACCGCGGCAGCAACGAGGCATGGATGTTCAGGCAGCCGAATCGGGGAAGGTCGAGCACCGACTGCGGCAGGATCAGTCCATAGGCAGCGACCACGAGCACGTCGGGTTGTGCCTCGGCGAGAGCGCGGTGCGCCTCGCCGGCGTCATCGGCGTAGCGGCCGTCGACGCGCAACCCGCGCGGCTGCAGCAGCGGCAGTTCCGCGTCGAGCGCAACCTGCTTGACCGGGCCGGGGCGCAGCCGCATCCCGCGCCCGGCCGGCCGGTCCGGCTGGGTGAGCACCAGCGGAACCGGGAAGCCGGCGGCAAGGATCGCCCGCAGCGCCTCGGCGGCGAACTCGGGCGTGCCGGCGAACGCCACGCGCAGCGGCGCTTCGTCGGGGCGCGCCGGATTGCCCTGCAACGCACCTCCGCTCAAGCGGCCTGCCTCTGGCGTTTGAGCATCTTGGTCTTGATGCGGTTGCGCTTGAGCGGCGACAGATAGTCGACGAACATCTTGCCGAGCAGATGGTCCATTTCGTGCTGGATGCAGACCGCCGCCAGCCCGTCGGCCTCGAGCTCGAACGGCTCGCCCTGCGCGTCGAGCGCGCGCACCGTCACCTGGTCGGGACGCGTCACCTTGTCGTAAATGCCCGGAACCGACAGGCAGCCTTCCTCCCATTCCTTGCATTCTTCGCTGCTGCGGACGATTTCCGGGTTGATCAGCACCAGCGGCCGGTTGCGCTCCTCCGACGTATCCATCACGACGATGCGCTCGTGGACATCCACCTGGGTTGCCGCCAGGCCGACGCCGTTGGCCGCATACATGACTTCGAGCATCGCCGCGACGAGTGACTGGACGCGCGCATCCACGCGCTCGACCGGCACCGCAACGGTGGCCAGACGCGGGTCGGGATATTGCAGGATGGTCAATTTATCCATCGCGTAATCATAGACATTCTCGATTGCCGACGCTTGTCTCATTGCCAAATGAAGGGGGATTGTTCCACCGCGCAATCTGCGCCGTATCGCCCATTGCGCAACATTCTTGCAACTGCAAATGCGCCGCCGCACCGACTTCGATTGCCGCTACAAGACCTTGCGGGCACAATGTGAGCAATTTTCTCTAAAGATGAGCCCTGGATGCGCAGACTTCCACGGGGGGCAGATTCATCACCGCCGCGTCGCTCCGCGCATCGCGGCACGGGCATTGATCTGGGGATACGCGCCATGTCGAGCAAGGCTTTCCAACTCCGATTCCTTGAACGTGCAGCCCTGGCCGCGGCTTTGACGCTCGGTTGCGCCCTGCCGTTGCCCGCACTGGCCGCCGGGCCCTCGGCATCGGCTCCGTCGCTGCACGGCCTGCCGAATTATCCGGTCCCGCCGGCCCAGCGTGCGCAGGCCGAACTGACGGCGCAGACCGGCGTCCCATTGTCGGAACTGGCGCCGAACGCGCCCGCGAAGTACACCGTCAAGCGCGGCGACACGCTGTGGTCGATCTCCGGACTGTACCTGCGCAAGCCCTGGAACTGGCCCAAGCTGTGGGGCATGAATCTCGAGCAGATCCGCAATCCGCACTGGATCTTCCCGGGCCAGGTGCTCTACCTCGACAAGACCAACGGCCGCGCCACGCTGCGCTTGGCGAGCGAGGAAGGCAGCGCAGGCATCCCGACGGTCGACCTCAAGCCCGAGGTCCGCTCCAGTGCCGAGTCGATGTCCGGAATCCCGACCCTGCCGCCCGGGCTGATCGAGCCCTTCCTGACACGACCGTTGATCGTCGAGCCCGACACCCTGCAGGCGTCGCCTCGCATCGTCGCGCTGCCGCGCGGCCACACCATCGCCGGCACCGGCGATCACGTCTATGTGCGCGGCAACCTCGCCAAGCACACCCGGTTCCAGGTCTATCGCCCGGCCAAGCCCCTGGTCGATCCGCAGACGCACAAGGTCATCGCCTATCAGGCCGACTACCTCGGCGTCGCCAGCATGATCGAACGGCCGGCCGGTCCGGATGCGGTGTCGATGTTCCGCATCGACGGCGCCGAGCGGGAGATCGGCGTCGGTGATCGCCTGATCGCGGTGCCGCCGCGGGAGTACCTGAATTACACCCCGCACGCGCCGGAAAAGCCGATCAGCGGCGACATCGTGGCGATTCAGGGCGACATGAGCATCGCCGCCAAGGACAGCGTCGTCGCGCTCAATCGTGGCGCGGCCGACGGCATCGAGCGCGGCGACGTGCTCGCGCTCTGGCATTACAGCCGGCGCATCGTCGACGTGACCGCACCGGGCAAGCCGGAGATCACCCTGCCGGACCGGCGCATCGGCCTGATGATGGTGTTCCGCACCTTCCAGCACGTGTCGTACGCCCTGATCCTCTCGGCGGACGAGCCGGTCGCCGTCGCCGACCGGTTCACCCAGCCCTGATCCGCGGCTGCACCTTCGGCGCAGACCATGGGCGCCGCCGAAGACGAGGATCTTGCCGGCTGGGTGCGGCTGATGCAGACGCCGGGGGTCGGCGCGCTGACCGCGCGCCAGTTGCTCTCGGCGTTCGGACTGCCACAGCAGATCTTCGCGTCCGCGCCGGCGGCATTGCGGCGCGTTGCGGGCGAGGCCATCGCTGCGGCACTGCTCGCCCCGCCGGACGCGCAGACGCGCGACCTGATCGCCCGCACCATCGACTGGGCAGCGCAACCCGGCCAAGCCTGCCTGCGGCTTGGCGATGCCGGCTATCCACACAGCCTGCTGGACATCGGCGACCCGCCGCCGCTGCTCTATGCACTCGGCGACGCCCGCCTGCTGCAGTCGCCGCGCCGGCTGGCCGTCGTCGGCGCGCGCAATCCCACCGCGCAGGGCGAGCGTGACGCCGCGGCATTCGCGCAGGCATTCAGCGCTGCGGGCGTGACCATCGTTTCCGGCTTCGCCCTTGGAATCGACGCCGCCGCGCATCGCGGTGCGCTCGCCGCGCCGGCCCCGGGCCGCGGCTCGACCATTGCCGTCCTCGGCACCGGTTGCGACCGGATCTACCCGGCGCGCCACCGCGACCTTGCGCACGCCGTCGCCGAAGGCGGGCTGCTGCTGTCCGAGTTCTCACTGGGCACGCCACCGGCGCGCGGCAACTTCCCGCGGCGCAACCGGCTCATCAGCGGGCTGGCCAGCGGCGTGCTCGTGGTCGAGGCGGCCACCCACTCCGGATCGCTGATCACGGCGCGTCTCGCCGCGGAACAGGGGCGCGAGGTGTTCGCCATCCCGGGATCGATCCACAACCCGCTGTCGCACGGCTGCCACCGGCTGATCCGCGAAGGCGCCAAGCTGGTCGAATCGGTCGCCGACGTGCTCGAGGAATTCGACTGGCCCTTGGCGACCACCGCTGCACCCCGCGACGCTGCCGCCGCGCAGGAGGGCGAGGCCGGGCCGCCGCCGGACTGCGACGTGCTGCGGGCGCTCGGCTACGACATCCGCGATTTCGATGAACTGGCTGCCCGCACCGGCTGGCCGGCCGACCGGCTGAACGCGAGACTGCTCGACCTCGAACTGGAGGGATGCGTGGCGCGGCTTCCCGGCGGGCGCTTCCAGCGCATCGCGCGCGCCTGAGTCACCCCGATCCCACGGCGGCAGCGCCACTCCGGCGGCGCCCTCCGACATGGCATTGCGCTCTGCATAGAATGCTGCGCATGTTCGACATCCTGATGTACCTCTACGAGTCCTACTGGCACCCCGAGGCCTGCCCGGAGTTCGGGCAGCTCTCGCGCAAGCTCAGTGCCGCGGGCTTCGAGAACGAGGAGATCCACGAGGCGCTCGACTGGCTGCGCGGACTGGAAACGGCGATGACCGGACTGCAATCGCAACAGCAGCAAAGCGAGCGCGCGATGCGCCTGTATGCCCAGCAGGAATTCGACTGCCTGGGGTCCGAGGCCATCGGCTATCTCAATTTCCTCGAGACCGCCGGCGTGCTCAAGCCCAATCTGCGCGAGTTGACCGTCGAACGCGCACTCGCCACCGGAATGCAGCCGCTGCCGATCGAGCACCTGAAGACCATCGTGCTGATGATCTTCTGGCGCCTCGACGAGCAGCCGGATGCGCTGATCCTCGATGAACTGTTCGTCGAGACCGGCGACCGCGTCGTGCACTGACCATGACCGGCGCCGTCGACCGGCGCCGACCATCACCCCATCCCCGAAAGCCTTCCCGATGCAAGCCACACGACACTGGACCCGACTCGGCACCGCACTGATCGGCAGCCTCGCCCTCGCCGGCTGCGGCGGCGGGTCGTCGACGACCAATTACAACGGCTCCACCGTCGTCGGACAGGTCCTGATGGGGCCGGCGGCATCGGGTGGCGCGGTCAACGGCGGCGGCACGAACAACATCTGCGCCTACGCCCTGGTCAACGGCCAAGGCAACCCGCTCAACACCACCGTCACGCCGTACATCAACACCGGCACGGTGCTCGACTGCGTGCCGACCGCGGCCGACGGCAGCTTCAGCATGGACCTGACCAGTTTCTACGGCCCGGTGCTGCTTCAGGTCAGTGGCGGCACCTTCGGCTACAAGGGCGCGACGTAC
>JAKAIB010000022.1 GCA_021814605.1 Pseudomonadota bacterium | reverse complement strand
CTTGGACATCTTCTCGCCGTCGACACGGACGAAGCCGTTGTGCAGCCAGACATTCGCCAGCGGCTTGCCGCTCGCTCCCTCGCTCTGCGCGATCTCGTTCTCGTGGTGCGGGAACTGCAGGTCGGCACCGCCGCCGTGGATGTCGAACGTCTCACCGAGCAGTGCACAACTCATCGCCGAACATTCGATATGCCAGCCGGGACGCCCCGGGCCGTCGTCCGAGGACCATTTCACTTCATCGGGCTCGCTCGCCTTCGCCGCCTTCCAAAGCACGAAGTCCAGCGGATCCTGCTTCGCCGCGTCGATCTCGACCCGCTCCCCAGCGCGCAGTTCGTCGAGCGACTTGCCCGACAGCTTGCCGTAGCCGGGAAACGCGCGAACGTGGAAGTTCACGTCACCGGCACGGTCGCGGTACGCCAGCCCGCGCTGCTTGAGCCGGCCGATGAGGTCGAGCATCTGCGGGATGTAGTCGGTCGCGCGGGGCTCGAAGGTCGGCCGCTCGATGCCCAGGGCATCGGCGTCCTCGTGCAGTGCCGCGATGAACCGGTCAGTCAGCGCCCGGATCGATTCGCCACGCTCCTGCGCGCGGTGGATGATCTTGTCGTCGATGTCGGTGATGTTGCGCACATAGGTCACGCGCAGGCCCCGCGCCTTGAGCCAGCGCTGCAGCAGATCGAACACCACCATCACCCGGGCATGGCCGAGGTGGCAATAGTCGTAGACGGTCATGCCGCACACGTACATGCGGACATGACCGGGCTCGATGGGGGTGAAACGGACCTTTCCCCGAGTCAGGGTGTTGTGGAGATGAAGCTCGGTCATGAAGTGCGGTCGGCACCGCCGGCGCGGCGCGCCGGGGAGCCCCCCGGGAATAAAATGAAAAACTTAGCACAGGCCGGGGCGGCGCGGCGGTTCGTCTGCCGGGCGCCTCTGCGTTGCGGACACCCTCTCCCACATGCGCCAGACATCCGCCATCCTCCTGCTCGTCCTCGCCCTCGCCGTGCCGACATCCTGGGCGGCCGATCCGGCGACCGTGCGCCAGCAGATCGTGAACGGGCAGCTGAAAGCCGCGCTGCAGCAGGTCGATGCCGAACTCGCCAAGCGCCCGGACGACCCGCAGTTCCAGTTCTTCCGCGGCGTCATCCTCGGTGCCGAAAACCGCAACGACCAGGCGATCATCATCTTCCGGAATCTGACCGTCCGCTATCCGGAACTGCCCGAACCGTACAACAACCTCGCCGTGCTCTACGCCCGCGAAGGCCGCTACGACGAAGCGCGGCAGGCCCTGGAGATGGCGGTGCGGGCGAACCCGGACTACGCGACGGCATTGGAGAACCTGGGCGACGTCGATGCGCTGCTCGCCGCGCAGGCCTACCGCAAGGCGGGACGACTCGCCTCCGGCGACGCCGCCCGAACCGACGCCAAGGTGCGCGCGATCGACGGCATGCTCAAGGCGGGCGGCGCGCTCGCCGGTACGGTGTCGCTTCCGGCACCCGCGGCGAGTTCGCCCTGATCCAGGCGCCCGGCCGCGGGCACAATAGCGGCTTTTTCCGAGGATGCTTCGCATGACCGACCGATCCGACCTGATCCTTCGCGCGCGCCGGCGCCTGGCGCTGCTCGCCCTTCCCCTGTGCCTCGCGATCCCGGCGGCACATGCCGCCGACGCCAAGGCGACGGCGCAGCCGAAAGTGGAATTCGTCACCACCCTGGGCGATTTCACCGTCCAGCTCGATCCGCAGCGCGCGCCCAAGACGGTCGCCAATTTCCTCGACTACGTCAAGTCCGGTTTCTACAAGGGCACCATCTTCCACCGCGTGATCCCCGGCTTCATGGTCCAGGGCGGTGGGTTCACCGCCGACATGCAGCAAAAGCCCACGCGGCCCCCGATTCCGCTGGAGAGCCGCAACGGACTGCGCAACCTGCGCGGCACCATCGCGATGGCGCGCACCGGCGACCCGAATTCCGCGACCGCGCAGTTCTTCATCAACGTGGTCGACAATCCGAGCCTCGACTATCCCCAGCCCGACGGCAACGGCTACGCCGTGTTCGGCAAGGTCGTGCAGGGGATGAACGTGATCGACAAGATCGTCGCCCAGCCGACCAAGGACGTCGGCCCTTACCAGAACGTGCCGGTCAAGCCGATCGTCATCGAATCCGCCAAACTGATCAACTGAGGACGCCTTCCACCATGGTCGAACTGCAAACCAACCGCGGCAACATCCGCATCGAACTGGACGCCGAGCGCGCACCCAAGTCCTGCGAGAACTTCCTCGCCTACGTGCGCTCGGGTCATTTCGACGGCACCATCTTCCACCGCGTGATCGACGGTTTCATGATCCAGGGCGGCGGCTTCGAACCCGGGATGAAACAGAAAGCCACTCAGGCGCCGATCGAGAACGAGGCCAACAACGGCCTGAAGAACGATCGCTACACCCTGGCGATGGCGCGCACCAACGACCCGCACTCGGCGACCGCGCAGTTCTTCATCAACGTCGCCGACAACGCCTTCCTCAACCACACCGCGCCAACCCCGCAGGGCTGGGGCTATGCCGTTTTCGGCAAGGTGGTCGAAGGCCAGGACGTCGTCGACGCGATCAAGGGCGTCAAGACCGGCCGCAAGGGCTTCCACGACGACGTGCCGCAGGAGGACGTCGTAATCCTCAAGGCGGTCGAGATCTGATCTCGGGACGGCCGCGGGTGACGACACCGGACACCAGCGCGGCCGCGCACGCCGTCGACGCCCCCGCCGCCTGGGGGCGCATCGTCTTCATCTCCGACCTCCATCTCGGCGCGGAAGTCCCCCGCACCACGGCGGCCCTGCTCCGCTGGCTCGCCGGCGACGCCCTGCGCGCCGATGCGCTGTTCATCCTCGGGGATCTGTTCGAGGCGTGGATCGGGGACGACCTGCTCGATCCCGAAGGCGCGGTCAAGGTCGCCGACGAGGCCGAGGTCGCCGGCAGCGTGTGCCGCGCGCTGCGAACCTGGAGCGACACCGGGCGCGGACTGTTCGTCCAGCACGGCAATCGCGACTTTCTGCTGGGCACCGATTTCGCCCGCCTCACGGGCGCCCGCCTGCTGCCCGATCCGGCGGCGCTCGAATTCAACGGACAGCGACTGCTGCTCACCCACGGCGACGCCCTGTGCCTCGCCGACACGGCCTATCTGGCTTTCCGCGCCCAGGTCCGGCAGCCGGCGTGGCAGCGCGCCATGCTGGCGCAGCCGCTTGCCGCGCGGGCCGCGCAGGCGCGGGCGATGCGTGCGGCGAGCCGCTCGGCGCAGGCGGCCATGGACAACTGGGCCGACGTCGACGGCCCCGAGGCGGCTCGCTGGCTCGACCGGGCCGGCAGCCGCTGGATGATCCACGGCCACACCCACCGACCGCGCGACCATTGGCAAGGCGGAATGCTGCGCCAGGTCCTGTCCGACTGGGATCTCGACGCCGCCCACGGCGGTGCCCCACGCGCCCAGGCACTCTGGATCGAGCGCGAACGCGCTGCGCTGGCGGTGCGACGGCAAGACCTCGTCGCCTGAAACCACGCCGTCAGCGCGCGGCGGTGCCGCACCGCAGTGGCAGCAGCGCCACGGCCCGACCGTTCATCGGCTGAATTCGACCGTTCGTCGGCAAATTGTCGGCATTTCTTGTTTCATGCGTAACAATCGCTCACAACAAGGTGCGGGATGCCACGGCCGTGAAATACCTCTACCAAGGCTTCACCCTGATCGAACTGCTGGTCACGCTCGCCGTGGCCGCCGTTCTCCTGGCCATTGCCGTCCCTGGCCTGCGCAGCATCCTGCTTTCCAATCGGCTGGCGACCACGGCGAACGACGTCGTCAACGCCCTCGACCTGACGCGCTCGGAAGCGGTGAAGCGCAATTCGCGGGTCGACTTCAACGCAGACGGCTCCGTCTCGATCACGGCAGGTGCGGCGACAACCGTCATCGCCGGAGCGGTCGCACTGCCGCCGAACATCAGCCTCGGCAGCGTCCAGGCGCTGCAGGGCACGCCGACGGGCTTCCTGCAGACGGCTACGGGCACCGGCGGATTCACCGGCCTGGTCGGCGATGTGGGCACCAGCGGGCTGTCGAGCAACAACCATCGCTGCATCTACCTGGCCACCGGCGTGGCCACTTCCACGTGCGTCGTGAGCGGAGCCTGCCCGAATGCGCAACCCAATCCCTGCAGTCAATAGACGCCGGCATTCCCGGCAAGACCGCGGCGTCGGTCTGATCGAGATCCTCATCGCCGTGCTGGTGCTGTCGATCGGGTTTCTCGGCATGGCCGCCCTGCTGGCGCGATCGCTGACCAACAACAACAGCGCGATGGCCCGGACCCAGACCGTGGTCGCCGCGTACTCCATCCTGGATGCCATGCGCGCCGATCGCAACAGCGCGCTTGCCGGCGGCTACGACACGACGGCGACATACAGCCTCGACGCCTCGGGCAATCCGCAGTGCGCCCTGGAGCCGGCACTGGCGGGGCTGGCCGCCGCACAGGTGCAGCAATGGTGCCTCGGCACCGGGGGCGGTTCGCCTGACGGGCTGGCTGCCCTCGGCCCCGGCGCGATCGGAACGATCGCCTGCAGCGCCAACGGCGACTGCACAGTGACCGTCACCTTCGACGATAGCCGGGCCACCGCCGGATCGGCCACCCAGGCCCTGACCACCAAGACCAAGCTATGAACCGCGTCACCGAACAACTCATGGCCGGTCGGCGCCGGCCTGTCGTGACTCCCCGCGGGGCGCGCGGCCTGACACTGGTCGAACTCATGGTCGCGATGCTGCTCGGCCTGATCGTCATCGGCGTGGTGCTCAGCGTCTTCCTCGCCGGCAAACAGTCGTTCCGGACCAATTTCGCGGTGGGCGAAGTGGGCGACAGCGGCCGCATCGCCTTCGAGCTGCTGGGACGCGACATCCGACAGGCCGGACTGACGGGCTGCGGCAATCTTGGCCGGGTCGCCAACGTGCTGAACAACTCGCCCGCCGGCGGCGGAACAGCGTGGTGGGCGAACTGGAGCAATGCCGTGATGGGATACGACGGCGGCAGCGCCGACCCGGCCACCACCACCGGCAGCGCGGTGGGGCAACGCGTCGGCGGGACCGATTCGATCGAACTCGTGTCGACTGCGGGATCCGGGCTCAGCGTCGCCAGCCACGACCCGACGTCCGCCACGATCAAGCTCAATGAGGCGAGCGCCAGCCTCCAGCCCGGCGACATCGTGGTCGTCTGCGATCCGGATCACGCAGCGATCACCCAGATCACCAACTACAACAGCGCGAACGTCACCCTGGTTCACAACACCGGGAACTCGGTCTCGCCGGGCAACTGCTCCAAGGGCCTGGGCTACCCCACCCAATGCGCGACCGTCGGCAACACCTACACCTTCGGTCCCAACTCGCAGATCGCGCTGTTCAGCGCCGACGACTGGTTCATCGGCAACAACCCGGCCGGAGGCAGATCGCTATATCGCGCCGCGCTCGACAACGCGGGCGGAACCATCTCTCCCACCGCCCAGGAGATGGTCCGCGGCGTCACCGACATGCAGATCCTCTACCACCAGCGCTCGACCAACAACTTCGTTGCTGCGGGTACCGTCACCAGCTGGGCGGACATCGACGCCGTGCAGGTGACGCTCACCCTTCAGAGCGATACCCAGCGCGTCACGACCGACTCCGCCCCGCAGCCGCTCACCCGCATGCTCACCTCGACCTTCACCCTGCGCAACCGGGTCAGCTGACGCCATGAACCGACCATTCCCTATTCCGGGCCGCTCGCGGGCGCGCCAGCGCCAGCGGGGCGTCGCACTCATCGTCGCCCTCATCCTGCTCATCGTCGTCACCCTCATCGGCCTGGCCTCGATCCGCGGGACGACCATGCAGGAAAAGATGGCCGGCAACCTGAACGACCGGAATGTCGGCCTGCAGAACGCCGAAGCCGCGCTTCGCGTCGCGCAGTCGCAGATCAGCGCGCACGCGGCAACCATCTGGCACAACTGCAACACGGCCGGCGTGACCTGCGATGCCGACCCGACTTCCGCCGCCGATGCGGCCAACGCCTGGCAGACCGCCGCGTCCGGCACGGGCAGCAGCCTCTATACCGCCGGGTCGAACGCCGCCGGCCAGCCGCAATACGTCATCGAAGACATGGGCGTCTGGAACGATCCGACATCCGTCGCCAATTCGCAGACCGCGAACAGCGCGCAATACGGTGCCGGACCATCGGCATTGCAGGCGCATTACTACCGCATCACGGCGCGGAGCGCCGACCCGGCCAGCGCCCCGGATCGTGCCGTGGTGGTCCTGCAGTCCTGGGTGCGCCAGTGAGTTTCCAGATCAAGCGAGGCAATCCGATGCGATCCCTCAACGCTCCATCCGATCGACAACCGTCGTCGTCGCCGGCTCGGCTCGACCTGCCGCGATCCTCCCCGCGCCGCGCGCTGCAGCGCTTCGTTGCCGCGGCGGCGTTCGCACTCGGCGCGCTCGCGGGGAACGCGGCCGCGGCCGGCGTGTCGGTCGCCCAGTCGCCGCTCACCGTCACCAACAACGTCCCGAGCAACCTCGTCCTGACGCCGTCGGTGGAATGGCCGACGGTGCTCAGCATGGCCAATATCGGCAGCTTCGATCAGACGAAGACCTATTACGGCTACTTCGACCCGAACAAGTGCTACCAGTACCAGATCGCCGGAGCGTCCGTGCCGGTGTTCGCCGGGGTCAACGGCGGAACGAAGAACTACTTCGCCCCGGTATCGACGACATCGAACCGGCAATGCAGCGGCGCCTGGAGCGGCAACTATCTCAACTGGAGCGCGACACAGACCATCGACGTGTTCCGCTCCACGCTGACGGGCGGCTATCGCGTCGTCGATACGTCGACGCTCACTATCCTGGAGAAGGCTCGCCATACCGGCCAGTCGGGCACCGGATATCTCGGCATCTCGAACAGCCAGGCCACCGTCGCCGCCAACACGCCGTTCAGCTACGCCTACATCTCGACCAAGCTTGCCGGTCTCGGCAACCGGATGTATTTCGTCGTTTCCAGCTCGTCGACGGCCAAGGACAAGAACGGCGACAAGCAGTCGCTGCAATACCTTCTGGACAATCCGTGGCAGGCGAAGAGCAAGGGCGTTGTCGAATACGACCCGAGCCAGAAGCTCTACGTCGGGTGGGTCTATTCGGTGAACATCGACGTCCAGGTCTGCGCCTCTGGACTTCTCGAATCGAACTGCGTCCAGTACGGGAGCAACTACAAGCCGGAAGGGCTGATCCAGAAGTATTCCAAGGTCTTCAAGTACAGCGTGTTCGGCTACCTGAACATCTCCAACACCCTCCAGGACGGCGCCGCATTGCGCGCCGCACAGACCTACGTCGGTCCCGACACCTACGATCCGCCCAGCGCCGCAGCGTCGAATCCGCACGCCGAGTGGGACGCGGCGACCGGGGTGTTCGTCCAGAACCCCGATGCCGCGGCCGCGACCGACACCACTGCGGCGTACGCCACCGACCCGGCAATCGCCAACAGCGGTGTCATCAACTACCTCAACAAGTTCGGGGAGATGACAAACCAAGACGACAAGTCGTACGACCCAGTCAGCGAGATGTACTACGCCGCGATCCGCTACCTGAAGAACCAGGGTCCGGTCGCGTCGTACAACAACATCTCGACCTACGGCAGCGGCGTCAGCTCCTACGTCGCGACAGACGGCTTTCCGGTGATCCGGACCTGGGACGATCCGTGGAAGTTCTCGTGCCAGCGCAGCTTCATCCTCGGCATCGGCGACGTCAACACCTGGAACGACAAGAACCTTCCCGGCAACCTGAACCGTACCAACGAACCGGCAGTGCCGACGGAGGTCAGCGGTGACAGCACGGTGAACGTGGTCACAGCGACATCGAAGGTTGCGCAACTGGAAAACATCACCATCAACGGCATGACCGCGGGCGGCGGATCGTTCACCGGCCGTGACAATTCCGCCTACATCGCCGGACTTGCCTATGACTCGCACACCAAGGACATGCGGCCCGATCTCAGCGGCAGCCAGACCATTTCGACCTACTGGGTCGACGTCATGGAAAACCAGTCGCTGCTGTCGAAAAGCCAGAACCAATACTGGCTGGCGGCGAAGTATGGCGGCTTCACGGTTCCCGCGGGATACGACCCGTACGCCAACACCACGGCGCTGACCGACAGCTGGTGGTGGACATCGGGCCAGACGCTGAGCACCGGCGACAAGCGCCCGGACAACTTCTTCACCGGCGGCGACGCGCAGACGATGAAATCGTCGCTCGAAAAGGCGTTTTCGCAGATCGCCAGCGAAAGCGCCGGAAGTGCCGTGTCGCTGTCGACGAATTCGACCCAGATGAACAGCGGAACCCGCGTCTACCAGGCCAGCTACAAGGCCGGCGCATGGTCGGGTTCGCTCAAGGCCTACAACGTGAATCCGGCAACGCAGACCATCAGCACGCTCGCCTGGGACGCGGCGTCGCTGCTGCCGGCGAGCACGGCCCGGTCGATCTATACCCTGGTCGGCGGAACCTACGTTGCATTCAACGCCGCCAACGTCGCCGGCACCGCCGGGTGGACCAGCGACCTGGTCAACTACATTCGCGGCGATCAGTCGAAGGAGGTGCAGAACGGCGGCACCTATCGCAACCGCACCACCGCGCTGGGCGACATCGTCGATTCGCAGCCGATCTATGTCGGCGCACCGAACCCCGATCTGTTCTCGGGCGCGTCATTCACCGGCGCGTCGAGCTTCGGCACGTACGCATCGAACCAGGCCACACGCACGCCGACGATCTACGTCGCTGCCAACGACGGCATGCTGCACGGCTTCAGCGCCAGCACAGGCGTCGAAACCTTCGCCTACATGCCGGGGGCCGTGCTGGCAGCTGCGCAGAACCCGAGCATCCTGGCGCAGACGTCGTACGGCAACAGTCTGAACCCGCATCAGGACTTCAACGACGGCGAGCTCACCGTTGCCGACGTCTACACGGGATCGCCGGCGCAATGGCGCACCGTCCTTGTCGGCACGACAGGCCGCGGCAACGTCAAGGCGATCTACGCGCTGGACGTCACCGATCCCGCCAACGTGAAGTTCCTGTGGGAAAAGACCGCCGCCGACAGCGGCGCGATCGGTCAGATCGCCGGCAAGCCCATCATCGCGCAAACCGGCAACGGCAGTTGGTCGGTGCTCCTGGGCAACGGCTACAACAGCACCAGCGGAAAGGCCTTCCTGCTCCAGATCGCACTGGCCAGCGGCACCATCTCCACGCACGCGACGGATTCGACCACCGACAACGGCCTCGCCACCCCGCTCGTCTGGATCGCCAACCCGGCCAACGGAATCAGCACGACGGCGTACGCCGGCGATCTGAACGGCAACGTCTGGTCCTTCGATCTGAGCAGCTCCAGCTCGTCCGGAAGTAAAGTGTTCACCGCGACCGACAGCAGCAGCACGCCGCAGCCGATCACGGCACCGATGTTTGCCGCCAAGGATCCCTCGACCAGCGATGTCTGGCTGTTCTTCGGAACCGGCAAGTACCTCGATACCCTCGATTCCGCCGACAAGACGATCCAGACCTGGTACGCACTGGACGTCACCAAGGCCGGCGGCACTGCCATCTCGAAGACCGACCTGATCCAGCGCAGCATCACGTCCGAGGTCGCGGCGTCGCCGGGCAATCCGTCCGTCACGCCGCCGGTGCCACCGACGCTCGCCACACGGACCATCAGCACGGGCGCGTCGAACGACATGAACGGTCATCTCGGCTGGTATCTCGACCTGATCCCGCCAACCAACGTGCCCGAAGGGGAACGCATGATCGTAGCCAACCAGATCTATCAGAACCTGCTGGTCGCCACGACGCTGATTCCCGACATGACCGATGTCTGCGCGCCGACCGGCCGGGGCTGGGTCATGGCGGTCGATCCGTTCACCGGAACGAATCCGAAGAACGTGTTCTTCGATCTGAACGGGGATGCGCAGTTCAACGGCAGCGACGAGGTCGGCGGCACCGCCGCCGCGGGAATCGGGCTGTCGTCGCTGACCGGGTCGGCGACATTCGCCGGCCAGACCCTGCTTGCCAACCAGAACGGCGCGATCTTTTCCGATCTGGTCAACCCGCAGGGGGCGAACCAGGGCCGCGTGTCGTGGCGCGAGCTCGTCAACAACTGAGGTGCCGGACATGCGGAACTCCCCTCTCGGCGCAGTGCGTCATGCCACGCGCCGGCCCCGCGGCTTCACGCTGATCGAGTTGATGATCGTGGTGCTGGTGATCGCGATCATCGCCGCGGTCGCCTACCCGTCGTACGTCAGTTCGGTCACCAAGACCAAACGCGCAGCCGCCGAAGCCTGCCTGTCCGAGTACGCCAACTACATGGAGCGCTACTACACGACCAACCTGCGCTACGACCAGTCCAGCGCCGGAACGGCCAACGCGCTCCCGGCGCTGGACTGCGCGTCGGCCCAGAACACCGGCGCGAACTACGCCTATTCGTTTCCCGCTGCGCCGACACAGTCCACCTTCAGCATCCAGGCGACACCGCAGGGCGCCCAGGCCAGCCGGGACACCCAGTGTGGCACGCTGACCATCGACCAGGCCGGCACCAAGACCGTCTCGGGGAGCGGAACGGTCGGCACCTGCTGGTGATCCACCGCCGGGTCGATTCCACGCAGATCATCCGGCGGGCGGGTTCCGGTCGCACAATCGGCGCGTGAATCCCATGGATCTTTCCGCCATCGCCGCATGGGCGGCCGCGCTCGGCGTCGGTCTGCTGATCGGCATCGAGCGCGAACGCAGCCAGCCGCCGGACTCTCCGGCCGGACTGCGCAGCTTCGTGCTCGCCGCGCTCGCCGGGGCGGTCGCGGGCAAATTGGGTGGCATCGCCGTCGCGGTCACCGTCGGCGCATTCGCGCTGCTGACCCTCGCCGGCTACCTGCAGACGCGCCGGAACGATCCCGGATTGACCACCGAATTCGCCCTGCTGCTCACCGTGCTGCTCGGCGCGCTGGCGCAGGACACGCCCGGGCCGGCAGCCGCCCTGGGCGTGCTGGTCGCCGGAACGCTCGCCGCAAAGTCGGTGCTGCACGATTTCGCCCGCCGCGTGCTCAGCGCACAGGAACTGCAGCACGGGCTGCTCCTCGGCGCCGCGGCGCTGATCGTGCTGCCGCTGCTCCCCGACCAGCGCATCGCCTGGCTGGCAGGTCTCAACCTGCACCGGTTGTGGCTGCTGGCCGTGCTGGTCATGGCCATCGAATCGCTCGGGCATGTCGCGGTGCGGGCGCTCGGCACCGGCCGGGGCCTGGCGCTGTCCGGGCTGGCCGGCGGCTTCGTCTCGAGCACCGCGACCATCGCCGGCATGGCGCAGCAGGCCCGGCAGGTTCCTGCGATGTCCGGTGCCTGCCTGCGCGGCGCGGCGACGTCCAACCTGGCCACCGCGGTCGAACTCAGCATCCTGGTCGCGCTTCTCGCGCCTGCCCTGCTCCCGGTGCTGGTGCTGGCCCTGGTTCCCTATGCCGTGGGCGCCGGCCTGGCGGTGGCCTGGATCTGGCTCCGCCTGCCTGCATCCAGCGCCGACGACGCGGCATCCCGTTCGCAGCGCCCGTTCAATCCCTGGCACGCGCTGGCGTTTGCCGCGGCGCTGGCGCTGGTGCTGCTCGTCGCGGAGGCGGCGCGCGGACTGTCCGGCCCGATGGGAGCGATTGCCACCGTCGGCATCGCCGGCTTCGCCGATGCGCATTCCTCGGCGGCGTCGGCAGCGCAGCTCGCGGCCGGCGGCGCGCTGTCGCCGCGGGCGGCATTGTTCGCAATCGGATTGGCGCTCACCACGAACGCGGCGACCAAGGCCTTCGCCGGCTTCGCCGGAGGCCAGGCCCGCTTCGGCGCCGCCAACGCGCTGATCCAGGCAGCGATCATCGCGCTGTTCTGGGCCGGCCTCTGGCTGGCGTTCGCCGTCGGAGCCGCCCCGGGTTGAGCCGCCGTCCCGAATAGAATCGCCGGGTTGTTCCATCCGACGCCCGGCCGGCTCGCCGCAGCCGGGCGCGAGGCCACGGCGCCGATCGCTGCGTCGCGGACCGAATCCAACCGAATGACTGCTCCACCGCACATCGACGCCGCCGGCCTCCGCCTCGAATTCACCCGCCACGGGCCGGGCGCGCTGGCCACTGCCGACCGGACGCTGTCAGCGCTGCCGCACCGCCCGGACGAGCTAGTGCGCGACGTCACCGCCAACGGCAGCGAAGCACGTCCGGCTTGGCATCTGCTGTCGCGCCTCGGCGCCCACGGCGGAGACGCCCCGGCGCAGGCGGCGGCCGCGTTCCTCGCGGCCGAGCACCACCGCATGGCGCAATGGGCCGAACTGCGCCTGGCCGACGCCGTGCGCGACGACCGCACACTCGACATCATCCACCTCGGCGCCGGCGGCTCGGAAACGCCGATGCGCGCACTCCACGACGCGCTCGCCGTCCAACAGCCGCCGCGCTGCCGGGTGCATTGGGTCGCGAATCTCGACGGCGCCACGCTGGACGCCGCGCTGGCGCAGGCCGATCCGGCACATTGCTGGGTGCTGATCAACAGCAAGTCCTTCGGCACGCTGGAGGTCATGCGCAACGCCGCGGCGGTGATCCGCTGGCTGGGCGGGCATCTCGGTGCCGACGAGGCGCGGAGCCGCCTGGTCGCGCTCACCGCCAATCCGACGCTGGCGCAGGAGCGCTTCGGTCTTCCCGAATCGCAGGTGTTCTGCTCGCTGCCGGAAATCGGCGGCCGGTTCTCGCTGTGGAGCGCGCACGGCATGGTGCTCATGCTCGCCTTCGGCTCCGAGACCGTCGAGCAGTTGCACGCCGGAGCGTTGGCGATGGACGCGCATTTCCTGTCGACCCCGCTGCCGCAGAGTGCTCCGGGACTGCTGGCCGGCCTGTCGCACGCCTACCGGGTGCGATTCGGCCTGCCGCTGCTGTCGATCGCCCTGTACGGCGACGCCTTCTCGCACATGCCGCTGTACCTGCAGCAGCTGCTGATGGAGTCGCTCGGCAAGTCGACCAGCGCCGACGGCATGCATCCGGTGCCGATCAGCGGTCCGGCGGTGATCAGCGGCGTCGGCACACCGGTGCAGCACACCTATTTCCAGCTGCTCCACCAGGCGGCCGTGCCGGTGTTCCACGAGATCGTCGCGGTCGCCCGTCCATGGCATTCGCGCCTGAGCGAGCATCGCGCCCTGCTGGCGAACGCGCTCGGACAAGCCGACGCACTGTGGCACGGCAAGGACGCCGCGGCCTGGCAGGTCGAGCTGATGACCCAAGGCATGTCGCCCGAGCGCGCCGCGGTGGCGGCGCGGCACCGCGCCTGCCCCGGCGGCCGCCCGTCGACCTTCATCTGGCTGGACCGCCTGGACGCGCGCCATCTCGGCGCGCTGCTCGCGCTTTACGAACACCGCACCGTGGTGGAGGGCTGGCTCTACGGCATCAACCCCTTCGACCAATGGGGCGTCGAACTGGGCAAGACGCTGGCGGCGCGCATCGAGGAGGCGCTGATCGGCGGCGTTGCCGATCATCTCAGCGCCGAGAGCGCCGCGAGCCTTGAATTCCTGCAATCCCGATCCCTATGACTTCCGACCATTCCCGATCCCCGACCCCGCCGGCAGACGACTCCGCGCTGATCGCCGAGCGCCGCGCCAAGCTCGCCGCGCTGCGCTCCGAGGGCCCGGCCTTCCCCAACGACTTCAAGCCGACGCACAGCGCCGCGGCGCTGCATGCCCAGCACGACGGCGAAGACCCCCAGGCGCTCGAAGCCGCCGCGGTGCGGGTGCGCGTTGCCGGACGCATGATGCTCAAGCGGGTCATGGGCAAGGCCAGCTTCGCGACGCTGCAGGACGGCACCGGCCGCATCCAGATCCATGTCGCCACCGACGTGGCCGGCGCAGAGGCGCATGCCGCGTTCAAGCACTGGGACCTCGGCGACCTGATCGGCTGCGAGGGCACACTGTTCAAGACCCGTACCGGCGAGCTCACCATCAAGGCCGAGAGCCTGCGGCTGCTGGTCAAGTCGCTGCGCCCGCTGCCCGACAAGTTCCACGGCCTGGAGGACGTCGAGACGCGGTACCGCCAGCGCTACGTCGACCTGATCGTCACCCCGGAGACGCGCGAGCGCTTCGCGCTGCGCAGCAAGGCGATCGCCGCGCTGCGCGGCGAGATGCTGGCCGCCGGGTTCATGGAAGTCGAGACGCCGATGCTCCACCCCATCCCGGGCGGTGCCGCGGCGAAGCCGTTCGCCACCCACCACAACGCGCTCGACCAGGCGATGTTCCTGCGCATCGCTCCGGAGCTGTACCTCAAGCGCCTGCTGGTCGGCGGATTCGAGCGGGTGTTCGAGATCAATCGCAACTTCCGCAACGAAGGGTTGAGCCCGCGGCACAACCCGGAATTCACCATGATGGAGTTCTACGCCGCGTGGTGGGACTACCACGACCTGATGGACTTCACCGAGGCGCTGCTGCGCAACACCGCGCAGATCACCTGCGGCACGACCGCGCTGACCCACCAGGGGCGCACGCTCGACCTCGGCGCACCGTTCGCCCGGCTCACGCTGCTCCAGGCCATCCGGCAGCACGCGCCGCAGTACACCGACGCCCAGCTCGCCGACGACGGCTACCTGCGCGGCGAACTCCGCCGGCTCGGCGCCAACCATCCGCCGCACAAGCTCAAGACGATGGGCCTCGGTGCCCTCCAGCTGGCGCTGTTCGAGGAGGTCGCCGAACACCTGCTGTGGGATCCGACCTTCATCGTCGACTATCCGGTCGAGGTGTCGCCGCTGGCGCGGGCGTCGGACACGCGCTCGGAGATCACCGAGCGCTTCGAGCTGTTCATCACCGGTCGCGAGATCGCCAACGGGTTCTCCGAGCTCAATGATCCGGAAGACCAGGCCGAGCGCTTTGCAGCGCAGGTCCGCGCCAAGGACGCCGGCGACGACGAGGCGATGTACTTCGATGCCGACTACGTCCGCGCCCTCGAATACGGCATGCCGCCCGCTGGCGGCTGCGGCATCGGCATCGACCGGTTGGTCATGCTGCTCACCGATGCCCCCAGCATCCGCGACGTGATCCTGTTCCCCGCGCTGCGCCACGAGGCCTGAACCAATGCCCATCCTGATCAGCGGCTCGCTCGCCTTCGACACCATCACCACGTTCGACGGCCGCTTCGCCGACCACATCCTGCCCGACAAGGTCCACATCCTCAACATCAGCTTCCTGGTACCGACGCTGCGACGCGAGTTCGGCGGCTGCGCCGGCAACATCGCCTACAGCCTCAAGCTGCTCGGCGCCGATCCGCTGGTGCTGTCGACACTGGGCGAGGACGGCCAGGACTACCTGCAGCGCTTCGATGCGCTCGGGCTGTCGCGCCGCTGCGTGACGGTGCTGCCGGGGAGCTACACCGCGCAGGCGCACATCATCACCGATCGCGACAACAACCAGATCAACTCGTTCCATCCCGGTGCGATGGGCCGGGCGCACGAAACGCGCGTACCGCTCGACGCCGGCGTGACGCTGGCCATCGTCGCCCCCAACGGCCGCGCCGCAATGCTCGAGCACGCAGCACAGCTCGCCGAAGCCGCGATCCCGTTCGTGTTCGATCCCGGCCAGGGCCTGCCGATGTTCGACGGCGCCGAGCTGCGCGCCTTCGTCGAGCAGGCCAGCTGGGTCGCGGTCAACGATTACGAGGCCGAGTTGCTGACCAGCCGCACCGGATGGAGTCTGGATGCGATCGCGGCGCGGGTGCGCGGTTTGGTCGTCACCCGTGGCGAGCAGGGCTGCCGCGTCTGGGACGACGGCAGCGCAGTCGACATTCCGGGGATCGCGGCGGCTGCGGTATGCGACCCCACCGGCTGTGGCGATGCCTTCCGCGGCGGGCTGCTCCACGGACTGTCGCAAGGCTGGACGCTCGCCGACAGCGCGCGCCTCGGCAACGTGCTGGGCGCGGAGAAGATCGCCGTGCACGGCCCGCAGAACCACCGCATCACCCTACCGGTGGCAATGGAACGGCTGCGCGCCGCCTATGGCGGCTGAAGCCGGGCTGAAACCGCAGCGCCCAACGCTTGCAAAGTCACCCGCGAGGGATTGAAATCGGGCCTGCGGAACCTATCTGGGCAACCGGAGTCTCATTCTCCGCTCCCCGCGACTGAAGGGAACCTTCCATGAACGACCAACGCGACTACACCGTCTATGCCCAGCAGGGTGCCCGCCCGGGCAGCGCCCTGGCCATCCGCAACAAGGTGCTGCGGCAAACCTACACCCTGCTGGCGATCTCGCTCATCCCCACCGTCATCGGTGCGTGGCTGGGCATGGCAACCGGACTGAACCTGGCGATGATGCAGAGCCCGGGGCTGACCATGATCGTCTTCCTCATCGGCGCATTCGGGTTGATGTTCGGCATCGAACGCACCAAGAATTCGAGCACCGGCGTCTGGCTGCTGCTGCTGTTCACCCTGTTCATGGGGGTGATGCTGTCGCAGATGCTCGGCTTCGTCCTGGGCATGGCCAACGGCCCGCAGCTGGTGATGCTGGCGTTCGGCGGCACGGCGATCATCTTCGGCGCAATGGCCTCGCTGGCCAACGTGATCAAGCGCGACCTGAACGGCCTGGCGAAGATGCTGTTCGTCGGCGCCGTGCTTCTGATGATCGCGGGCATCGCCAACATCTGGCTGCAGCTTCCCGCGCTGATGCTGACGTTCTCGGTGCTGGCCGTCGTCATCTTCTCGGCGTTCATGCTGGTCGACGTGCATCGCGTCGTCAACGGCGGCGAGACCAACTACGTCGTCGCGACACTGGCGATCTACCTCGACCTCTACAACGTGTTCGTCAACCTGCTGGCGCTGCTCGGCATCTTCGGCGGCCAGCGGCGCTGACGCCCGGCACGGCTTGGTACCGATCGACGCCCGGCTCCGGCCGGGCGTTTTTTCGCGCCTCACTCGCGCTCGAACAGCGCCATCGATTCGACGTGCGCGGTCTGCGGGAACATGTTCATCACGCCCGCTGCCCGCAGGACGTAACCCGCCTGATGCACCAGCAGCCCGGCGTCGCGCGCCAGCGTGGCCGGATTGCAGGAGACGTAGACGATGCGTCGGGGCAGACGGAACGGCTCCTCCACCGGCGCCCCGGCCTGCGGAACAGCGCCAGGCTGCTGCGCTTGCGGCGATGCGTCATCGGGCACGCCCGCCAGTTCGGCCAGCGCCTTGCACAGCGCCAGCGCACCTTCGCGCGGAGGGTCGATCAACCAGCGGTCGGCCTCGCCGAAAGCGCGCAGATCGGCCGCGGTGACTTCGAACAGGTTGCGCGCCGCGAAGCTGGCCCGGTCCTGCAGGTCGTTGCGGAAGGCGTTGTCGAGTGCCCGAGCGACCAGCGCCGCACTGCCTTCGACGCCGAGCACCTGGCGCGTCCGGGTCGCGATCGGCAAGGTGAAGTTGCCCAGCCCGCAGAACCAGTCGATCACCCGCTCGCCCGGCTGCGGATCGAGCAGCCGCAGCGCCCGCGCGACCATCACCCGGTTCACCGCCGGATTGACCTGGGTGAAATCGGTCGGCCGGAAGGGCATCCGGACGCCGAACTCGGGCAACGCGTAGGCGAGCTCCTCACTGTCCGGATCGAGCAACGCCACCGAATCGGGCCCTTTGGGCTGCAACCACCACTGCACGGCGTGCTGTGCGGCGAATTGGCGCAGCCGCTGCCCATCCGCATCGGTCAGCGGCTCGAGATGCCGCAGCACCAGCGCGACCACGGTGTCGCCCATCGCCAGTTCGATCTGCGGAATGCGCTCGGGCTGCGACAAGCCGGCAACGAGTTGACGCAGCGGCAGCAGCAGATCGGACACCCGCGGCGGCAGGACGGCGCAACTGCGCATGTCGGCGACATAGCTCGACCGGCGCTCGTGGAAGCCGACCAGCACCCCGCCCTTCTTCGGCACCACCCGCACCGTCAGCCGCGCCCGGGTGCGGTAGCCCCAGCCGGGGCCGGCGATCGGCCGCAGCAGCGTCTGCGGTCGTAGCCGGCTCAGATGCCACAGATCGTCCTCGAGGACACGCTGCTTGAAGGCGATCTGCGCCGAGCCGTCGACGTGCTGCATGCTGCAGCCGCCGCAGACGCCGAAATGCGGGCATCGCGGCTCCACGCGGCTGCTCGCCGGCCTGTCCCAGGCGATTGCCCGGCCCTGCTCCCAGTTGCGCTTGCTGCGCGCGATGCGCGCCTGCACACGCTCGCCCGGCAGGGCGTCGTCGACGAATACCACCTTGCCGCTGGCGCTGCGCGCCACGCCCCGCGCGTCGAGGTCGAGGCTGTCGATCTGCAGCCATTCGGTCTGTTCACGTTGCTCCATGCCGCCATTGGAACAGATGCAGCAGCCGCAGCAGCCCGCCGCGAGGGCGCGATTCAGCGCGGCGGTGCGGCTCCCGGATCGGGCCAGGCGTCGAGGTATTCGCGCCAATGCGGCTCTTGCTCGGCGAGCCCCGCCAGCGTCTGCCGCACCAGCGCGATCTCGTCGGCATACTCGGCCGGCTGCAGGCCGCCGCGCATCAGCTGGAAGCGGCAGTACAGCAGATAGGTGTTCATCACGTCGGTTTCGCAATACCGCCGGATGGCGTCGGTCTCGCCGGACCGCCAGGCCTCGTAGACCTTGCTGCCGTCCATCCCGAGCTTGCCCGGGAAGCCGCAGAGCTTGGCGAGCACATCGAGCGGCGCGTTGGCACGCGGCTGGTACAGGGCCAGCAGGTCCATCAGGTCGAGATGGCGGGTGTGATAGCGCGAGATGTAGTTGTTCCACTTCATCTCGCGGTCGTCCTCGCCCATGTCCCAGTAGGCCGGCGCGGTGACGCCGTGCACCAGGCCGCGATAGTGCAGCACCGGCAGGTCGAATCCGCCGCCGTTCCACGAGACCAGTTGCGGCTGGTGCTTCTCGATCACGCGGAAAAAGCTCTGCACCACCTGCCCTTCCTGCCCGCCGCGGTCGACGAAGGAATGGATCTTCAACCCCTCCTTGCTGCGGAAGGTGCAGGAGACGACGAGCACCCGCTGGCAATGGATCGGCAGGAAATCACTTCCGGTCTGCTCGGCGCGGCGCTGCTGCGCCTGCAGCACGGTGGCGTGGTCATCCAGTCCGGCGTCGGCCAGTCCGGCGGCGCGCAGCGCCTGCGGGTCGGGAAGCGTCTCGATGTCGAATGCAACGATGGGCGGTGTGGTCGCCATGTCCGTGTCCGGCGTTCAGAACAGCGCCCGCTTGTCGACG
>JAKAIB010000021.1 GCA_021814605.1 Pseudomonadota bacterium | reverse complement strand
CCGAGCAGCACCACCCAGACCGCCGGCCCGGATGCGTCCGGGTCGAGCGCGGGCAACGGCTGCACATCGCGCAGCCGCACGCCGACCGAGGTGACCGGCTCGGCCGCCGGGCCGACGAATTCGAGGACGAAGCGTTGCGGCCGGCCGAGTGCGTCCAGCACCTGGTTCGCCGAGCGCAGCGCCTCGGCCGGTCCGGCCCAGTCGAGGGTCAGGCTGCCGTCGAGCACGACGAACAGGACGCGGATCGGATCGTCGGCCGGCGCCGCGAAGGTCATGGTGCGTCGACCTTCGCGGTTACTTGCGCTGCGCCCGCGCCAGCGCTTCGTCGACGCTGCACAGGGTCACGAACCGGTCCTTCAGCACGGTGGCGGTGCGCCGGACGATGTCGTCGGCGGCGAGCGGGCTGCCGTCGGGCTGCTGCATGTCGAAAGTCAGCGTCGCGTCGCAGACGAAGTCGACCTCCCAGCCGAGATCGGACGCGTGCCGCGCCGTGGTCTCGCAGCATTGCTCGGTACGGATGCCGCTGACGATCAGCCGGCGCACGCCGTGACGGATCAGCCAGACGTCAAGCCCGGTGCCGACCAGCGCGCTGTGCCGCGACTTCACGAACTCCGCGGCGGCCTCGAATCCGGCGAGTCCGTCGATCGGACGGACCAGCCCCGAGGCCCGCGCGAACGGGTTGTCGGCTTGCTCGGGACCGTCGCTGTGCAGCACGCGCACGATATCGACGCCACTGCGCACGCAACCGTCGATCAGCGCGTTCTGCGCGGCGAGATAGGGCCGGGCGCGGTCGGCGGCGAAATACGGCCGGTGGCGGAAGGATTCCTGGGCGTCGATCACGAGGAGGCAGGTGTTCATCGAAAACTCCGGTGGTGTGTTGAGCCTGCATTGTTCGCCGGATCGACGTTTCGCGCCGCGACGCGGCAGGACGAGAACCGGTCGGATCCGGACGGAATGATGCGGTGATGCGCGGCGCCTGGCAAATCGGGGCGAAAATGCGTCCGTTCACCAATTCGCGACGCGAAGTCGCGGGGAGTCGAGGGATGGAGCAGACCACGCGCTTCGCAGCCCGCGAGCTGGCCGCCTGCACGGTCGCATTGGCGCTCGCCGCCTCGGCCTGGGGCGCGATGAGTTCGGATCAGGCGGCAGCCCTGGCACGCAGTGCATCCAGAGGCGATGAACCCAGCCTGCAACAGCTGGGCACCGCGGCGCTCGGGGGCGACAAGCAGGCGCAGTACTGGCTTGGCGCCTACTTCGACTCGCGGCACAACTACGCCGACGCGCTGACCTGGTACCGCCGGGCGGCGCAGCAGGGTGACGCGAAGGGCGAGTACAGCCTGGGCGTCCTCTACGCCAACGGCCAGGGTGTCGGCCGCGACGGTGCCCAGGCGGCCCAGTGGTTCCGCAAGGCTGCGGAACAGGGCAATGCGGAGGCGCAGAACAATCTCGCCGTGATGTACCGCGAAGGCATCGGCGTGCCGCGGGACGACGCCCGGGCCGCGGCCTGGTTCGAGAAGGCCGCAGCGCAAGGCGAGCCGCACGCGCAGGAGAATCTCGGGCTGATGTACCTGCGCGGCACGGGGGTCGCGCGCGACCCGTCCCGGGCCGCCGCATGGCTCGCCAAGGCGGCTGCGCAAGGCGATCCGGTCGCGCAGGATCACCTCGGCGTGCTGTACGCACAGGGGCTGGGCGTCGACAAGGATCCGGCACAGGCTGCGGACTGGTTCTGCAAGGCGGCCGAACAAGGCGTGGCCCACGCGCAGACGAGCCTGGGCTGGCTCTACGCCAACGGCGTGGGCGTCCCGAAGGACGCTTCCCTCGCCGCGACGTGGTACCGCAAGGCCGCCGAGCAAGGCGTGGCAGCGGCCGAATACGACCTCGGCTGGCTGTACGCGCGCGGCGACGGCGTGCCGGAGGATGCGGCGCAGGCCGCGGCGTGGTATCGCAAGGCGGCGGAACAAGGCGAACCGCACGCGCAGAACAACCTGGGCCTGCTGTACAAGAACGGCACCGGCGTCGCCGCCGATCCCGTTGCCGCGGCCGGCTGGTTCCGCAAGGCGGCGATCCAGGGCGAACCCGACGCCGAGGACAACCTTGCGACCCTGTATGCCACCGGCGCCGGCGTGCAGCGATCGGCGGTGGTCGCCTATGCGCTCTACACCCTGTCGATGCGCGGCGACCCGTCGCCCGGCAACCATGCGCCTGCCAGCCGCGACGCGCTGGCGAAGCACATGTCCGCCGCCGACATCCTCGCCGCCCGCCGGCTTGCCGCCGAGGCATCGACCCCCGGCAATCTCGCCGCCGCGATCGACGCCTACGTCAACAGGGCCGACGGCCCAGCCCCTTGACACGGAACTTCACCGACTCGGGCACGCAGGCAAAAAAAGGGCGCCGGACCGAAGCCGGCGCCCGTTTGCGGGCATGCCGCCCGCAGCTCGCGCCTCACATGAAACGGTAGATGTAGCTCAGGAACAGCACGTTCTGCGTATAGCTCGGATTCTGCAGATTCGCCGGCATCGCGGCCGAGGACGTGTATCCCGTCTGGTAGAAGTTGAACAGGTAATCGTTCGAGTTGAGCTTTTCGTGCAGGTAGCCGAACAGCACCGAGCTCTTCTTGTCGATGGCGTAATTGCCGGTCAACGTCAGCCGCGTCAACTCGCTGCGGATGTCGGGAATCTGGCCGCAGTTGAAGCCGCTGGCGCTGCCGGTATTGCACACGATCCCGCTCGCCCCGCCCGCCGACTCCGTGTTGTACGTCGTGGTGTCGATCGAGTAGGACAGGTCCGCCGCCACGGTGAGCTTGCCGGCCATCAGTCCGCGACGCTTCGCGGTCAGGCCGATGGTCGTCGCCTGGTCGCGCATGCCGTTGGTCCAGTAGGTCAGACCCGCGGTCGACACCGCGTTGCGGCCCGTCGCACTCAGCAGATCCCGGGTCCGCCATTGCCAGCTGACGTAGGCCGACATCGACGCGTCCTGGGAGAACTGGTAGTTCGAGTCCAGGTTGACGTTTGCCGAATGGCCGTTCTGCACGCCCAGGGTCGAGTCGCCATACTGGTCGTCGGTGAACTGGCCGTCCAGGCTCAGGTTCAGCGCCGACGTGGCCTGCCAGTTGGCGCCGGCGCGGAACAGGTGCTCCCTGCGGGATGCATCGAAGTACGCCAGGTAGCCGTAGTTCTCGAACCCTTCGCTGAACGACTGCATCGGGTTGTAGAACGACGGATTCACCGTCGACTTGCGGTTGGAATAGGTATAACCGGCCCGCAGATTCAGGCTGGGCGCGGCCTGCACCCGATACAGGGTGACCACCCGGTTCTCACTCTCCTCGGGCACCTGCGCGCAGGTCGATCCCGGGGTGTAGTAGCTGGCGACTGCAGCGGCCAGCGACTCGCCGAGCGCGATCGCCGCAGTGTTGTCGCACCAGCGCCGTGTCTTGTTGTTCTGCAGTCCGAGATGGACATGCTGCCGGGTGCTCAGGCGGTAGTCGCCCGCGACGTCGGTCTTGGTCGTGCTGTAGCTCTCCGGCATGTTCACCGGCGTCGCCGAATCACCGCCGAGGGTGTAGAACGGATACGCGTACGACGGTGTCTGGTTGTCTCGCTTGTTGTAGATCACGCCTCCCGAGAGGGTCAGCGCGTCGGTCGTGCGGTTGGTCAGTCTGGCGTCGGCATGGGTGTTGACGACCAGTCCGTTGAGCGACCCCACCGGCACGCTGCTGCCCTGCATCTCCGCGGGCTCGTAGACGTAGGCCATGTTCTGGGTATTGCGGCCGTAGGAATAGCCGCCGACCAGCTTGGTGCGCTCGGTCAGGTCATAGCCGCCGGACAGGCTGATCTGCTTGTCCTCGTTGTTCGGCGGGGTGCTCATCAGATCGACCGGGAAGTCGCCGCCGGCCACGGGTGAGCCGTTGGGAACGTTGGTCAGGGTATACGGGTTGGGGAAGTACAGCGCGCTGTTGTCGTCCCGGTACCGCGAACCGAAGAAGCTGCCCGTGAAGAACCCTTTCGCGCCCGCCCAGTTGGCCGACAGATCGAAGTTGTCGGTCTTGGACTCGGTGGGATTCATCAACAGCTGGATGCTCTCGTTTCCGGGCTTGTAGCCGGCGTTGAGGAACGCCTGCGACGTGGTCTGCTCGTCGGTTCCCGAGCCGATCAGCTTGGCACCCGACTGATCGATATGCGTCCAGTGGAACCGCAGATCCCATTGCCTGCCGAGGTTGTGCTCGGCGGTGAAGCGGGTGGTGCCGCGCTGGGAGTACACGTCCTGGGTGTGAAAGAACGACTGCTGCGTCGGGGTCAGCGCCTGCGTGCCCGGAGCCCCGCGCGACTTGTTGACCACGCCGAATCCCGCCGGCATGGTGAACGTGTTGCCGCCCATCGACCCCTGCAGCGGCGTCTGGTACGAATCGGTGATGTTGTGCCGCAACTGGTCGTAGCTCACGCCCAGTTTCCAGCTTCCCTGGTTGCTGATCCGGGCGCCGATGGAGCGCGAGGTGGTTCCCAGATCGTGCCCGTTGATCGACCAGCGCATCGTTCCGGGCTTCTGGCCGTACGCATCGCCGCCGCGCACGTCGACGTTGCCGATCAGGCTGAGTCCCGAGTCGGGCAGGCCGTTGTACTCGCCGAACTTGTACGAGCTGTGCTGGGTGTAGGTTCCGCCGATCTCCACCGTGTTGGTTGGATTGACCAGCGCCGCCAGGTCGTCGTCGGCACGGGCAACCGTGCCGAGCGAGGCGATCGCCAACGTGGCCAGCGCGGCCTGCAACGCCGCCGCGAGCGGGCTGCGTGACAACGCGATCCTCTTGGTGCTCATGATGTCTTCTCCCTGATTAACGCTGGAGGAACGCCCCTGCCGGGTTGTTCGATCCATGCACCATCACGTGGCAGTTCAGGCATGCGCGTCCGCCGCCGTTCCCGTTCGGGCTGATCGTTCCCGTCGCCGGGAATCCGGTGCCGCCCGCCTGGGGACCTGCGATGCCCGGGCCGAAGGCCGAGCCGCTGGCATGCGGGCCGTCGTGGCATTCCTGGCACAGGAACGGCGGACGCGACTTGAGCAGCGGCGAGATGTTCGAGCCGTGCGGCGTATGGCAGTTGGTGCAGGCCTCGGTGACCGGTTGGTGCTCCCAGAGGAACGGACCGCGCTTGTCGGCGTGGCAGGTCCAGCAGGTCTGGTTGACCGTGGCCTTCTTCATCAGATGGGGCCCGACCGATCCGTGCGGGTTGTGGCAGTCCGAGCAGACGACCTTGCCCTCCAGGATCGGGTGGTGCGAGATCTTCTGGGCATCGGCGCGCCGGTCCTTGTGGCAGGTGAAGCACACCTGCGGTTGCGTCAGCCGATTGCGGACCTTGTCGACCGGGTTGTGCGCCACGTGGCAGTCGCTGCACGCCAGGCCGTTGACCTGGTGCGGACTTCCCGCCCAGTGCGTGCGCTGCGTGCCCTTGTGGCAGGAGAGGCACACCGCGGCGCGCTTGGCGGCGCTCGACTCGGGATAGGTGATGTTGTTGAACCGGACGTCCGGCGGCGGCGGCAAGGTCGCGCCGTTCTTCGGGCCCGCGATATGCGCCAGGCTCTCGCCGTGGCACGACTGGCAGGTCGGCGTTCTCGGATCGCCGGTCACGCCGTGCGGCGTCTGGAAGATCGACAGCACGGGCTTGGCCTCGTTCTCGTCGTGGCAGCGGGTGCATTTCGCGTCCTGGGCGAGGTGCTCCCGCGAGCTTTCAGCGGCCGATTCGGACGCCGATGCCGCCGGCGTACCCAGCGACGGCAGGTTGATCGGATCGGCAGCCCTGGCTTGCCCGGCCCAGCAGGCCAGGGCCATGCCGGCGGCAAGAAGGATGGATTTGGTGAAGTGCACGGTTCGCTCCCTGATTGACCTGATTGCGACAGTCGCTTGCGGGCCGGCGCCGATGCGATGGCGCGGCCCGGGCGTCGCTGCTACTTCTTCAGGCTGGAGATCCAGCCGGCGATGAGCTTGGCGTCGTCGTCGCTGACCGTCGGGTTGGCCGGCATCGGCGTTGCGCCGAACGTGCCTTTCTCGCCGTGCTGGATCGCCTTCTCCAGCGTCTGCATTTCGCCGGACTGTCCGGCGAACTTGGTCGCGATCGCTTCGAACGACGGTCCGATCTTGGTTGCCGCGACGGCATGGCAGGTGAAGCACTGGTGCTGGCGCATCACCGCCTTGGCCGCATCTGCGTCCGCGGCATGCGCCATCGGCAGAAGGGAAGACAGGACGACGCCAGCCGCCAGGGCCGGGAGGATCGCGAGGGATTTGCGCAGCATTTGTCCACCTTGGAGTCGAGATTCGACGATTTCCCCGGCGCATCACGGGCACCGGGATCCTTGGTGGTCATTCTTTCTGGGGATAACCCTGATCCGCCATCGGAACGCGATGAAAATCGCCATCGGAATATTCCGATGGCGCATCGGAATCGGCAGATCGACCGGGCGCGAACGCGCCGGCGCGGGCCGGCGGTGTCAGTCGGGGTTGTGGTCGAGCAGCCCGTGCTGGACGGCGTACCGGACGAGGTCGACCTGATGGCTGACCCCCATCTTTTCCATCAGGTGCGACTTGTGCGTGCTCACCGTCTTGATGCTCAACGCGAGATCGTTGGCGATCTCGGTCAGACTCTGGCCGGCAACGATGCGGCTGAAGATCTCGAACTCGCGGTTCGACAGCAGGGTGTGCGCCGGTGCGACATGGGCGCGCGACACGTCCGCCGCGAGCAGTTCGGCGACCTTGGTGCTGACGTAGACCCCGCCCCGGGCCACCTTGCGCACCGCCGACAACAGGAAATCGCCGTCGTATTCCTTGGTCAGGTAGCCGGCCGCGCCGGCACGCAGCGCGCGCACCGCGTACTGCTCCTCCTGGTGCATGGTGAAGATCAGGATCGGCAGGTGCGGACGCTCGGCCTTGACCAGCTTGATCAGGTCGAGCCCGTTGCGCCCCGGCATCGACAGGTCGAGGATGAGCATCCCCCAGTCGCGGGAGCGGATCATGTCCAGCAGCACATTGCCGTTGGCGGCCTCGCCCGCCACCACCAGGTCGTCGGTGTCGTTGAGGATGTTGCGCAGGCCGTTGCGGATGATTGCGTGGTCGTCTGCCACCAGGACTTCGGTCTTGTTCATGCGATTGGCTCCACCGCATCGGCAGCGGCATCGGTCAGCGGGACGTCGACCTCGATCGTGGTGCCACCGCCGGGCGTTGCGATGATGCGGAAGCGTCCGCCGAGCGCCGTGGCGCGTTCGCGCATGCTCACCAGCCCGATCCCGCGGGTCCCCTTGCGGCCTGCATCGAAACCGCAGCCGTCGTCGGCGATGGTCAGGCGCAGTCCTTCCGCGGTCTCGACCAGCCGGATGTCCACCCGGGTGGCACCGGCGTGCCGCACGACGTTGGTCAGCGATTCCTGGACGATGCGGAACAGCGCCGTGGCCAGGGCATCGCCGCTGACGCGGTCCGCCGCAGGAATGTCCAGCCCGATCGCGATCGGGCTGCGCTTGGCGAACTCGCCGACCTGCCAGGACACGGCGTCGCTGAAGTCGAGATCGTCCAGGATGCGCGGTCGCAGTTCGGTCGAGATGCGGCGTACCGCGGCAATCGCGCCATCGAGCAGGCGGCGCATCGAATCCATCGCGTCGGGGACGGGCGGCCGCCCGTCCTTCAGCCGTCCCGCCATCCACGACAGGTCGAGCTTGAGTCCGGTGAGCTGCTGGCCGAGGTCGTCGTGCAGTTCGCGCGAGATCCGGGCACGCTCCTCTTCCCGAACCGATTGCAGCGCCATGGACAGCCGCCGCAGTTCCTCGTTCATCGCGCGCAGCTCGGTTTCGCGCCGGCGCCGCTCGGTCACGTCGCGCAGCACCGCGGTCAGCTGCATCGCGCCATCGACTTCGACCTGCGACACCGCCGACTCGACCGGAAACGCGCTGCCGTCGGCACGCAAGGCGATCAGGTCCGTCTGCGTCACGGTGCCGGCCGAGCCCTCTGCACCGCCAGCCGCCGGCAGCAGCCGCTGCGGAATCAGCGCGGCGACGGGGCTGCCGATCGCGCGCCCCGACGGAATGCCGAACATGCGTTCGGCGGCCGGATTGAACATCACGATGTTCTGCTGCGCGTCGACCGACACGATGGCATCCATCGCCGAATCGATGGTTCGTCGATAGCGCCGATCGGCGTCGCGCAACGCGCGGTCCAGCGCCTCCTTGCGCTGAAGCTCGAGCGCCAGCAGCAGCGCCGTGCCGCCGATGAACAGGATGACCAGGGCCGCGCCGGCGCCGATCGGAACGGCCGTTGCACGCCACGCCGCAAGCGTCTGTTCGGTGTTGTCGCCGACCCCGATGCTCAACGGGAGGCCTGCGACGCGCGCGACGACGAACGAATCGTCGGACGATCCCGCCCCGACCTGCGTATAGCGGCGGACGACGCCTGGCGGGGGCAGCGCGATGCCGCGCATCGCGGCCGCCGGCTCGCCGATGGCATCGTCGCGCGGCGGCACGCTGGCCAGCAGCCGGCCGTCGTCGAGATACAGCGCGACCGGACGCGGCACGTCGAGCCGCGTCGTCGCAAACAGTTTCTCGAGTGCGCTGACCCGCACCGAGGCGACAACCACGCCGCGCAGCGTGCCATCCGGATTGCGGAACGGGCGGGCGACATGGATGCGCCAGCCGCCGGTCGACCGGTCGCGGATCGGCGCATCGATCACGGTCGTCGCGGCGCCGCGACGGGCGAGGACCCGGAAATAGGCGCGGTCGGCAACGGACCGAGGCGTCGCGGGATAGATTCCGGTCGAGTTGACGACCACGCCACGGCTGTCGGCAATGGCCAGCGCACTCACGCCTTCCATGCCGGGCAGGCGCGAACTCAGCAGCAGATGGATGGGCACGCTGTCCAGGCCAAGTTGCCCGATGAACGGCGAATCGAGCCGGTCGACGATTCCGCTCAATCCCGCTTCGACGGTCCCGAACGATTGCGCGACCTGCTGCGCCAGCATGCGCGCGACGCTCGCGGTCTCTTCCTGGCCATGCTCGACGGCGCGAGTCCGCAGATCCCACAACAGCAACGTCACCGACACCGTGATGGCGATGATGGCGAGGACGGCGAGGACGCCCACGGCCCGCGCCGGACGAATCGAGATGGCCATCGGCGTATTTCCGTCGGGTTGGGCAGATCGCCTGCTCGCGATGCAGCGGGCTTCAGGACCTCACGCAGGATTCGTCTATTTGCGACACATCAAATAGACGAATTCGCATAAAAACCGTTGAACTCTTGTGGAAAATGACGGCACCTTGCACATTGTCCCGCCGAAGACTGCGCCGCGCCACGGATCATACGTGACAAATTGTGCGTCCCGCTTCGCTGGCGGACGTTCCGAACGCCAGTCTGGCGATCTGCAACACCGTTGACAAGGATTGAGCACAACGTTGACGGGGGTCAATCTGTACAAAAAAACGAGCTTCATATACTGGATCCGAGATGTACTGAAACACGGAATACATTCATGCACCCGCAGGCCTCTTCCCGTTACAAGCGCAAGCGGCTCGTGACGAATCGCGCGACGCCGACGCGCTGCGCCGGGGAGCGGCCATGACCGACGATGCGCCGCGCCTGGAGGCGGAGCGGCTGAGCTGCAGCCGCGGCGGCCGCCGGCTGTTCTCGGACATCGGCTTCACCCTCCGCTCGGGCGAGTGGCTGCATGTGCGCGGCGCCAATGGCGCCGGCAAGACCAGCCTGCTGCGTCTGCTCGCCGGCCTGTCGACACCGGATGCCGGCATCGTCCGCTGGAACGGCTCGGCGTTGCCACGCAGCAACGATGCGTTTCACGATGCCGTCGCCTACGCGGGTCACCGGGGTGCGCTGAAGGACGACCTCACGGCGCTCGAGAACCTGCGCCTGGCCGCGGCGATCGACGGTCGCCCGCTCGACGAGACGTCCGCCCTCGTGGCATTGCGCCGGCTCGGGCTGCAGGGGCGCGAGGATCTGCCGTTGCGCACGCTGTCAGCCGGGCAGCGGCGACGGGTGCTGCTGTCCCGCATCGCCGCCCGCGACGCGGTGCTGTGGATCCTCGACGAGCCCCTCGCTGCGCTCGACTCCGACGCGGTCGACGTGGTCGGTTCGCTGGTGAAGGATCACCTGGCCGGCGGCGGTCTCGCCGTCATCACCAGCCACCAGCCATTGCCGCTGGCGCCGGACTGCGAGCTGGCGCTCTAGGCGGAACCCACGGCATGCTGCCCGCGCTCATCGCCATCTTCCGCCGCGAAATGCTGCTGGCCCTGCGGCGCCGCAGCGACGCGATGACATCGCTGTTCTTCTTCGTCGTCGTGGTCAGCCTGTTTCCGCTCGGCATCGGTCCGGAGCCCGACGTGCTGCGTCGCATCGGGCCCGGCGTGCTCTGGGTCGCGGCGCTGCTGTCCACCCTCCTCGGGCTGCATCGGCTGTTCGCCGACGACTACGCCGACGGCACGCTGGAACAACTGGCGCTGTCGCCGACGCCGTTCTCGTGGCTGGTCTCCGGAAAGATCCTTGCGCATTGGACGGTGACCGGCCTGCCGCTGGTGCTGCTCGCACCGCTGCTCGGACTGCAGTTCGACCTCGACGGCCGGGCGCTCGGACTGCTCGCCTTCAGCCTGCTGCTCGGCACCCCGCTGCTGTCGCTGATCGGCGCGATCGGCGCTGCGCTCACGCTCGGACTGCGCGGTGGCGGCGCGCTCCTCGCACTGCTGGTTCTTCCGCTCTACGTCCCGACGCTGATCTTCGGGACCGGTGCGGTGGCGGCACAGGCGGCCGGCCTCGATTACTCGAGTCATCTCGCACTGCTGGGCGCGATGCTGGCGCTGGCGTCGTTCCTCTCCCCATTGGCGACCACCTCCGCCGTCAGGATCGCACTCGAATGAACACGCCCACGACACGCTGGACGCGGTACGCCAGTCCGGCCACCTTCTACCCGCTCGCCGGACGGCTGATCCCCGTGTTCTCCTGGCTGGCCGTCGTCTTCTGCGCGGCCGGGCTGTGGGTCGGATTCTTCGTCGCTCCGCCCGATGCCCAGCAGGGCGAGGGCTACCGGATCATCTTCCTCCACGTGCCCGCCTCGTGGATGTCGATGTTCATCTATCTCGTCATGGCGTTCTGGTCCGCCATCTGCCTCGGGTTCAACACCCGCCTGTCGGGAATGATGGCCGCCGCGCTGGCGCCGACGGGCGCCCTGTTCACGGCGCTCGCGCTGATCACCGGATCGCTCTGGGGCGAACCGATGTGGGGCACCTGGTGGGTCTGGGATGCGCGCCTCACGTCCGAACTGATCCTGCTGTTCCTGTATCTCGGCGTGATGGCGCTGCGGTCGGCGATCGACGACCCCAGGCGGGCCGACAGGGCGAGTTCCGTGCTGGCGCTGGTCGGCGTGGTGAACATCCCGATCATCTACTTCTCGGTGCAATGGTGGAACACGCTGCACCAGGGCGCGTCGATCTCGTTCCGCCATGCTCCGTCGATGGCGATGACCATGTTCGCCGGGATCCTGCTCATGTCGGTTGCCGCCTGGATGTATGCCATCGCCGTGGCGCTGGCACGGGTCCGCACCATCATCCTGGAACGCGAAGGCCACGCGGAGTGGGTGGCACAACTCGAGGAGATCACCGCATGAACTGGTCCTCACCCGAAGCCTTCTTCGCCATGGGCGGGTACGCCCTGTACGTCTGGGGGAGCGTTGGAGCCTGTGCCGCCGCGCTGGCCATCGAGATCGTCGCATTGCGCCAGCGCCGAAATGCTGCGCTGCACCTGCTGCGGCGGCGCCGGCGCGTCGACCGTGTCGATGGCCGCCCGCATGTCGCCACGGTCGAGCGGATCGAATGGGAGGGACGGCCATCATGAAAGCCAGGCATCGCAGGCTGGCCCTGATTGCCAGCGGGCTGGTCGCACTGGCGATCGCGACCGGTCTGACGCTGCGCGCACTCAACGGCGCGATCGCGCTGTTCGTCACGCCAAGCCAGATCGTCGCCGGCGACGCGCCCCACGACGCCATCTTCCGCCTCGGGGGACTGGTCCAGAAGGGCAGCCTGCGCCGCAACGGTATGACCGTGCGCTTCGTCGTCACCGACACCGTCAAGCAGGTTCCCGTCATCTACACCGGCATCCTGCCCGACCTGTTTGCCGAGGGCCGCGGCGTGGTCGTTCAGGGACGCGTCGGACCGCACGGCGTCTTCGATGCGACCCAGGTGCTGGCCAAGCACGACGCCAACTACATGCCGCCCGAAGCCAAGAACGCCATCGACCAGGCTCGCCAGGCCTCAAGGACACTCCAGCCATGATCCCGGAACTCGGACATTACGCCCTCCTGCTCGCCCTGCCCGTCGCGCTGCTGCAGGCGACGCTGCCGCTGATCGGCGCCTGGCGCGGCAATCGCGCCTGGATCGGACTGGCGCGCCCCGCAGCGCGTGCGCTGTTCTTCCTCGTCGCGCTCAGCTTCGCCTGCCTCGTGACCTCGTTCCTGCGTGACGACTTCTCGGTGCGCTACGTCGCGGAGAACTCGAACACCCAGCTTCCCGAGATCTACAAGATCGGCGCCACCTGGGGCGGCCACGAGGGGTCGTTCCTCCTCTGGCTGCTGATGCTCACCGGCTGGACCTTCGCAGTGTCGCTGTTCTCGCGCAGCCTTCCCGACGAGATGGTGGCCCGCGTGATCGGCGTCCTCGGCGTGATTGCCACCGGATTCCTGCTGTTCGTCAACCTGGTGTCCGACCCGTTCGTGCGACTGCTGCCCGCGGCACTCAACGGGCGCGACCTCAACCCGCTGCTGCAGGACCCCGGGCTGGTCGGCCACCCGCCGATGCTCTACATGGGCTACGTCGGCTTCGCGGTGGCGTTTGCATTCGCCATCGCCGCCCTCCTCGCCGGGCGCCTCGACGCGGCCTGGGCGCGCTGGTCCCGGCCGTGGACGCTGGCGGCCTGGATCGCGCTCACCATCGGCATCGCGCTGGGGTCGTACTGGTCGTACTACGAGCTCGGCTGGGGCGGTTGGTGGTTCTGGGATCCCGTGGAGAACGCGTCGTTCATGCCCTGGCTGATCGGCACCGCGCTCATCCACTCGCTCGCCGTGACCGAGAAGCGCGGCAGCTTCCGCAACTGGACCGTGCTGCTGGCGATCGGCGCGTTCTCGTTGTCGCTGCTGGGCACTTTCCTTGTGCGATCCGGCGTGCTGTCGTCGGTCCATGCGTTCGCCACCGACCCGCGGCGCGGCGTGATGATCCTGATCCTGCTCGCCATCGTGGTGGGGACATCGCTGCTGATCTTCGCGCTGCGCGCGCCGCACAGCGGTCTCGGCGGCAGCTTCGCGCTGGTATCGCGCGAGACCCTGCTGCTGGGCAACAACGTGCTGCTCGTCGTGGCGGCCGCGACGGTGCTGCTCGGAACGCTGTACCCGCTGGTGATGGATGCGCTCGGGCTGGGCAAGCTGTCGGTCGGACCGCCGTACTTCAACACGGTGTTCATCCCGGTCGTGCTGCCGATCTTCCTGTTCGCCGCGATCGGTCCCATCGCGCGCTGGAAGCAGTCCCCGCTGGCCGATCTGGTCAGCAAGATGCGCTGGCCGGCGATCGTCGCCACGGTGGCCGCGGTCGCGCTTCCGCTCACCCAGGGCCGCTGGACACCGACCGCCGCAATCGGCTCCTTCGTCGGTGTTTGGCTTGCGACCGCGATGGCACTGCAGTTGCGTGCCCGCCTGCGCAGCGGCAACCCGCCCGCCGCCTACTGGGGCATGCAGCTCGCGCATGTCGGCCTGGCGGTGTCGATCCTCGGCGTCGCGATGGTCAAGAACTATCAGGTCGAGAAGGACGTGCGCATGGCGCCTGGCGACGTCGTGCAGGTCGGCGGCTATACGGTGCAGTTCGACGGGGTCAATGAAGTGCTCGGTCCCAACTATCGCGCCGAGCGCGGGGCGCTTGCCCTGTCCAGGGATGGCAAGGTGTTCCGCGTCCTCCACCCCGAGAAGCGCAACTATTTCAGCTCCGCGATGCCGATGACGGAAACGTCGATCGACACCGGTCCGCTGCGCGACATCTACGTTTCCCTCGGCGAGCCGCTCGATCGCGGCGCGTGGGCGGTACGCGTGTACTACAAGCCGTTCGTCATCTGGATCTGGGCCGGGGCACTGCTGATGGCCCTGGGCGGCGCGACAGCCGCGGCCGATCGCCGCTATCGGCTGCTCAGGCGCAAGGCGCTGGTCGCGCAGGAGGCTTTGGCATGATCCGCCGCATCTGGCTCGTACCGCTGCTGCTGTTCCTCGTGCTGCTCGGATTCCTCGGCGCGGGGCTGCTGCACGACCCGCACCGCATCCCGTCGCCGTTGATCGGCAAGCCGGCGCCGCAGTTCGTGCTGCCGCGCCTGTTCACCTCGGACAAGACGTTCTCGCCGAGCGAACTGAAAGGGCGCGTCTGGCTGCTCAATGTCTGGGCGTCGTGGTGCGAATCGTGCCGCGAGGAACATCCGGTCCTGGTCGATTTCGCCAAGAGCAAGCACGTTCCGCTCATCGGTCTCGACTACAAGGACACCGCGGCAGACGCTCGCGCCGTGCTTGCGCAGTTCGGCGATCCCTACGACGAGGTCGCTGTCGACGCCGACGGCCGCGTGGGCATCAACTACGGCGTGTACGGCGTGCCCGAAACCTACCTGATCGACAAGAACGGACGGATCGTGCACAAGGTCATCGGGCCGATCACCCCCGACAAGCTCGACAAGGTCCTGCTACCCCTGATCCGGAAGCTGTCGTCATGAAACTCCTCATCGTCCTGCTGCTGGTTCTGGGCGCCGCCGGATCGGCCCTGGCGCGCGAAGCGGTCCCCCTGGCGCGCAACGAAGCCGTCGAGCAGCGCATGCTCGCCATCACCCGCGATCTGCGCTGCCTCGTGTGCCAGAACGAATCGCTCGCCGCATCGCAGGCCGACCTCGCCCGCGACCTCCGCAACGAGATTCGCGGCCTGATCATCCAGGGCAAGACCGATCGGCAGATCGTCGACTTCCTCGTCGATCGCTACGGCAACTACGTGCGCTACCGCCCGCCCTTCGACATCGAGACGCTGCCGCTGTGGGCCGGACCTTTCGCACTGCTGATCGCCGGGATCGCCGCATTGCTGATCTACATCCGCCGGCGCGCGACATCGGCCGAACCTCCGCTCGACGACGCCCAGCGCGAGCGTGCGCGGCAACTGCTGGCTGAAGCCGGATTCGAGGACCCACGATGATTGTCTTTCTGATCAGCACGGCGCTCGTGACCGCGATCGCCATCGCATTGATGATCTGGCCGCTGCTGCGCGGCGGCACGCTGTTCGCGACCATCGACCGGAACCGGCTCAACGCCGATCTGCTCAAGGATGAATTCGCCGCGCTCGAACGCGACCACGCGACCGGAGCGATCGGGAACGACGACTACGTCCGAGCGCACGATGACCTGACGCGCCGCCTGCTCGAGGACAGCACGCAGACGGCCAGCCACGGCACGCGCCTGAACCCGCGTAGCTGGGCGGGCAGCCGGTTGGCGACCGGGCTCGCGATTGCGCTGATCCTTCCCGTCAGCGGCAGCCTGCTCTACGTGCTGATGGGCACGCCAGGCGCGGTGCAAGGCAACACGGCGCTGGCGGCCGCAACCGTCCAGGGAGGGCCTGCCGGCGCACAGACGCCGCCGTCCTCGGTCCAGACCATGGTCGACAGCCTCGCCGCAAAGCTCGCCGCCCATCCCGACGATCCGGCCGGCTGGGCCATGCTCGGCCGGTCGTACAGCGTCCTCGGCCGGTTCTCCGACGCCGTGGCGGCGTTCGGCAAGATCGGGCCATCACTCGACAGCAATGCGGGATGGCTCGCCGAGTATGCCGACGCGCTTTCGATGACCGCAGGCGGCAACCCTGTCGGGCGGCCCGAGCACCTGGCGCTGCAGGCGCTCAAGCTCGATCCGAACAATCTGCTCGCGCTGATGCTCGCCGGCTATGCGGCGACCCGGCGCGGCGACCACGCCGTCGCATTGCCGATGCTCCAGCATGCCATGCGTGAGGTGACGCCTGGATCGGACGACGAGGCCTTTCTGAAGGATCTGATCCGGCAGGACCAGGGCAACGCCGCCCCGCAACAGGCTGCGGCGGCCGGAACGGCCGCGGGATTGCGCATCGACGTCTCGATCGAGCCGAAGTTGCGCGCTCAGGCCCAGGGCAAGGTCCTGTTCATCATCGCCCGCGAACCGGGAATGGCGATGCCGCTGGCCGCCGTCAAGCGCACCGCCAGCGCCCTGCCCGAGGAAGTCGACATCAGCGACGCAGACACGCTCGATCCGTCGCACCCGCTGTCGAGTGCGACCGACCTCGAGGTCGAGGCGCGCGTGTCGGCCAACGGCAATGCAATGCCGGCATCGGGCGATCTGTTCGGGGTGGTGCATGGCGTCCGCGCGAACGGACATGCGGTCCGTGTGACGATTGACGAGCGGCGACCGTAGCGATGGCTCTCGCCCGCGGCGTCACGCGACTGCGGCGAGACACCGACCGGCGACAATGTGCGGCCGATGATGCCGCCGCAACCCGCCATGCCCCCGATCCCCGCCACGACTGCAAACTCCGCGATTCCGCAACAACCTCTCGGCGACGAAGTCCCCGGCTGGACGCCCCGGCCACGGCCGGCGCGTGAGGCGATCGCGGGCCGCTACTGCCGGCTGGAGCCGGTGGAACCGGGACGACACGGGCCCGAGCTGTTCGCGGCGCAGGCGCTCGATTGGGCGGGCGCCGGCTGGGCCTATCTGCCGTACGGGCCATTCGCCGACCTGCCGGGTTATCTCGAGTGGATGGCGTCGACCTGCCTCGGCACCGATCCGCTGTTCTTCGCCGTCGTCGACCAGGCCACCGGCCGCGCAACCGGACTGGCGAGCTATCTGCGCATCGCGCCGGAGGCCGGCTCGATCGAGATCGGCCACCTGTACTTCTCGCCGCTGCTGCAGCGCAGTCGCGCCGCCACCGAGGCGATCGGGCTGCTGCTGCGCGAAGCGTTCGCGCTCGGTTACCGCCGCGTGGAGTGGAAGTGCAACGCGCTCAACGCGGCGTCGCGCCGCGCGGCGGAGCGCTTCGGGTTCAGCTTCGAAGGGCTGTTCCGCCAGGCCACGGTGGTCAAGGGACGCAACCGTGACACCGCCTGGTACAGCGTGATCGACCGCGAATGGCCACCGCTGCAGGCGGCGTTCGACGCCTGGCTCGACCCGGCGAACTTCGCCGCCGACGGCACGCAGCAGCGGGCGCTGTCGGCGTTGACGGCGCCGCTGCGCAAGCAGGTTGTCTGATCCCGGCGGCGGTTGCCGCCGGCTGCCATCAGGCCGAGTACACCGGGAAGGCGTCGGTCAGCTTCCTGACCTCGGCGCGCACCCGCTCCAGGTTGGCCGCGTCGCCCGGGTTGTCGAGGACGTCGGCGATCAATTCCCCGGTCCGGCGAGCCTCGTCCTCGCGGAAGCCGCGGGTGGTCATCGCCGGCGATCCGACGCGGATTCCCGAAGTGACGAACGGCTTCTCCGGGTCGTTGGGGATCGCGTTCTTGTTGACCGTGAGATGCGCCTCGCCCAGCACCCGCTCGGCCTCCTTGCCGGTGATCTTCTTCGCCCGCAGGTCCACCAGCATCACGTGCGACTCGGTACGGCCGCTGACGATGCGCAGGCCGCGCCCGGCCAGCGTCTCGGCCAGCGCCCGCGCGTTGGCCACGACCTGCTGCTGGTACTGCCTGAACGCCGGGGTGAGCGCCTCCTTGAACGCCACCGCTTTGCCGGCGATGACGTGCATCAGCGGCCCGCCCTGGATCCCCGGGAAGATCGCGCTGTTGATCGCCTTGGCGTGCTGCTCCTTCATCAGGATCAGACCGCCACGCGGGCCGCGCAGCGTCTTGTGCGTCGTCGACGTCACGGCGTCGGCCCAGGGAACGGGGTTGGGATAGACCCCTGCGGCGATCAGCCCGGCGTAATGCGCCATGTCGACCATGAAGTACGCGCCGATCGCCTTGGCAACCTTCGAGATGCGCTCGAAATCGATCCGCAGGCTGTAGGCCGACGCGCCGGCGATGATGAGCTTGGGCCGATGCTCGTGCGCCAGGCGTTCCATCGCGTCGTAATCGATCTCCTCCTGCGCGTTCAGACCATAGCTGACCACCTTGAACCACTTGCCGCTCATGTTGAGCGCCATGCCGTGGGTCAGGTGTCCGCCCTCGGCGAGACTCATGCCCATGATGGTGTCGCCGGGATTGAGCAGTGCGAAGAACACGCCCTGGTTGGCCTGCGAACCCGAGTTCGGCTGGACATTGGCGGCTTCGGCGCCGAACAGTTCCTTGGCGCGGTCGATCGCGAGCTGCTCGGCGATATCGACGAACTCGCAGCCGCCGTAGTAGCGCTTGCCGGGATAGCCCTCGGCGTACTTGTTGGTGAGCTGCGATCCCTGCGCCTGCATCACCGCGGGCGAGGTGTAGTTTTCCGACGCGATCAGCTCGATGTGGTCTTGCTGGCGCTGGTTCTCGGACTGGATGGCGGCCCAGAGTTCCGGATCGGTCTGGGCAATCTGGATGCGGCGATCGAACATGGCGAATTTCTCGAAGAATGGCCGGAACGCCACCGATGGTCGGCGGCGCGAGGCCTGGGCGGAGTCAGGTTGGTCTCATCGACAGCGCGGATAGCGCTGGCCCAGGCGAACGGCACAATTCCAGCACTCCCCGGTGGTTGTCCCCACCTCGGAACCAGCCTCGCGGCGGCCCCTATCGCCAGTCGTGCAGGACGCAATGGTAATCGCTGCCGCGAATCCGGGTGTGCGGACCGCCGGTCCGCGGGCAGCGGGACGGCGCCCTCGGGCGCCGTCGTCAGGTCCGGGCGGTCGCGGCGGAAGCAGCACCACGCGCGGTCTGCGTGGCTGCCGCCTTCGTCGGCCGCTTGGCCTGGACCTTCGCGGCCAGCGCCGCGACGCGTTGCAGCTGCGCCTCCTCGGCCAGGACCTTGTCGGCGTAGCCCCCTTCGCTGGCGGCGGAAGTCGCACCGACGTAATAGCGCAAACCGGTACGGACCGACCCGCCGCGGGCGATCGCGTCCTTCAACACCACCGCGCCGACCCGCAGATTGGCCAGCGGATCGATGCTCGCCTGCGGTCCGCCGAACGGGGCGAACTTGTCGCGGTGCACGCCCGCCATCACCTGCATCAACCCGGTCGCCCCGACGCTGCTCTGCGCATACGGATTGAACGACGACTCCACCGCCATCACCGCGAGGATCAGCAACGGATCAAGCCGCTGCTCGCGACCGACCGACCAGGCGGCGCTGACCAGCTGCGCCATGGCGTTCGGGGCGATGCTGTA
>JAKAIB010000258.1 GCA_021814605.1 Pseudomonadota bacterium | reverse complement strand
CGTCGAGTTCGGCCCGCTGATAGTCCTTGCGCAAGTCGGACAGTGATTTCATGCCGCGAGTATAGGAAGAGCCGGTTGTCGCGCGCGCCGCGCTCCGCGGCCGCTGCAGGCCTGGCGCCGACGCACGCCTCGACGGCCTTGGGCATCGCCGAGATCAGGATTTTCCGCCGCCATCAGGCGGCGGACCGGCCGTGGAGTCGACTCGTCGGCCCGCCGTGCCTCAATGCTTCCGGGCGAGCGCGAAGGCGGAAAATCCCGCGAGGAACCGCCGCAGCTGCTCGCGGACGTTGGCGTCGGTCAATTCGCCGTCGGGCGAGAACACCGATCCGGCGCGCGAGGCGTACAGCCGGTCGCCGCTCCAGAGCTCGACGCCGAGGGTGCGCAGCACCGGGAGCCACGCGGCCTGGCTGAGGATGGTGCCGAATCCGCCCGGCGATGCGCCGATCAACGCCACCGGCCGACCGCCGAACACCCGCCCGATATCTTCGGGCGGCCGCGACAACCAGTCGATCGCATTCTTGAAGACCCCGGGAATGCCGTTGTTGTATTCCGGCGTGGCCAGGACCAGGCCGTCGGCCGTGGCAATCGCCTCCTTGAGCGCCGTGACCGGCGGCGGGACTCCGTCGGCCGCCTCGGCGTCGGCGTCATACAGCGGAATACCGTGGATGCCGCGCGCATCCAGCGCGACGCCCGGCGGCATCAGCGTCGTCGCTGCCTTGAGCAGCGCCGCATTGAACGAGCCACGGCGCAGGCTGCCTGAAATGCCGACGATTCTGGACATCGATTCTCTCCTTGCGCGGGTTCGCGGTGTCGTTCCGGCATCCTGCCACCTCGGAAGCTGCTGCCGGGCCAGCCGATGGCCCGGTAACGCCACGGCAGGCCGAGCCTAGCCATCCCGGCTGGAACGCGCAATCGTGAAACAATCGTGACCCTTCGGGTTCCGTGGCCCCTTTGTCGCCTCCGCACCACCGGATATGCAGACGCAACTGGTTCGCACCTATCTCCTCGACCTTCAGGCCCGCATCCTCGACACGCTGCAGGCTGCCGACGGCAGCGCGTTCCGCAGCGACGCGTGGACACGCCCCCCGGAGTCAGCGCTGCAGGGCGACGGCCGCAGCAGCCTGATCGAGAACGGCGGGCTGCTGGAACGCGGCGGGTGCAACTTCTCCCACGTGCGCGGTCCGCGGCTGCCCGCCTCGGCGACGCAGCACCGCCCCGAATTGGCCGACGCCCCGTTCGAGGCGCTGGGGATCTCGCTGGTCCTGCACCCCACCAACCCCTATGTCCCGACCGTGCACATGAACGTGCGCATGCTGATGGCGACGCCGGCTGGACAGCGCCCGGTCGCCTGGTTCGGCGGCGGAATGGATCTGACGCCCTATTACGGCTTCGAGGATGATGCCGTGCACTTCCATCGCACCTGCAAGGCAGCGCTCGCGCCATTCGGCGAAGATCACTACCGCAAATTCAAGGCCTGGTGCGATGACTACTTCTTCCTCAGGCATCGCGACGAGCCGCGCGGGATCGGCGGCGTGTTCTTCGACGACTATACAGAGGGCGGTTTCGATCGCGGCTTCGCGCTGATCCGCGCCGTCGGCGATGCCTTCCTGCCGGCCTACCTGCCCATCGTCGAGCGCCGCCGAGCGCTGCGCTACGGCGAGCGCGAGCGCGACTTCCAGGCCTACCGGCGCGGACGCTACGTCGAATTCAACCTGGTCTGGGACCGCGGTACGCATTTCGGCCTGCAATCTGGCGGGCGCACCGAATCCATCCTGATGTCGATGCCACCGATCGCCCGCTGGCGCTATGACTGGCATCCCGAGCCGGGAACGCCCGAGGCGCGTCTGTACGACGTGTTTCTCCAGCCACGCGACTGGACCGCCGAGTGACGGCGCCGAACGGCCGCCCGGCGCCGCACGCGGGGCGGAGCAATCAATCATGAGCACGGCGGCGTGCTCCGCGTGCCGGCGCATCGGCCTGCTCGGCGGCAGTTTCGATCCGATCCACAACGCCCACCTGCAGCTCGCGCTCAGCGCCTGCGCCGAACTCGACCTCGACGGCGTCTGGCTGATTCCCGCCGGCCAACCCTGGCAGCGCGACCCGCTCGCCGCCAGCCCGGCGCAGCGCTGGGACATGGTGAACCTCGCGATCGCCGGACGCCGGGGGCTGCGCGCCTGCGACATCGAGATCCGCCGTCACGGCCCGAGCTACACCATCGACACGGTCCGCGAGCTGCGCGCGGCGCACCCGGACACGGCGTTCACCTTCATCCTCGGCGCCGACCAGCTGCGCAACCTGCCGACCTGGAACGGCTGGGGCGACATCGTCGCCCAGGTCGACCTCGCCGTCGCCCGCCGTCCCGGCCATTCCGAGACGGCGCCGCCGGAACTGCTCGCGGCGCTGGCCGCGCATCACCACGGGCTGCACCGGCTGGCCATGGCGGAAGTCGACCTGTCGGCCACCCAGGTGCGTGAGCGTATCGCGCAGGATCAACCGCTCGAAGGCCTCGTCCCGGAGCCGGTCGCACGCTATATTGCCCGGAATCATCTCTATCAGCACTGAAAGCCGCATGGACATTCGCAAACTGCAACGGGTCATCGTCGGGGCCCTCGAAGACGTCAAGGCCCAGGACATCCAGGTGTTCAACACCGAGGAACTCACCAGCCTGTTCGATCGCGTGATCATCGCCAGCGGCACGTCCAACCGGCAGACCCGGGCGCTGGCCGCAAGCGTGCGCGACGACGTGAAGGCCGCGGGATTCGAGGTGCGCAACCCCGAGGGCGAAGAGACCGGCGAATGGGTGCTGGTCGACTGCGGCGCCGCCGTGGTGCACATCATGCAGCCGGCGATCCGCAGCTACTACAAACTCGAGGAACTGTGGGGCGCCAAGCCGGTTCACCTCAAGACCGGTACGGCGCGCAAGGCCGGGACCGCCCGGACAGCGGCGGACACCGGAGAGCCGCGTCCGTTGACGACTCCGGCAAAGAAGGCCGCGGCGAAAAAGGTTCCAGCCAAGAAGTCGGCGACCCGCAGCCCGGCCGGCAAGACGCCGACCGCGCGCAAGCGCGCCGCCGACACCGCATCGCCCGAGCGGCCGGCTGCCCGCAAGGCAGCGGCCAAGTCCCCCGCGCGCAAGTCGGCTGCGGCAACGTCGCCGGCACGCAAGTCCGCCGCCAAGACCGCAGCAACGACCAAGGCCCCGGCGGCGCGGCGTGCCGCGCCCCGCAAACCGGCGCACTGACGCCCCCCGGCGCGCGATGAAGCTCTGGCTGCTCGCCGTCGGGCAGCGCATGCCGCGCTGGGTCGACGAGGCCTACGCCGAGTATTCGCGCCGCCTGCCGCCCGAGACGCCGCTGCTGCTCAGGGAGATCCGCGCCGAGACCCGCAGTTCCAGTACCAGCGCCGAGGCGGTGATGGAGCGCGAAGCGCAGCGCATCGACGCGGCGCTGCCGCCGGGTGCACGGCTGGTCGCACTGGACGAACACGGGCAGCGGTTCACGTCGGCCGATCTCGCCGACGAACTGAAGCGCTGGCGCCAGGAGGGTCGCGACGTCGCCCTGCTGATCGGCGGTGCCGACGGGCTCGCCCTCCGGATCAAGCAGCGCGCCGACACCCTGCTGCGGCTGTCCGACCTCACGCTGCCGCACGGCCTGGCGCGGGTGCTGCTCGCCGAGCAGCTCTATCGCGCGCACACCCTGCTCACCGGCCACCCTTATCACCGCGCCTGACCCACCGGCGATCCGCGGGGGAGCATCGCGCGCCTCCGGGCACGCTCAGGCGGCCGCGTCGAGCGCCTCCCAGCGCTCCAGCGCGGCAAACAGCTCCTCTTCGATCGCCGCGTAGCGCGCCTGCAGTTCGCCCACCCGCTGTGGCGCGGTCTTGTACAGCGCCGGATCGGCGAGCTGCTCGGCGACCTGCTTCTGCTCGGCTTCGAGGGCTGCAATGCGGCCCGGCAATTCGTCCAGTTCGCGCTGCTCCTTGTAGCTGAGCTTGCGCCGGGTGGGCGCGCCCGCGCCCGGCGATGCTCGCTGCCCCTCGACCGGGCCGCCGCCCTGGAGCTTGCCAGCCGCGGGGGCTGCCTTTCGCGCGGCCGACTTGTCCGGCTCGGCACGCAGCCCGCGTGCGCGCTGCGACTGCGCCAGCCAGTCGCTGACGCCGCCCTCGTACTCACGCCAGCGGCCCGGATCG
>JAKAIB010000257.1 GCA_021814605.1 Pseudomonadota bacterium | reverse complement strand
CTGCTGCGCCATGCGGATGCGGCCATGTACCAGGCGAAGCTCCGCAGAAAGGGCAGCCCGGAGTGGTTCCGCTTCGCGTCAACCACACGCTGAATGCGATCCGCGACGCGGTGTCGGTCCACAGCCGGGTGGACCGGGCTGCGCATGCATCTGCGGATGCCGCAGCGAACATCCGGGCCGGGGCCGTGTTGCAGCTGGTCTGCGCGGCGGCACATCGATGCGGCGGAGCACAGGCAAGGCAGCGCCTCGCGATTGTCGCGGTCAACAGCGATTCCGATCCGCCGGCTCAAGGCACCCTTGAAGTCCCCCAAGCGCCTGCGGTCGCGCGCCGGAATCGCCGGTTGTCACCACGCGTTCCCATCGTTTCCCGATCGTCCCCCGCGACGCCACGTTCGCCGGTCGCGGGACCGCGCTGATGGCCGCCGTCACCCGGGCCATTGTGGCGCGGAACTGCCGAGCGCAGCCGCCGGAAGCTCCCAGCGGACATCGACCGCAGCGATCGACCACGGTGTCCTGATGCGGTGCGCCGGCCCCCACGGCGTTGCTTCGATCGCCGTGCAGTGGTCGGCATCCTGCTCGGGCAGGTGCGGCACTCCGTCGAAATCCGCGGCGCACTCCATGAGCATCGCGGCGGTGCGCGCCAACGACAGGCGGGCACGGGTCGCAACGCCATGCGTCAGCCGGCGAGTCAGCCCGCGCAGTGCGGCGGCGGCCATCAGGTAGCCGGTAGCGTGATCCAGCGCCTGGACCGGAAGGGGAACCGGCGCATCCACTGCCTTGTGACGCATCCCCGCGTCCGCAATGCCGCAACTCATCTGCACCAGGCTGTCGAAGCCGCGTCGCGTCGCCCAGGGACCGTGCCAGCCGTAGGCATCGAGGCTGACGTCGACCAGACCCGGCGCGAGACGCAATCGCTCCACGGGTCCGAAACCGAGGGCGTCGAGCGCGCCGGGCCGAAGACCGTGCACCAGCAGATCGGCTTCGGCAAGCAGTTCGGCGAATCGCGATCGCCCGTCCGGCGTCTTCAGATCCAGCCGCGCACAGCGCTTGCCGCGGGTCATGTCCGGCACGGCGCCGGGCTCGTCCCAGTCGGGCGGGTCGATCCGCAGGACCGTTGCGCCGAGACCCGCCAGGAACCGCGTCGCGACCGGTCCGGCGAGGACGCGGGTCAGGTCGAGGATTCGCACCCCCTGCAGCGGTCGCTCGATCGCGAGGCGCCACCCGGGCGCCGGGCCGGATGGCTGTTCGTCGCGCAGCACCAGCGGTTCGGCCCGCACGGCGCCACCTTGCGGATGCGCGCGCCAGGCGTCGGCGTCGCGCATTTCAGCCGCGCAGCCCCCTGCTTCGATGATCGCCTGTTCGAGATCAGCACCCGCCCAGGCCGCGATGGCCGCGCGGGCCTGGTCGCGGTCCGGCACGATTCCCAGCACGCGGCGAGCCGCGGCGCGATGATGCGGTGCGTTGGCGTGCAGGCGGATCCAGCCGTCGCGCGTCCGGTAGTCGCCCGTCAGCGGATCGCGCAGCGGCGGCACCTGCCAGCCGAGCGGCCGCAGCGAGCTGGCAAACCAGAACGACGCCAGACGGCGGTCGACCGCGACGGTGACGCCCTCGCGCGGTCGTTCCGGGCTGGCGCCCGCGTGCGCTGCGCCGACCAGTTCGTCCGCGGCGAGCGCCGCCACCGCCATCGACGCTGCGGCCAGATCGGTGACCGGGAATGCGGACGGCAGGTTGCCGTCACCGCGAAACCTGACGCGGCCGAGACGGTCCGAATCCCCGCCCAGCGCGCCCCACGCTTCGCGGGCGAGAAATGCCGCGGCGGCCGACATCGCCCGCTCCGCTGGCTCACGCCTCCAGGTCGACCCCCTTCGTCTCCGGCGTCGCCGCGATCGCGAGAATCGCGGCCACCGCGTACACCATCACCAGCAGGCCGATGTAGAGGTAGGCGCGGTGGATGCCGTACGCGTGCAGGATGAGACCGGCGATGATCGGGATCAGGCCGCCGCCGTAGACCTGCGAAATCTGATAACCGGCGCTCGCCCCCGAGGCGCGGAAACGGGTCGGAAAGTTCTCGGTGTAGAAGGTCGGAATCGCGCCGTACCCGAAGCCGAAGACGAAGCCGAACCCGATCACGTCGGCCAGCACCGCGAGCCAGAAGTTGCCGGTGTTGATCAGGTAGAAATACGGGATCGCCCAGATGAAGAAGACGACTGCCGCGACGAGCAGGATCGAGCGGCGGTTGATGGTGTCAGCGAGATACGAGCCGATCAGCATGAACACGAACATCGACGCCGCGGCGATGAGGCCGATGGTCTCGGCCTGCGTGCCGGTGAATCCGACCGCCTTCATGTACCCGGTGCCGAACACGAAGCTCAGGAAGAACGCGCCGCCGAACATCGCATTGACCAGCGATGTCCGCAGGATGCGCAGCGGCATCTCCTTCCAGACCTGGGCCGCAGGACTCGACAGGGTCTCGGTGGCGCTCTTGAAGCGCTCGAACACGAAACTGTCCGAGGTGCGCATCCGGATGACGATGCCCACGATGGCCACGGCGAAGCCGACGAAGAAGAAGATGCGCCAGCCCCAGGCTGCATAACTCGCAGGCGACATCAGGGAGCGCACCAGGATCACCGAGCCGAAGCCGAGCAGCAGCCCGATCGGAATCGCGAACCCCACCCACGCGCCCCAGAACGCCCGGTACTTCGACCTCGCCGCCTGCTCGACCACCCAGGTCGCTGCCGTGCCGAACTCGGCGCCGAAGCTGATCCCCTGCAGCAGGCGGAAGACGATCAGCAGGATCGGCGCGGTCACGCCGATGCTGTCGTAGCTCGGTGTGAGGCCGATGAGCAAGGTGCTCACGCCCATCAGCAACAGCGCATACACCATCGCGTCGCGCCGGCCGCGGCGGTCCGCGATGTTGCCGAAGATGAACGCGCCGACCGGGCGGATCACGATCCCCAGGCCGTAGACGGCGATCGCGGCCGCCACGGCGGCGAGGCCGGGAAGCTTGAAGTACACGCCCCCCCAGACGGTCGCCGCGATGACCCCGGTGACGAGGAAGTCGTACTGCTCGATGACCGAGCCGATGATGCTGGCCAGCGCGACCTTGAAGACCTGTTGCTGCGAGGGAGCGGCCGAAACTGCCGTGGTTGTCGTCATTGCTTGCCTCCGAGACCGGCACCGCGCCGGATGCGTTGCGACGGGCCGTCCGGCGGCTGTCGTCGCTTATCTGATCATCATCGCCGCTTTGCCGTGGGTGTCAATCGCGATCGGCAGGAATGCGTAAGAGGTCGTATCAGTCGTCGCCCACGGCAATCCGGTTCGGACTGCGGCGCTCGACGGCCCACTTGAGCAGTGCGGCGGCACGCATCGGCGCGTGTGCGAACTTCCCGTAGGGCAGCGTCGCGAACAGCGCGATCACGACGCCCAGATGAATCGCCAGCAACGTCGGCATCGCTGCACCCGCCCGCAGCGCGGCGAGCGCCAACCCGGTGACGGCGGCAAGGAACAGCAGCGCGATGAATCCGAGATCCATCGGCTTCTGCCGGACGTCGCCCTGGAGCGGATTGCGGCGCAGGTTGAGCACCAGCAGGCCGAGGGTGCCCACGACGATGCCCACGCCGCCGGCGATCCCGAGCAGGACCGGCAGGCTGGTGTAGGCATAGGGCGCTTCGAGACCGAAGGCATAGTGGTCGACCGTCGCCACGCAGGTCGCCAGGAAGCAGAGCAGGAATCCGTAGAAGGTGGCGTGGTGCGCATGACGACGCGCCAGCGAGAAGCGATCGTCCGCGTTGTTGCATCCTTCGCCATGGCCTCCACCGAGATAGCGCAGCGTGGCGACCGCGCCGGTCGCGTCGGCGACCGCGGCGATGCCGGGCGAACCCGGGCCGATGGACCGCCAGAAGCGCGCCATCGCGACGCCGAGCGCAGCCAGCGCGGCGAGGAACACGACACCGAAGATGCCTGCCATCACCGCATGCGGGAAGACCGCGTAGAAATCGGCCCCCGGCACGGCACCCCAGAGGCTGCTGCGCAACGCCAGCGCAAGGATCAGGAACAGCGCAACCCCGGCCGCGAGCGCGACCGAGATGGCCAGGCCATTGCGCTCGAACAATGCACCCAGCGCGCGTGGCCAGGCATGGCGCGAATAGGTGCCGAGCCGCACCCGCGCCATCGTCTGCGGCACGTTCACCGCGAACTCGTGCGGT
>JAKAIB010000020.1 GCA_021814605.1 Pseudomonadota bacterium | reverse complement strand
CCGATCTCAGCTTCTTTTCCAGCGTGATGGTGTCGCCGACCTTGGCCGCCTGCAGTTCCTTGATCCCGGCGATGACGAAACCGACCTCGCCGGCGCGCAGCATGTCGCGCTGCACCGACTTGGGGGTGAACACCCCGAGCTGCTCGACCGGGTAGACCGCCTGGCTGGCCATCATGCGGATGCGTTCGCCCTTGCGGAGTTCACCGTCGACCACGCGCACCAGCATCACCACGCCGACGTAGTTGTCGAACCACGAGTCGATGATCATCGCCCGCAGCGGAGCTTCGGGGTTGCCGCGCGGCGGCGGCATGCGGCTGACGATCGCTTCGAGGATGTCGTCCACCCCTTCGCCGGTCTTGGCGCTGCAGGGAATGGCGTCGGACGCGTCGATGCCGATCACGTCCTCGATCTCCTGCTTCGCCCGTTCCGGATCCGCCTGCGGCAGATCCATCTTGTTGAGCACCGGCACGACCTCGACGCCGAGGTCGAGCGCCGTATAGCAGTTCGCCACCGTCTGCGCCTCGACGCCCTGGCTGGCGTCGACGACCAGCAGCGCCCCCTCGCATGCCGACAGCGAGCGGCTGACCTCGTAGCTGAAATCGACGTGACCGGGGGTGTCGATCAGGTTCAGGTCGAAGATCCGGCCGTCGCGCGCCTTGTACTGCAGCGCCGCGGTCTGCGCCTTGATGGTGATTCCGCGCTCGCGCTCGATGTCCATCGAGTCGAGCACCTGCGCCTCCATCTCCCGGTCGGACAGCCCGCCGCAACGCTGGATCAGGCGATCGGCCAGCGTGGATTTCCCGTGGTCGATATGGGCGATGATGGAAAAGTTGCGGATGTGATTCATGCAGGAGATCGCCGGCGCGATCGGGTCAGGCCTTCCGCGAACGACCCTCGCGGAACAATTGCAGAGCAGGAGATCGAGTCAAGAAAAAAGGCGCGACAAGGACGACGCGCCTTCCAACAAATCGAATTCGGCAACTGCTTGTTGGGCTGCCATTCTAGGGCCTGTTCAGGCCAATTTCATCCCCAGGTCGTCGACAAGTTATCCACAACATCTTCACTGCTTTTGCGGCCGCAGCAGGACGTAGATGCCGGCATCGCCGCGGCGCACCAGCACGGCGACCTGCTTGCCGGCGGGAAGGCCGACGCCGATGGCGTCGAACTGCGCCGCGCTGGTGATCGCCGTGTTGCCCACGCCGACGATCACGTCGCCGATGCGCAGTCCGTCATGTGCGGCGGCATCGCTCACCGCCTCGACCAGAACCCCGCCGTTCACGCCGAGCTGGCGGATCTGCGCCTGGTTGAGATCGATCACGCGGGCGCCCAGCGCATTGGTCGCTGCCGAGGACGGCAGCGCGCCGTTCGCCGCCGACCCGCTCGCAACCTTCTTGTCCATCACCCACTCGCCGACCTTGACGTCGAGCGTCAGCATCTTGCCCATGCGCAGCAACTGCATCGGCACCGTCGATCCGGGCTTGGTCTCGCCGACCAGACGCGGCAGATCGCTGGCGCGGTCGACCGGCTTGCCATTGAAGCGGGTGACCACGTCGCCCGCCTGGACGCCGGCCTTCTCGGCCGCACCGCCCTTCTCGACCATCCGGACCAGCGCGCCGCGCGCCGCGCCGAGGCCGAGGGATTCGGCGAGTTCACGGCTCACGCCGTCGATCTGCACGCCGATCTTGCCACGCACCACGTAGCCCTGCTTCCGGAGTTCGTCGGCGACGTGCATCGCCTCGTCGATGGGAATGGCAAAGGAAATGCCCATGAAGCCGCCGGTGCGGCTGTAGATCTGCGAATTGATGCCGACCACGTCGCCGTTCATGTCGATCAGCGGTCCGCCCGAGTTGCCCGGATTGACCGCGACGTCGGTCTGGATGAACGGCGTGTAGTCGCCGGTGTCGCGCCCCTTGGCGCTGACAATGCCGGCCGTCACGGTGTTCTCCAAGCCGAACGGCGAGCCGATGGCCACAACCCATTCACCGACCTTGACCTTGGACGAGTCGCCGATGCGCACCGCGGGCAGGTTCTTGGCATCGATCTTCACGAGGGCCACGTCCGTGCGCTTGTCGACGCCGACCAGCTTCGCGGTGAACTCCCGCTTGTCCGTCAGGGTGACCAGGATCTGGTCCGCGCCGTCGACCACATGGGCGTTGGTCATCACGTAGCCGTCGGGACTGATGATGAAGCCCGATGCGACGCCGGTGGGGCGTTCCTCCTCGTCCGGCGTCGTCCCGCTTCCGCCCTTCGGCGGCGCGTTCGGTGCCGGCACCGGGATGCCGAAGAAGCGACGCAGCAGTTCGCGCGTCTGGTCGTCCATCTCCTCGCCGCTGCCGACCGGCACCTTCTTGAAGGTTCGGATATTGACCACCGACGGGCCGTCCTTCTCGACCAGGCCGGTGAAATCCGGCAATCCGCGCACCACCGGCGTGGACTGCGAGCCCGGCGTCGCGGCGCACGCCGCAACCGGCAGGCCGGCACCGGCGATCAGCGCCACACTGAGGCAAACCCCGATCAATCTTTTCACTACTGTCTCCCTGAAACTCGAATTCCCGATTGCACGCGATGCGGTGGGCCGCATCGTCCGGGAATCAATGGATCCGCACGACCGCGGCGCTCAGCCGATGCAGGGTGCGCTCGGGCACGGCACCCATCACCGTCACCCACGAATCGGCGACTGGACGCGACACCGCCAGCGTACCGCCGACGCGCTGTTCCCGCGGCACCGGCTCCGACAGCCCTGCGGCCGGCTGGATGAAGATCGACACCGACGCGAGGCCGTCGCTGAGCAGCCATTGCAGGACGTCGGACGACTTTCCGCCGACCGTCATGCTGCGGCGATACGCCCCGACGGTACGAAATCCAGGTACCGGCGCAGACAACCCCCACCCCTGCGATGCCAGGTCGACCGGAACCGCCTGCATCTTCTCGACCGTGTAGCCGGCGGGCGGATGCATGCTGGCCTGCACCAGCCGGCGATCGGGCGGCACGTTGAGCCTGAGCTGGGTGAACGCCACCTGGTTGACCACCCGGCCGGCGGAGTTGATCGTCTGCGCCTTGACCAGCAGGTGCGAATCGTGCAGCGCCCAGAGACGATACCCCCAGCGCAGGTCGTCTCGCGGCACGATGGTCGCGACCTGGCAGCGGTAGCCGGCGCAACGCGCGTCGTCCCCCGGCTCCAGACGGTAATTGCGGTCGACATCGCCGCCGTGGATCTTGAGCAGCCCGGGAAAGCCCACCCGGCCCGGCTGGTCGTCGATCAGCATGAGGTGGTAGTCGGGCCAGCTCGTGCGCACCTCGTCGTTGAGGAAGGCCATCACCCGGCGCTGGCCGTCGAGCGTTTCGATGCGCTCGAAATCCCCCTGCGGCAGGACGAAATGCACCAGGCGCGACGTGCTCAGCTCGGCGCCGTGCTGGGTGACGAAGATGCCGCTGTAGTTGAGGGTCCGGGCGGCAACGCCGAGTTGCCTCAGCCAGGCGTCCGCGGTCTGCCGCGATCCCGGCTGGCTCGCGGCGACGACCGGTGCGCTCGCGACCTCGCCGGCCCGCCCGGTTCCCGGGAACGACAGCAGGCACAACGCGACGACGGCGCCAAACCCGGCCGAGCGCCAACCGCTCGTCCAAGCCGGAATGCGGGCCGTGGCGCCCCGCACGGTCGAAATCTGATCCCGCAACCGCGTGGCGCCGCGCATCAGTGAGCCGTAGCCTGCGGATCGGCGATCCGCAGGGTCGCGGGAACGACCGGCATCATGCCACCAGCGAGTTGCTGGTGCGCCAGCAGATATTCGACCATCGGCATATCCGCGGCAACCGGAACGACCGCGGCGTTCGCCGCGCTGCGCGCCGGACTTGCATCGAGCCGGGTCTGAACAAGCGCCGCATCGACCGGCCCTGCGGCTTCCACCCCGGCCCGCGCCGCAAGGGCGGCTGCCGGCTGCGGCGCGACAGCGACCGCGGATGCCACGATCGCCCCGCCGCCCGCCGCCGGGACTGCGGATTCATGGAGATTGGGCAACGCAACCCATGCCATCACGGCGACACCGCCGACGGCCGCCATGCCGGCCGCTACGCGCGTCGTCCAATGCGGACGCCGCCGCGCGATCGCGATGACGGCAGCAGGCCGTGCCGCCGGGGCGATGACGATCGGTTCCTGCGCGACAGCCGCGCTTATCCGCTCGAGAAGCCGGGTTTCCTGCGGTAGCGGCGCCAGGTCGGCGGACCGCAGCACATCGCCGATCTGCGCATACAGGAGCCAGTCGCGCCGCAGATCGGCGTCCGCCGCGGCCGCCCGGACGAACGCGGCCGCGGGCGACCCGCGCTCGCGGAATTCGTCCTCGCCGTCGAGCAAAGCGGACAGCCTTTCACGCAAACCCTGTCGCGACACCTCGTCTTGACTCATGTTCCATCTCCTACGGACTGACCCGTTGCGACGCCCCAGGCGCCTGCCCCGCCGTTCACCAGCGCTTCCCTCCCTTGCGCTCGATCACCGGACGCAGCCGCTCCGCGATGGCTTCGCGCGCCCGGAAAATCCTCGAACGCACGGTGCCGATCGGGCAACGCATCACTTCGGCAATGTCCTCGTAACTCAATCCCTCGATTTCGCGCAGGGTGATCGCCGTTCGCAGATCGTCCGGCAGCGCCTCCATCGCGGCGTTTACCGTCTGGGCGATTTCCTTGGACACGAGCAGCGACTCCGGCGTTTCGCTGTTCGTTAGTAGTTCGGTCGCACTAAAAGTTTCTTCACCGTCGTCGGCCGCATCGCCCTCGGACACGGTGGGATCGCGCATGTCGTCGGAAATCGCCTTCTTCGCGGTGTTGACCGCGATCCGGTAGAGCCACGTGTAGAACTGGCTGTCACCGCGGAACTGGCCAACGGCACGGTAGGCGCGCAGGAAGGTTTCCTGTACCACGTCTTCGGCCATCGCCGGATCGCGGATGAACCGAAGCACCAGCCGGAAGATCCGCCGCTGGTATTTGGCGACCAGCAGGTCGAAAGCCTTCTGGTGTCCCGCCTGAACCTGTTGGACCAGGAAGGCATCGCTCTGGGGGTCGTTCTCCACCGAGGTCAGTGCGACAAGGCACCCAGACGCAGCCGCAGCTCCCGGAACAGCGCCGGCTGGATGTCGCTGGGCACCGGAAGAACCACCCTGCCCCGTGCGCTCAGCGCCAGTACGAGCAACAGGCCCGGGACGGACATTCCGCGGACCTGCATCAGATCCTCCAGCCCCTGCCCCCGCTGCAATTTCCAGCCATGATCGGTATGAAACAGCGTGAATGGCCGGATCGACCAGTAGGGAAACTGCGCCGACAGCACCGCAAGGAACATCGCGACGGCGAATGCCGCCATCAGCGGCAGCGAATCGGACCCGCGCCAGACCCAGATCGTCCAGCCCGCGGCAAGCAGCGCCGCGCCACTGAACAGCGCAAGAAACAGGTGCCAGCGGCCGAAATGCTCGACCCGGATCTGCAGGGGAGCCAGAGTCTTCATGCGCTGCGCCTACGGACGGCGGCCGGCGGCAATTGCCGGTCAGACGCGCTTGAACAGCACCGAGCCATTCGTCCCGCCGAAGCCGAAATTGTTCTTCAGCGCATATTCCATCGGCAGGTCGCGGGCGACATTCGGGCAGAAGTCGAGATCGCACTCCGGATCCGGCGTCTGCAGGTTGATCGTCGGCGGGCAGATCTGGTGGTGCAGCGCGAGCACGGTGTAGACCGATTCGACGCCGCCGGCGCCGCCGAGCAGGTGGCCGGTCATCGACTTGGTCGAGTTGACCACCAGCTTGTACGCGTGGTCTCCGAACGCCGCCTTGATCGCGTCGGCCTCGTTCTTGTCGCCGAGAGGGGTCGACGTGCCGTGCGCGTTGACCATCTGCACCTGATCGGGCGCCACACCGGCATTGCGCAGCGCCGACAGCATGCTGCGCCGCGGACCGTCCGTGTTGGGCGCGGTGATGTGGCCGGCGTCGCCGCTCATGCCAAAGCCGACGATCTCCGCGTAGATCTTCGCGCCGCGCTTGCGGGCGAGTTCATAGTCCTCGAGCACCATCACCCCGGCCCCCTCGCCGAGGACAAAGCCGTCGCGGTCCTTGTCCCACGGCCGGCTTGCCGTGGCCGGGTCGTCGTTGCGCGTCGACAGCGCGCGCGCCGCCGCAAATCCGCCGATGCCCAGCGGGGAAACCGTGCCCTCGGCGCCGCCGGCGATCATGACGTCGGCGTCGCCGGACTCGATCAGCCGCGCAGCCAGCCCGATGGCATGCAGCCCGGTCGTGCAGGCCGTCACGACAGCAAGGTTGGGGCCCTGGAATCCGTAGCGGATCGACACGTGACCCGACACCATGTTGATGATCGACGCCGGCACGAAGAACGGCGTGACGCGGCGCGGGCCGCGCTCGAGCAGTTCCTTGTAGGTGTTCTCGATCAGCGGCAGCCCGCCGATGCCCGATCCGACCATGACGCCGACGCGCTCGGGGTCGAGGCCCGCCTGGTCGATCCCGCTGTCGGCCACCGCCTGCACCGAGGCCGCGATCCCGTAGTGGATGAACGCGTCCATGTGGCGCGCTTCCTTGGCGGGGATGTACTGCGTCACGTCGAAGTCACGCACCTCGCCCGCGATCTGCACCGAGTACGCGGATGCGTCGAATTTGGTGATGCGACCGATCCCCGACTTGCCCGCAATCAGGTTGTTCCAGTTGTCGTCGAGCGTGTTGCCCAGCGGGGAAACGGCACCGAGGCCGGTAATCGCAATTCGTCGGCGTAGGGTCATGGGGAATCAGGACGAACCCGCGGAAGCGGGCGGTGAAATGGAATGGAACGGCACGATCCGGACAATCCGGCCGGTCCGCGCCACGGGCAGACACCGACGCGGCGAGTGCATCAGGCGGCGTCCGCGTGGCGAACGCTTGGCGCCGGGCCCGCATCCGCCCCCGGCAGCGCACCGGCGCTGAAGACCGGCGCGCCCGCGACAGGGCGACGCGGACCGTGGTGCCGGTCCAGCGTCAGGCCTTGTAGTGCGCCTTGGCGTAGTCAACGGCCAGTTGAACCGTGGTGATCTTTTCGGCGTCTTCATCGGGAATCTCGATGTGGAATTCGTCTTCCAGCGCCATGACCAGTTCCACCGTATCCAGAGAGTCGGCACCCAGGTCGTCGACAAAGGACTTCTCATTCGTCACCTGATCCTCGGCCACTCCCAGTTGCTCGGCGATGATCTTCTTGACGCGCTGCTCGATGTCACTCATTAGAACCTCCAGTGGAAATGTGAAAAATTTTAGCAAGCCTGCCTCCCCGGCAGCCGCCCGCGCGGGAGCATAAACCCGGCGCATGGCAACGGCGACCTTCCGGGCGCAATCTCACTGCATGTACATGCCGCCATTGACGTGCAGCACCACCCCGGTGACGTATCCGGCGTGCGGCGACGCCAGGAACGACACCGCGTGCGCAATCTCCTCCGGCTTGCCCAGCCGCCCCAGCGGAATGCGCGCCAGGATGGCCTGCGACTGTGCCTCGGTGAGCGATCGAGTCATGTCGGTATCGATGAAGCCGGGTGCGATGCAGTTGACCGTGATGTTGCGGCTGCCCAGTTCCTGCGCCAGCGCCCGGCTCATCCCGGCGACCCCGGCCTTGGCTGCGGCGTAGTTCGCCTGTCCCGGATTGCCCGAGGCGCCAACGACCGAGGTGATGTTGACGATGCGGCCGTAGCGCTGCTTCATCATCGGTCGCAGCACGGCCCGCGACAGCCGGAACACCGCGCTCAGGTTGGTCGAGAGCACGGCGTCCCAGTCGGCGTCGCTCATGCGCATCGCCAGCATGTCGCGGGTGATGCCGGCATTGTTGACCAGAATCTGCAGGCCGCCCTCCGACTGCACGATGGAGTCGACCAGCGCCGCGCCGGCCTCGGCGTCGTTGACGTCGAGCACGGCGCCGCGCCCGCCACTCGGCTGCAGCGCCGCGGTGATCGACTCCGCGCCCGTCGCCGACGTCGCGGTGCCGATCACCCGGGCGCCCGCGGCGGCGAGTTCGGCCGCGATCGCAGCACCGATGCCGCGCGACGCGCCGGTGACCAGCGCCACCTGCCCGTCGAGGGGCCGCGAAACGGGGAACGGACTGCTCATGCCAATGCCTCCTGGATGCTTGCGACGCCGGACAGATCGTCCAGCGACAGACTCTTGACCTGCGGATCGATGCGCCGGGTCAGCCCCTGCAGCACCTTGCCGGGGCCGCATTCGACCACAGTCGCACAGCCGGCGGCAGCGAGCGCCTGGATGCACTCGACCCACCGGACTGGCCGGCAGGCCTGACGCGCGAGCGCGTCACGGATGGCCTCGGGATCGGCCGGCGTCGCCACGTCGACGTTGTTCACCAGCGGAATCTGCGGCGCGCGCAGCGCGACGCCCCGAAGGTATTCGCGCAGCCGGTCGGCGGCGGGCTGCAGCAGACTGCTGTGGAACGGCGCCGACACCGGCAGCGGCAGCGCGCGTTTCGCGCCGGCCGCCTTCAGCACCTCGCAGGCGCGGGCAACCGCCGCCTGCGTTCCGGCGATCACGACCTGCCCGGGCGCGTTGAAGTTCACCGCCTCCACGGCTTCACCCGATTCCTCGCTGGCCTGCGCACAGCCGGCACGCACGGCCGCGTCGTCCAACCCGAGCACCGCGGCCATCCCCCCGGTACCGACGGGCACCGCATCCTGCATGGCCTGCGCGCGAAAGCGCACCAGCGGCAGGGCTTCGGCAAGCGTCAGACTGCCGGCGGCCACGAGCGCGGTGTATTCGCCCAGGCTGTGCCCGGCGACGCGATCGGGCTGGCGACCGTCCTCGGCCAGCCACAAACGATAGAGGGCAACCCCCGCGGTCAGCATCACCGGCTGGGTGTTGGTCGTGAGGTTGAGCTGTTCCGCCGGCCCCTGCGCGATCAGCGCCGCCATGTCCTGCGACAGTGCGTCGCTCGCCTCCTGCAGCGTGTCGCGCACCGCGGGATGCGCCGCGACCTTGTCGAGCATGCCGACCGACTGGGATCCCTGCCCGGGAAATACGAAAGCAAACGTCATGGTGAATCGTGGCGGCGAGCGCCAGGAGATGTCATCAGGAAAAACCGCAGCGGAGCCCGGCCGGTCAGTAATCGACCAGCGCGGCGCCCCAGGTCAGACCGCCGCCCACGGCTTCGAACAGCAGCGTGTCGCCGCGCTGGATCTGCCCGGCGCGGACCGCGGTATCGAGCGCCAGCGGAATCGATGCCGCGGACGTGTTGCCGTGCTGGTCGACGGTGACGACGACCTTGTCGACGGGAATGCCGAGTTTCTTCGCGGTGTGGGTCATGATCCGGATGTTGGCCTGGTGCGGCACCATCCAGTCGACGTCGGCCGGGGTCCGGCCGGCACGGGCAAGCGCCTCGCGCGCGACGTCTTCGAGCACGTGGACCGCCTGCTTGAACACCGCCTGTCCGTCCATCCGCAGGAACGGATGCCCGGTGACCGCGCCGCCCGATACCCGGCCGGGCGTGCAGAGAATGCCCGCCTGGCGGCCGTCGGCGTGCAGCGCGCAGGCCAGCACGCCGGGCTGCTCGCTCGCGCTCAGCACCACCGCCCCGGCGCCGTCTCCGAACAGCACGCAGGTGGTGCGGTCGCTGAAGTCGAGGATGTGCGAGAAGACTTCGGCGCCGATCACCAGGGCGTGATGCGCCATGCCGCTGCGCACGAACTGGTCGGCGACCGCAAGCGCGTAGACGAACCCGGCGCAGACTGCCTGCATGTCGAAGGCGGCGGCGCCGGCAACGCCGAGCCGTCCCTGGATCAGCGCGGCGTTCGACGGAAAGATCATGTCCGGGGTCGATGTCGCGACGATGATCAGGTCGATGTCAGCCGGCTGCAGCCCGGCCGATTCGAGAGCGCGCCGCGCCGCCTGTTCGCCCAGGTCGACGCTGGTGGTGCCGGCCTCGGCGAAATGGCGGGAGCGGATCCCGGTCCGCGAGACGATCCAGTCATCGCTGGTCTGGACCCCGCGCGCGGCCAGTTCGGCAGCCAGTTCGTCGTTGCTGATCTTGCGTTCCGGAAGGGCACTGCCTGTGCCGGCGATTCGGGAGAAGGATGACATGGACTCGTCGTCGGGACGGAATCTGCTGGAAACGAAGGGGGCGTCGCCTCAGGCGGCGCCCACGCCGGGGGCGGCGGGCGGCGCGTCGTGCATGGTTTCGAGGATGGCCTCGATATGCCGCACGACGTCGCCCTGCACGGCTTCGTGGGCCCGGAACAGCGCCTGCTCGAAGCCGAAGGCGTCGGCCGAGCCGTGGCTCTTGATGACCAGTCCGCGCAGGCCGAGAAGCGCGGCGCCGTTGTAGCGGCGGGGATCGAAACGATGCCGGAAGTGCTTGAGGACGGGCAAGGCGACGACGGCGATCAGCCGCGCCAGCGGAGTGCGGGTGAATTCCTCGCGGATCATCCCCGACAGCATCCGCGCGACACCCTCCGACGCCTTCAGCGCGACATTGCCGACGAAACCGTCGCAGACCACGATGTCGGTCGTTCCCTTGAAGATGTCGTCGCCCTCGACGTTGCCGTGAAAGCGCAGCCGGCCGCGTGCATCCGCCTCGCGCAACAGCTCACCGGCACGCTTGATGATGTCGTTGCCCTTGATGACCTCTTCGCCGATGTTGAGCAGACCCACGGTCGGCTGCGCATGGCCGCCGGCCGCCGCGTAGGCGCTGCCCATGACGGCGAACTGCAGCAGGTGCTGCGCCTCGCAGTCGACGTTGGCGCCGAGGTCGAGCATCAGCGTGCCCTTGCCCTTCTGGTTGGGCAGGTAGGTCGCGATTGCCGGGCGCTCGATGTCGGCGATGGTCTTGAGCAGATAGCGCGCCACCGCCATCAGCGCGCCGGTATTCCCCGCCGACACGCAGGCCTGCGCCCGGCCGTCGCGCACCAGTTCGATCGCGCGACGCATCGACGAGTCACGCTTGCGCCGCAGCGCCACCTCGACCGAGTCGTCCATGGCGACGACTTCGGAAGCCGGCACGAACTCGACGCGCGAGTCGGCGTCCAGCCCGGTCTGCGACAGCAGGGGAGTGACCGCCTCAGGCTGCCCGACGAGCAGCAACCGGCTTTGCGGCCGATGCCGGAGGAACTGCGCACAAGCCGGCAGGATGACCTGCGGACCGTGGTCTCCGCCCATGGCGTCGACCGCCAGGGTCGCGCTCATGACCCGGATCGCGCGAAAACCGACGCTGCCGCGATCGGCAACCCGTTCGACCAGCGCAAACGCAAGGGCTTACCTTATTCGTCCGACTTGGTCTTCACCACTTTGCGCCCGCGGTAGAAACCGTTCGGGCTGATGTGGTGGCGCAGATGCGCCTCGCCCGTCGTGGGCTCCACCGCCAGCGCGGGGGCGCTGAGGTGCTGGTGCGCGCGGTGCATGCCGCGCTTCGAAGGCGACTTCTTGTTTTGCTGGACGGCCATGGCAATCCTCGTTGAAAAAACAATGCATTATATGCGGCCGTGGACTGCTGCGGCCAACCTGCGCGCGCGGGTCAATCCGGCTTGCCGCGCTTCATCAGATCGCGCAGATTGGCGAAGGGACTCTGGCGCTCGCCAATCTTCGGGGCAGCCGCCCGCTCTTCCCGGCTGCCCGCCGGTAGTGCTTCAGGGCAGATGTCGTGCATCGGCACGATGGGCAACGCCAGCAGAAGCTGGTCTTCGATCAGTTCCTGCACATCGACCGGCTGCCCGGCGGGCAGCACCTCGTCGGCAGCGTCCAGTTCATCTTGCGTCAGTTCCGGTTCGTCGCGGACCAGCCGGAAATCGGCGCCTTCGGCGATGGTCACGACCACCGGCTGCAGGCAGCGCTGGCACAGCAGCGGCAACCCGGCGCGCAGTTCGAGCGTGACCATCGGCTGCGCCGCGGCGCCGGGACGCTCGCGTTCCCAGCCGCGCAGCGACCACGCCACCGGTTCGCCTTCGGCATCCGCCAGAACGTCTCGCAGACGCGGGAAGGCGGACAGCGGAGTGCGACCGTCGATCCGCCCGGCACCGCGCGCGAACTCGAACAGCTTCAAGGCGCGCGGCGCGGCGCCGGGCGCATGGGCATCGACTGCAGAAGAGGAAGCATCGGGCATGACGGCACGAGTTTACCGGCTGCAACACCTGCGCCGAAGGAGGAAAACGGCCTGCATCTACACTACCCAGTATCAACCGCGCTGCGCCGGGCAACGCGGATCAAGTCGAAAAATCCGGAGTGAGACATGGGTTTGGTTGCACACTTATTCCCGAATGGCTGGGAGCACTACCTCGTTGGCGGCGTCTCGATCGGGCTTGGAGTCGGCCTACTGTTTGCGCTGACCGGTCTGATCGGCGGGATCAGCACGGCGTACACCGCGGTCTGGTCGCTGCTGACGCAGCACCCGTTCTTTCAGCACGAAAAGTTCGTATCGACGCGCAACTGGCGGCTGATGTACGGCGTCGGTCTGATCGCGGGCGCTGCGGCGTTCACCTACACCCTCGGCCACGGCCAGGGCTTCGTGACCCGGGTGCCGCTGTGGCAGCTGTTCGTCGGCGGCGTGGTCGGCGGTTTCGGCTCGCGGATGGGCGGCGGCTGCACGTCCGGCCACGGCATCTGCGGCGTCGCTTCGCTGCAGCTGCCGTCGATGCTCGCGGTCGTGATCTTCCTCACGACGGCGATCGTCACGGCACACGTGGTTCGCGCCCTCGGAGGGTTCTGACATGCGACGCGTCCCCCCGCTTGCGGTGATGCTGTCGGCGCTCGTCGCCGGCGGACTGTTCGGCTTCGGACTGGCCTTGTCGACCATGGTGCAGCCCGAGAGCATCCTGCGCTTCCTGCTGCTCCACGACATGGGACTGCTGCTCGTCATGGGCGGCGCCGCGGGAACGACCTTCCTTGCCTACCAATTCCTCCCGCGGCTGATGCAGCGCCCGGTGTTCGGCATCGTGTTCGGCAAGCACCCATCCCACCTCGACGCGCGCACGCTGATCGGCGCCGCGATCTTCGGCATCGGCTGGGGGCTGAGCGGGGTCTGCCCCGGCCCCGCGATCGCCGGGCTCGGCGTGGGCAACTGGCCGCTGCTGGCGAGCGTTCTGGGCATCCTGCTCGGCGCCTGGCTGCAAGGCCGCTTCTTCGGCAAGCATTGATGAATCCGGTCGACGCCGACGGATCCACGCTCGTCCTCGCCTCGACGTCGCGCTACCGCGCCGAGTTGCTGCGCCGGCTTCGGGTCGCATTCGCGCAGTGCGCCCCGGACGTCGACGAGAGCCGCCGTCCTGGCGAATCCCCGCAGGCGCTGGCGCTGCGACTGGCCGAGCACAAGGCGCGTGCCGTCGCGTCGGCGTTTCCGCAAGCCTGGGTGATCGGGTCGGATCAGGTCTGCGCACTCGGCGACGAGTCACTGGGCAAGCCGGGGACCGTCGAGGCGGCGCAGACGCAGCTGCAGCGGCTCAGCGGCCGTGCGGCGGTCTTCCACACCGCCGTCTGCGTCGTTGCTCCCGGAGGACGGCACTTGCTGCGCAACGTCCCGACCGAAGTGGAGTTCCGCCAGTTGTCAGCAGCCGAGATCGCGACCTATGTCGACCTCGACAACCCGCTCGACTGCGCCGGCAGCGCCAAGTCCGAATCCCTCGGCCCGGCCTTGCTGCGGCGTATGCGCAGCGACGATCCGACCGCCCTGGTCGGGCTGCCGCTGATCGCCGTGTGCGACATGCTGCGCGAAACCGGATTCGACCCGCTGGAACAGGCGCAGCGGCAGGCGCGACCGGCTTACTGAAGCGCCCAGCGCACCCGCGACAGTTCCTTCACCGCACCCATGCCGAGCGCGGCGCCGAAGCGCTTGGCCAGCCGTTCGGCCACGTTCTCGTGCAGGGTGTAGTCGACGATCTCAGGCGCCTTGATCTTGTCGCGCGCCACCGAGTCGACGTCGCCGAAACCGTCGGCGAGCCCCTGCTGCACCGCAGACTGCCCGGTCCAGACCAGCCCCGAGAATGTCTGGTCATCGACCTTCAGCCGGCTGCCGCGCCCCTTCTCGACCGCGGCGATGAACTGCTGGTGGATCTGCTCGAGCATCCCGAGCGCATAGGTCTTCTGCTCCTGCGGCATCGGCGAGAACGGATCCATGAAACCCTTGTTCGCCCCGGCGGTCAGCAGCCGGCGGCTGATCCCGAGCTTGTCCAGCAGCCCGGAGAAACCGAAACCCTCCATCAGGACCCCGATCGAGCCGACCAGGCTGGCCGGATTGACATAGATGTCGTTCGCCGCCGCCGCGACGTAGTAGGCACCCGAGGCGCAGACCTCCTCGCAGACCGCATAGACCGGCTTGTTGTACTTGGTGCGCAGCCGGGCGATCTCGGCGTAGATCTGGCTCGCCTGGACCGGGCTGCCGCCCGGGCTGTTGATGCGCAGGATCACGCCTTTGGTCTGGTCGTCGGCGAACGCGTCCTGCAACGCGGAATTGACGTTGTCCGCACTCGCCTGGCTATCGATGGAAATCTCGCCGTTGAGCTCGATCAGCGCGGTGTGCGGTCCGTGCGCCGTGCTCCCGCCGTACTCGGCGATGAACCCGCTGAACAGCACCAGTGCGGCGATGCCGAGGATGATGAAGCGAAAGAAGATCGACCACCGGCGCGCGCGACGCTTCTCGGCGACGACCTCGAGCACCAGCCGCTCCAGCACCTGGCGTTCCCAGGCGCCCGGCTGGGACGACGCGGCGGAGGATGTTGCAGACGACGGTTCTGGCGGGAGCGCGCTCATGCGGGGCTGGATGATCGGTCGAGGAGGATGGCCGGGTGCGGCGATCGCAGGATATCAGCCGCGTGCCTGAAAGAATGCCCGCAGTTCGGGGACCGAATGCACCAGCGCGACCGGCCGGAGCCGATCGAGCATCGCCGCACCGTGCGCCCCGTAGCTCACCGCGACCGCGTCGCATCCGGCATTCCCCGCCATTTCCAGGTCGTGGGTGGTATCGCCGATCATCAAGGTGCGCTCGGGCAGGCTGCAGAGTTCGGCCATGAGCTCCTGCAGCATCGCCGGGTGGGGCTTGGAGAAGGTTTCGTCCGCGGTCCGCGTGGCATCGAACAGTCCACGCAGTTCGGGCCGATCCATCGCCCGACTGAGGCCGATGCGCGACTTGCCGGTGGCGACAGCCAGGCTGTAGCCCGCCGATTTGAGTTCGTGCAGCAGATCGAGCGCGCCGTCGAACAGGGTCAATTCCTGGTCGAGTGCGAAATAGTGCTTGCGGTAGCACGCCGCGAGCCGGGGATAGTCCGCATGGGGAAGATCGGGCGCGGCATGCCGGAGGGCGTCATCCAGACCGAGGCCGATGACGTACGACGCGTTTTCGCGACTCGGCACGGGCAACCCCATCTCGCGGCACGCGGCCTGGATCGCGCCGGCGATGGCCGCGGTGGAATCCATCAGCGTGCCGTCCCAGTCGAACACGATCAGGTCGTAGCGTTCTCGATGCATGGCGGCAGGATCGATCAGGGTCGGATTCACGGCTGGGGGCATTGTGCCCGCAATTCATGAAGCCAGCGTGTGCAGTCGTCGGGAAGCGGCGCGTGCAGCGCGAGCCGCTGTCCGGTGGCCGGATGATCGATGGCGAGTTCGGCGGCATGCAGGAACATTCGCCGGAACGGCGGCAGTCCCGGCACCTGGCCACGAGCGAGTGCGAGATTCAGCGCCTCGTCGCCATATTTGTCGTCGCCGACGATCGGATGCCCCAGATGCGCCAGGTGCACCCGGATCTGGTGGGTGCGGCCGGTCAGCAGCCGCGCCTGCATGAGGGTCAGGCCGCCCCAGCGCCCGAGCGCCGGGCAGGCGAAACGCTCCTGCGGGCGGAACTGCGTGCGCGACTCCTGCCCCTGTTGCGCATCGACGCGAACCCGGCGCTCGCCCGATGCCGTGAGATATTTGAACAGCGGCGCATCGGCCAGCACCGGCCCGCGTTCCCACAGCCCCGCCACCAGCGCGAGATAGCGCTTGTCGGCGCGCCGGTCGCGCAGCGCGGCGTGCAGCGCGGTCAGCGCGCTGCGCTTCTTGGCGATGAGCAGCAGGCCGGACGTATCGCGGTCGAGGCGATGGACCAGTTCGAGGAACTTCGCCGCCGGCCGTGCCGCGCGCAGCGCCTCGATCACCCCGAAGCGCACCCCGGAGCCGCCGTGGACCGCCACGCCGTCCGGCTTGTTGATCGCGAGCAGATGATCGTCCTCGAACACCACCGGGAATTCGAGAGCCGGGGCCGCGGGCGCGGCGTCGGCCTGCGCCGTGCGCACCGGCGGGATGCGCACGAGGTCGCCGGCGAGCAGCTTGCGGTCTGCCGCGGCGCGGGCGCCGTTGACGCGCACCTCTCCGGAACGGACGATGCGGTAGATGTGGCTGCGCGGCACCCCCTTGAGGTGACGGGCGAGGAAGTTGTCCAGACGCTGTCCCTCGCCGGACTCCCCCGCCCGGAGGAGTCGAACCTGAGCGGAAGGCTCGGCATGCATATAATCGGACGTGGAGTTGTCAGGCTGAATGGACAAGAAATTGGCAATCCTCGCGGTCACTTGCGTGGGATTGCCGATCTTGGAATGAATGGTGCCGTCGCGCTCGGGTCCGCCACGATAGTCGGCGTGCCCCGATAGTCGCTGCAACCGGCGCATTCTAGATTCGGCCCGACGCTGTCGCGCTGTCCCTACCCGAGACGGCGCAGGCAGTCTCCACGAGAAATGCGCGTTGGCACGCGGCCCGACCGAGGCAGTTGCGCGAATCGAGACGATCCCGTCTCCCGTCGCACTGCCCGTGTTGCGCCTTGCCACTCCGGATGTTGGAACCACAGAATCGACCGACCGCAACCGCCCGACTGACCAGTCCGTCCTCGACCCAGCGAGCGTTGCGCATGCCCCGTGTCCTCCCGAACGTTTTCCTCCTTCCCTCCCGCCCTGCCTGCCCGGAATCATTTTCCGGCGTGGCGCATGGCGACCGCCGCATCGTCACACCATGGCGATGCGGCGTCGACGGATTCTGCAGGAGACCGCCTTCCGGCGGCATCGGCATGAGCGGCAGTGCGATTCGTCTCGCCTGGGCATGACCGCTTGACTGCGGCATTCCCCGGGAAAGGTTCCGATTCCGGCGGCCAACGCAAGGGGGCGCTTCGGCGCCCGCAGTTGGAATACGGCCGCGCAAGCGGCCTGGAGCCGTTGAAATGAAACGCATGTTGTTCAACGCCACGCAGTCGGAAGAACTGCGCGTGGCCATCGTCGACGGGCAGAAGCTCCTCGACATCGATATCGAGCAAGCCGGGCGCGAGCAGCGCAAGGGCAACATCTACAAGGCGGTCGTCACCCGCGTCGAACCCTCGCTGGAGGCCTGTTTCGTCGACTACGGCGAGGAGCGCCACGGTTTCCTGCCCTTCAAGGAGATCTCGCGTCAATATTTCCGCGAGGGCGTGTCGCCGTCGCAGGCCCGCATCCAGGACGCGATCCAGGAAGGCCAGCAGCTGCTGGTGCAGGTCGAGAAGGAGGAGCGCGGTAACAAGGGCGCGGCGTTGACCACCTACGTCTCCCTCGCCGGCCGCTATCTGGTGCTGATGCCGAACAACCCGCGCGGCGGCGGCGTCAGCCGGCGCATCGAGGGCGAGGACCGGCAGGAACTGCGCGAGACGATGGACCAGCTCCAGCACCCCGAGGGCATGAGCCTGATCGCCCGCACCGCGGGAATCGGCCGCAACGTCGAGGAGCTGCAGTGGGACCTGAACTACCTGCTCAAGCTCTGGAGCGCCATCCGCGACGCCTCGGAATCGCAGAAGGGCGCCTTCCTGATCTACCAGGAGTCGTCGCTGGTCATCCGAGCCATCCGCGACTACTTCACCGGCGACATCGGCGAGTTGCTGATCGACACCGAGGACGTCTACGAGCAGGCTCGCCAGTTCATGCTGCATGTCATGCCCGACACGGTGCAGCGAATCAAGCGCTACCGCGACGATCTGCCGCTGTTCTCGCGCTTCCAGATCGAGCAGCAGATCGAGACTGCGTATTCGCGCACCGTCAACCTGCCTTCGGGCGGCGCGATCGTGGTCGACCACACCGAAGCGCTGGTGGCGGTGGACGTCAACTCGGCGCGTTCAACCCGCGGCAACGCGATCGAAGACACCGCGCTGCGCACCAACATCGAAGCGGCCGACGAAGTCGCCCGCCAGATGCGGCTGCGTGATCTCGGCGGGCTGATCGTCGTCGACTTCATCGACATGGAGGAGCCGCGCAACCAGCGCGCGGTGGAAGATCGGCTGCGCGACGCGCTCCGGCAGGACCGCGCCCGCGTCCAGGTGAGCAAGATCTCCAAGTTCGGGCTGCTCGAGCTGTCGCGCCAACGGCTGCGTCCGGCACTGTCCGAAGGGGCCTATGTCACCTGCCCGCGCTGCAATGGCACCGGCCACATCCGCGACACCGAGTCGAGTGCGCTGCAGATCCTGCGCATCATCCAGGAAGAAGCGATGAAGGAGAACACCGCCGCGGTGCACGTCCAGGTGCCGGTGGAGGTGGCGTCGTTCCTGCTCAACGAGAAGCGCGCCGAGATCACCAAGATCGAGGCGCGCCAGCGACTGTCCGTGCTGCTGATCCCGAACAAGCACCTGGACACGCCGAACTACAAGCTTGAACGCCTCAAGCACGACGATCCGCGGCTGGAGAACCTGCCGACGAGCTACCGGATGGCCGAATCGGTCGAGGAAGACACCACCATCACGCGGCGCGAAAAGGAAAGCCGCCCGCGACAGGAGGCTGTCGTCCGCGGCATCACCCCGGAAACCCCGGCGCCCGTGGCCGCCGCACCGCAACCGGCCGTCGCCGAAGCTGCGCCGCCTGCCGCGCGGCCCGCACCTGCACCGGCTGCCGCGCCCGCCGTGGCGCCGACCGGAGGATTCTTCGGCTGGGTCAAACGGATGTTCGCTGCCCCCCCGGCGACCGAGACTCCAGCACCCGCCGCGCCGGCTGTGGCGGAGGAGCCGCCGGTCAAGGTCGCCCCTGCCGAGACCGGGCGCGGTCGGACCGGTGGCGGCCAGGGCCGCCGCCGCGGCGGACGCGACCGCCAGCGCGAAGGCCAGGGCGAAGACCGGGCGCGCAAGTCCGAATCCGGAGCCGAAGCGGCGACCCGCGAAGCGGGAGCGGAACGCGGTGGCGGCCGCGGCCGGTCGCAGCGCGGCGAGTCGGGCCAACCCGAACGGCCGCGGCGTGAACGCGCGCCGGGCGAAGCGGGCAGGCGCGCCGAGGGCGGCCAGACCGCCGAGGCGACACCGTCGGCAACTCCGACTATCGCCACCGAGGAATCGTCCCGGTCGCAAGGTGGCGGGCGTGGCGCGGGCCGCCGCCAGCGGCGCGAGCCGACCGAGGGGCAGGCGATGGCCGAACCCGTCGCCGCCCCCATCGAGGCGCCGGTCGAACCGACTGCGTCCCTCGAGGCCGAGGCCCCTTCGGGTGAACAAGCCGGCACCGAGATGCCGACCGAGCGCAAGTCGCGCAGCCGCCGCGGGCGTGGTCGCCGCGGTGGACGCCGCGAAGGGAACGAGGCGCCGGAAATCGCCGCCGAAGGCGCCGCGACCGAAGAAGCCGGCACAGTTGCCGAAGTCGAGGCCGCCGTCGCCAGCTCGGGCTCGCTCGCAGCGCCGATGGTGTTGCCGGCCATCGCTGCCGCGGTCGAGGCGCCCCCGCCGGCCGTCACTGCGATAGCGCCGCAACCCGTGGCGGAGCCGCCGGTCGAGGAAGCCGCGCAGCCCGTGACCGAGGCC
>JAKAIB010000256.1 GCA_021814605.1 Pseudomonadota bacterium | reverse complement strand
CGCGATGCCGGATGCTCGCGCTTCGTGTTCGCGGCGTCGAGCTCGACCTACGGCGACCATCCGGCGTTGCCGAAGGTGGAGGATGTGATCGGCAATCCGCTGTCGCCATACGCGGTGACCAAGTACCTCGATGAGCTGTACGCCAGCGTGTTCACCCGCACCTACGCGATGCAGACCATCGGATTGCGCTACTTCAACGTGTTCGGGCCGCGGCAGGATCCGAACGGCGCCTACGCGGCGGTGATCCCGAACTGGGCGCAGCGCATCAGTCGCGGCGAACCGTGCCACATCAACGGCGACGGCGAGACGACCCGCGATTTCTGCTACATCGCCAACGTGGTGCAGGCCAACCTGCGCGCGGCGCTGGTTCCAGCCGAGGGACCGATCCACGAGGTGTTCAACGTCGCCTTCGGCGAGCGGACCTCGCTCAACCAGCTCCACCACCTGCTCGGCGAGAAGATCCGGCAGTTGATGCCGGGACTGGAGCCGCTGCCGCCGGTCCACCGCGATTTCCGGGCAGGGGACGTGCGCCACTCGCTTGCCGACATCGGCAAGGCCCGGCGGCTGCTCGGCTATGCGCCGGCCTACAGCGTCGACTCCGGCCTGACCGAGGCAATGCCCTGGTACGTCGGCCGGGTCGCGCGCAGCGTCGAGCCGCAAGTCTGATCCGCAGTCGGCCGCCGCCTTCGGGCGGACCCGCCGTGCCGAAAAAAGGACGGCAGCCTTCGTGGCTGCCGTCCTTTTTGCTGTCGGTGTGCTGGTGGGCGGTACTGGGATCGAACCAGTGGCTTCCACCGTGTGAAGGTGGCACTCTACCGCTGAGTTAACCGCCCGATCGGCCCGACGCTGCGTGCGCCAAGCCTTCAGCAAAGCATGTAATTATTGCACAGATCGCGGCCTGTTCAAGGGGCTGGGCGTTCGGCAGCGGCCGGGCGCCAGACGCTCTTACCGCCGCTTGCCTTGTCCAGCGCCTCCAGGATCGCCTGGTGTGCGGCGTGTTCCTCGGCGGTCGGCGCGACGACCGGCAGGTCGAACCGGTCGAGCCGTTGCGCCGGCGCCGCGTCGCGCGGTCTGGGCGCGTCGAGGTCGATCACCAGGCTGTCCTGTCCGCGGGTCAGCGCGAGGTAGACCTCGGCGAGCAGTTCGGCGTCGAGCAGCGCGCCGTGCAGCGTGCGATGGGCGTTGTCGATGCCGAAGCGACGGCACAGCGCGTCGAGGTTGTTGAACTTGCCCGGGAACTGCTGCTTGGCCATCACCAGGGTGTCGATGATCAGCGGCACGTGGGCATGGAATGGCGGCCGTTCGATGCGTTCGAGCTCCATGTCGAGGAAGGCCCGGTCGAATGGCGCGTTGTGGATGATGATTTCGGCGCCGTCGACGAATTCGAGAAACTCCCCGGCGATCTGTTCGAAGCGCGGCTTGTCGGCGAGGAATTCCTCGGTCAGTCCGTGGACCTTGAGCGCGTCCGGGTGGCTCGCGCGGCCGGGATTGAGATAGCTGTGGTAGTGCTTGCCGGTCAGCCGGCGGTTGAGCAGTTCGATCCCGGCGACCTCGATGATGCGGTCGCCGCTGCCCGGGTTCAGGCCGGTGGTTTCGGTGTCGAGGACGATCTGGCGGGTCATGGTGCGGGCTGTCGTGACGCGGCGGCGGGCTGCCTCTCCGGGCAGTCCGCCACCATGCCGTCAGCCTAACTCAACCGCTGTCGCCGCCCGGATGAAGGGCGGCAGCACGGCGACGTTGCAGGAACCGCCGGGGCCGTCCGGATCAGTCGATCCGGACATCGATTCCCTTGGGCTTGGCCTGGGTCGTCTTGGGGATCTGCAGCGTCAGCACGCCGTCCTTGAAGGTCGCGGTCGCGCCGCTGGCGTCGACGTTGTCCGGCAGCGAGAAACTGCGGCTGAACGTGCCGTAGAAGCGTTCGACGCGGTGGTAGGTCTTGTCCTTCTCCTCCTTTTCCTTGCGGCGTTCGCCCCGGATGGTGACGACGCCGTCCTCGATGCCGATCTTGACGTCCTCCTTGTTCACCTCCGGAATTTCCGCCTTGATGGTGAACTCGCTCGGCGTCTCTGCGATATCGACCTGCGGCGACCAGTCGGCCAGGGTCGAGAGTTCGCTGCCGCCGCTGCGCCGCGGCACGCCGACGGCGCGCGTATAGCGGTCGAACATGTCCTCGATCTCGCGCCAGGGATCCCATTTCACGAGAGCCATGATGTACCTTTCTGCGGGCGGTGCCGGGAGGGACGGCCATCGATCGGCCCGCGCGCGGTCGACGGCCGGGGGAGCGGATCGGGATGTCAGAGATGCAGCGGCGACTGCACGCTGCCCGACCGCTCGCGTTGCTGCTCGCTGTGCAGGATGCGCGTCAGCAGCGTCCAGTCGCGGCCGAGCGCGTCGATCACGTCGTCGAGCGACAGCATGCCGACCACCACGCCGCGATCGGTCACCGCCAGCCGGCGCACGCCGTGGCTGGACATGGCCTGCATCGCGTCGCCGACATCGTCCTCGCGGTCGATGGTGACGACGCCTGCGGTCATGATCTCGCCCACGAGCGTCCCGATCGGCGACGCGCCTATCGCGGCGGCCTTGAGCACCATGTCGCGATCGGTGACGATGCCGATCAGCCGGTCGTCGGCCATGCCGTCGGTGACCACCAGCGCGCCAACATGCTGGTCGCGCATCTGGATGGCCGCGTCCTGCAGGGTGCGCGACTGCGGAATATGGACCGCGCGGGGGGTGAAGACGTCTTCGACTTTCATGTGGACTCCCGATAGCGATGTGCTGATACGGTGATTCGGTCCGCCGGTGCCCCGGCCGTGCCGTGCCCGTTCCGGGGCCAGCGGCGGTTCAGCCGTCGGCTGGGCTCAGGCACTGCACGAACCAGTCGCCGGCAAGCCGGGCGACCTCGTCGAGCTTTCCCGGTTCCTCGAACAGATGGGTTGCCTCCGGAACGATGACGATGCGATGCTCGCAGTTCAGGCGCTGCGCAGCCTGTTGATTGAGCGCGATGACGTCGGTATCCCAGCCGCCGACGATCAGCAGCGTCGGCGCGAGCACGCGCGGTAGCGCATCGCCGGCGAGGTCGGGACGGCCGCCGCGCGACACCACGGCACCGACAAGGCGCGGGCGCTCGGCCGCGGCGATCAGCGCCGCGGCGGCCCCGGTGCTGGCCCCGAACAGCCCGACGGCGAGCGCCCTCGTCGGGGCGTGGTTGGCGAGCCAGTCGACCGCCTCGGTCAGGCGTCGCGCCAGCAGCGGAATGTCGAAGCGATACTCGGCGGTGATCAGGTCGCGGGTGTTCTCCTCGGCGGTCAGCAGGTCGAACAGCAGGGTGGCCAGCCCCCGGTCGTTGAGGGCTTGCGCGACCTGCTGGTTGCGGCGGCTGAAGCGGCTGCTGCCGCTGCCGTGTGCGAACGCCACGATGCCCCGCGCTTCGCGTGGAACCACCAGACCGCCCGGCAGCGAGGCCCCGGGCACGGGAATGTCGACGTCGATCCATTGCGGTGCGTCCATGGCAGCTTCCCGCGGTGCGGCCTCAGGCGGCCGCCTCGGCCGCCTCGGGCCGGTGCCAGTGCCGCGGCGGATCGAGCGGTTCGACCGCGGTGGTCTCATCGAGATGGAACACGGCGTCGAACTGGTCGGTCAGGGCGGTGACGAAGTAGTGGCTTGCGCGTTCGGACTGCGGGAGGTAGATCACGCCGATGGCGCGTTCCAGCAGCGTTTCGCGCAGCGGCGCTGCCTCGGGTCGGTTCAGCGGCAGGAAGAAACGGTCGAGTCCGGTGGAATGGAGCAGATGCTCGTAGCTGTCCTGCAGCGCCGGCCGGACCCATTTGTGCTCGACTTCGCCGTCCCAGTGCGAAGCCGCCGAGACGTAGCCGGTATAGGTGGTGAAGCCGACGAGCAGGGCGTCATCGCCGACCTCCTGCCGCATCAGCTGGCCGAGATTCCATTCACCGCGCAGGTGCGATTCGGTCGCGCGGGCGTCGCCCAGGTGCGAGTTGTGTGCCCAGACCACCACCTTGCCGCTGCCGCCGCGCCGCTGGCGATAGTCTGCCAGTGCACGCAGGGTGTCGCGCATGTGGGCGTCGCGCAGATTCCAGGTGTTGATGCGCCGTCCGAACATGCCGCGGTAGTAGGTCTCCGCGTTGACCACCACGGCGGCGTTGCGCTCGGCGAAGAACTGGGCGTCGAGCGCGCCCAGCCCGTCGCGCTCCAGGTGGGATTGGGCGTCGGCCCGCAACTGCAGCAGTTGCGCGATGGCGGCATCGCGCGCAGCCTCGCGCTGGCCGAATGCCGCCTGGTAGCCGTAGACCTGCGGCTCGCGCACGTGATCGAGCGCGG
>JAKAIB010000255.1 GCA_021814605.1 Pseudomonadota bacterium | reverse complement strand
CCGCTCGTATAGCCGCAGCAGCACCTCGGTGTCGCTGTGATCGCTGGCGAAGCGCACGCCCTGGCGCTGCAGCTCGGCGCGGAGCTCCACGTGGTTGAAGATCTCGCCGTTCTGTACCAGCGCGATCCGGCCGTCGTCCGACACGAAGGGCTGGTGGCCGCCGGCGATGTCGATGATCGACAGCCGCCGGTTGCCGACGGCCGCGCCGTCGGCCGAGAACACGCCGCTGTCGTCGGGGCCGCGGTGCACCAGGCTGGCGTCCATCGCGCCGAGGACGTCCGCCGGCAGCGACTGGCCGGCGCGATCGAAGTAACCGTAGATTCCGCACATGGGAGTTCGAGATTGTCGCGTGCCCGGGGGACGGTTCCGGCGCCGTTGGTCAGTTGCCGCTGGATCGGACCAGTTGACGCACGGTGAGCAGCAGGATGCGCAGGTCACGGCCCAGCCCGTGGCGGCGCGCGTAGTCGAGATCGGCCTGGAGCCGCTGTTCCGGCGTCGCCCGCGAACGGTACAGCGCCTGCGCCAGTCCGGTGATTCCGGGGCGCACGCTGTGCCGCAGCGCCCATTGCTCGGCGGTGTAGTCGGCGCGCTGCGCCGGGACGTCGGGCCGGGGCCCGACCAGGCTCATGTCACCGCGCAGCACGTTGACCAGTTGCGGCAGCTCGTCGATGCTGGTGCGCCGCAGCACCCGGCCGATCCGGGTGATCCGCGGGTCGTTCTGCGCGGTCGAATGCGATCCGCGCTGCGCCGCGTCGACGACCATGCTGCGGAACTTGTACAGCCGGAACGGGCGGGTGCCGCGGCCGACGCGCTGCTGGCCGAACAGCACCGGGCGGCCCGAGTCGGCCCAGACGGCGAGTGCCGCGAGCAGCAGGAGCGGCGACAGCACCGCGAGCGCGAGCGCGGACACGACGATGTCGAACAGGCGCTTTCCCACAGGCAATCGGATGCCGGATCAGCGCGCTGCGCCGATCGCCGGCGCGGCGAGCGTGAGCGCCACGCGGCGGATGAGGTCGATGGCAAGCTGGCGGTCGTTCTCGACCTCGGCGGCGTCGCGCTGCGCCAGCACCGTCGCCGCATGCCGCAGCAATCCGACTTCGCGGGCGTAGATCGCGCGCCAGTCGGACTCGGGCGCCTCGATGCGCTCGCGGTTGAAGGTGCGCGACAGGATCACGCTGCTCGATCCGAGCCGCAGGTGCTCGCCGAGCACCACGCGTCCGGGCAACAGGCCCTCGTCGAGGCGGGCGATGCCACCAAAGCCGAAGCGCTTGCCGAGCTGCTTCGCGAGTGCGGCGACGCGGTCGACCACCCCGTCTGCCAGCGGCTCGAACATGAAGCGCATGCCCAGGGCGCGGTGCAGGTCGTTGAGGCCGACGTAGAGTTCGTCCAGGCCGGGCAGCGCCGCCCATTGCGTGACCGAATCGAGCGCCTCGCGGGTTTCCAGCAGGGCGATGGTCGCGGCGCGGCCGCGCGTCAGCGCGACGAACTCGGCGACCTCGGCAGGGCGGCGGAACATCGGCAGCATCAGGTGGCTCGCGCCGGCGGCGACGGCCTGGTCGATCTCGCCAGCGCTGCCGGCATGGAGCGGATTGATGCGGACGATCAGCGTCGCCAGCTGTACGGCCTGTCGCACCGGCGCCACGTCCTCCGGACGATGGTCGGAGATGAAGGTGCCGAGCCCACCCTGGCGTTCTACCTTGCCGTTGCGTTCGAGATCGACCATCAGCCGGGCGACGCCGCATTCGGTTGCGAAGGCGGCGAAATCGGGGTCGTTGGTGATCTGGATGAAGTCCATGGAACGGCGGGCCGGCGGGTGATGGCGCTTCAATGCGCGATTGCGCGGCTGCGGCGGGAAGTGTAGCGAGCCGCCACCGCACGCCCGAGCGGATCGAAGCGCAGCAGACCCCATCCGCCCGCGGCCGACACCGCCGCGGCGACGGCCAGGCCAAGCGGCCACGACGGTCCCATCCGGTCGAGCCACGCCAGGATTGCGGCGAGCGCGACGAGGATTGCGCACAGCACGCCGGCGTTGCGCCACTGCGCATCGCCCTGGCGCTGGGCCAGACGCCACCACAGGACGATGACGGCCGTGCCCCAGGCGGCGCCGTAGGCGGCCAGGCCGCGCCAGTCGTTCGCCGGCAGGATTGCGCCAGCCGCGGCCAGCGCCGCCAGGCCGGCACCATAGCCGAGCACCTGGTCGGCGATGCGCCGGTGGCTGTTGAGGCGGGTCGCCAGCACGAGTTGCGCCGCCTGCAGCGGCAGCAGCAGCAGGATCACCCGCATTGCGCTGGCGACGTGTACCTGCGCCTCGGCGGTCATGCGTCCCCAGCCGAACAGCAGCCGGACCACGCCCGGCGCCGCGAACATGCCGGCGAGGGCGATCAGACCCGACAGCCACAGCATCGCGCGCAACCAGTCGCGTGTTTCCCGCTGCGCCGCCGCGCCGTCGCCGCGTGCTTCGGCCGCGCTCAGCCGCGCCAGCGCGAGCGCCGAGGCCACGGCGAACACCGTGTGCAGCGGCAGTTCGCCGACCCGCTGGGCGTAATGGAACACGCCGAGCTGGCCAGGGCCGGCGTCCGACGCGAGCGCGCGTGCCGCCAAGGTGTACAGCACCGTCAGGCCGGACGCGACCAGTGCCAGTGCCAGCGCGCGCAGGCTGCCGGCGTCGGGCAGTGCGAACCGTCGCTCCATGCCCGGCGGCGTGGTGCGGCTGACCCGGCGCATCAGGGCAACGCGGGCGAGCGCCGCGGCGATCACGCCACCGGCGACCCAGCCGAACTGCCCCAGTCGCGCCGCGACGACGAGTCCGACGATCAGCCCCACGTTGAACACCACCTGGCCGGTGTACTGCCATTGCAGCCGACCCTGCGCCTGCAGCATCGCATTGGCGACCATCGCGACGGCACCCGCCGGGAGTGCCACCAGTGCGGACCAGCCAAGCGCCTGCGCTGCAAGTGCCGCCTCGGTCGGGCGCAGTCCCGGCGCCAGTGCCACGGCGAGGTGCGCGCGCTGCCACCACACGACGATGCCGACGACGGCGAACAGCAGCGCCGCCAGGCGGGTCCAGCGTGCGCCCTCGGCAGCGATCTGCTGCGGATCGCGTCCTGCCATGCGTGGCACCATCACCGCAGGCACGGCAGCCCCCCAGAGCAGGCTGACCGCGAGATCGGGGAACGACAGCACGACCAGTGCGGCGTCGGCGTGTCCGGTGAGCCCGAACTGCGTCGCCACCACCGCGTCGCGGACCAGCCCGAGCAGTCGGCTTGCCGCCAGGAGCAGCAGGCTGAGGGAGAACGCACGCAGAACCGACATGGGGCGGCATTGTGCCAGCGGCAAGGGGACGGGCGGAGGCGTCGATCGGCGATCTCTGCGTCGGCCTTTACCGCCGGCGAAAACCCTGTCTATAATGTCCGTTTTTCAGCGCCCGTAGCTCAGTTGGATAGAGTACTTGGCTACGAACCAAGGGGTCGTGGGTTCGAATCCTGCCGGGCGCACCAATTTTATGAAGTAAAACAGGCACTTACGAGAGATCGTCAGTGCCTGTTTTTTATGCGCTGTGCTATTCGGCGGGGGCTGTGCTATTGAAACGCCGACCGGGGCGTTCAAAATTGCCGAGAGGTAGGGGTGATCCGCTCCGGCTTTCGGCGGTACAGGCGTTGTGTGATCGCCAGGTCGGCGTGCCCGAGCAGCTGCTCGCTTGCGTCGCACTGTCCTCATCGCTTGCCGCTTTGGCGCGGATGTCGTGGTCACTGAAGGCCTCGGTGACCTCGGTCTCTGCCAGCACACGGTCCATGAACCGCTGCCACATTGATTTCCACCCGGGCGCGCGATCGTTGGCCTTCACGTAGCCGTCGCCGCTGTGCGTGCAGAAGAGCCATGGGGACAGGACAGGCCTTGCAGCTTTGCACATCTCGACTGCGGCACGAAGCTCCGGCGTCCACACGGAGATCATTTTCTTGCCCGTCGTCGTGGCGGTCTTCGTTGGAGTTACATGGATACCTTCCTCTTGAAGGTTTTCCATGCGCAGACGAAGAAGGTCGGTTTGTCTCAACCCAGCCCCTGAATGACGCCATCGCTGCGCACCGATGGCGCTGGCCGATCCCCTGGCGCAAGAACTGAGGACACATTGATGCATCGACGCGATTTTCTGCGCGGCAGTGCGGCGAATTTCGCCGCGCTGGCGCCCTGGCCAATGGAATTCAAGCAAGAAAAGCGGCCGCCGCCATCGGCGCCGGCGCGCGGCATCGCGCACTTCGGGGCGCCGCAGCAGTTCTCCTTCGCCTGGCTGAAGGGGCTGGCGCAGGCGAAATCGCTCACCGCCTACAGCGAACCGGTCGCGCCGCTGCCGG
>JAKAIB010000254.1 GCA_021814605.1 Pseudomonadota bacterium | reverse complement strand
CGATCTTGAATGGCGGTTGACTTCGTGTATCATCATCTGCTTTGGTTTTCGGGGCGTAGCGCAGCCTGGTAGCGCACCTGCATGGGGTGCAGGGGGTCGGAAGTTCGAATCTTCTCGCCCCGACCAAAAACCCACGAGATCCGGCGAGGCCCGCTTATGCGGGCTTCGTTGTTTTCGGCCTAGTCCGCGACCGACGTCCGATGTTTTCGCCAGACGCGGGCATCTGCAGTCTGAGTCGCATGGGCCTCAGTCTTCCAATCGACGACCGCGACTCTCGGGCATCGCCAGCATGGCAAGCGCGGTGATCACGCTCGCGCCCGTCACGTACCACGCAGGGGCCGCCGGTGACCGCGTGGCATGAATCAGCCAGGTGATGATGAATTGCGTCGTACCGCCGAAGACTGCTACCCCAACCGCGTAGGCGATCGCCATGGCGGTGGCGCGCACCCCGCGGGGGAACAATTCCGGGATCGCGATCAGCGAGGCCGATCCGCTGATCGCTGTCAGTGTCGCCAGCAGTCCCGAGACCGCGAGGAGCATGCCCACGGTGGGATACGCCACGAGCAGGGCGAACGCTGGCAGGGTCATCAGCGCGGCGCCGATGCGCGGCCATAGCATCGTGGGTCGGCGGCCGTAGCGATCGGCCAGCCAGCCACCGACGACGGAGAAGATCAGCGTGCAAAGACCGACGACCACGGTCGCAATCATTGCCCACACCGTCGGCATCTTCAACGTCGCCACGGCATAGGTCGTCATGTAGTTCCCGACGTAGGTTGACACCGTGCCGCCAATGATCACCAGGATCGCGAGAACGATTCTCCAGCGTTGCCGGGACAATCCCTGCGTGCCACGATTGACTGCGGCGATCGGTGCGTCATGCAGCGTCTCCGGCATCTTCCGGCGCACAAAGAAGGCAATGGGGACCAACAGCAAGCCGACCAGGAAGGGAACGCGCCAGCCCCAGTCCAGCATGTCCTGATGCGACAGCGTGGCGCTGAGAGTCATTCCGAATAGCCCCGCGAGCAGAATTCCGGCGCCTTGGCTGGCCAGTTGCCAACTCGCGTAGAGTCCCCGCCGCGAAGATGGCGCGGCCTCGATCAGGAAGGCGCTTGACGGGCCGACTTCGCCGCCCAGCGCCAATCCTTGCAGGAGTCGGCACAAGACGACCACGATCGGGGCGCCGATGCCGATTGATGCGTAGGATGGCGTTAGAACCATGGCAAGGGTGCTGAACGTGATCAGTGCGATCGTGAGCAGCAGCGCAGAACGGCGCCCGGCACGATCGGCGATCACGCCGAACAACACGCCGCCGATCGGCCGTGCAAAGAAGCCGACGCCGAACACCGCAACCGTGATGAGCAGGCTTGAGTAGGGCGTTGACGCCGGGAAGAATGCCCTGCCGATGTACACGGCGAAGAACGCGTACGTCACGAAGTCGTAGAACTCGATTGCATTCCCGGCAACAATGCCGGCCACGACCATGCGCGGCACGGCAATCCCGCCGTGCTCCGCGTGACTTCTCCCCCCGTAGGCACCAGTTCGACCGAACTCACTGCTCGCGTTCATTTGCCCCTCCTGTCGAATGTTGTCGAGAATGCGCGCGGTACACCGTCCGTGCCACTTCCCGTCGTTACTACGCCGCTGTGTCCTGCAGGAAACGGGTGGCCAGCAGAACCCAATAGTCGGCGCCAACGGCGATGTTGGCGTCGTTGAAGTCATAGCCGGGGTTGTGGACCATGCATGCAGGCTCCGCCTCGCTGCCTTCGCCATTGCCGATCAGCAGGTAGCTGCCGGGAACTCTGTCCAGCATGAAGGAGAAGTCTTCGCTGCCGGTCAGCGCGCCCCCCTGGAGGGTGACTTTCTCCGGTCCCAGCAACTCCAGCGCGACGCTGCGAGCGAAATCGGTCTGTGCTGCGTCGTTGACCAGGGCGATGTAACCCTCCGCCCAGTCGAGCCGCATTTGCAGGCCAAAGCTCTGCGCGTGTCCGCGTACCAGCTCCTCGATCCGGCGCTTCAGCAGACCGCGAACTTCGGCGCGCAAGGCACGAACGCTGAGTTCGAGGGTCGCCTGTGTCGGAATCACGTTGCGCGCCGTTCCGGAGTGGAGGGTGCCGACGGTCACCACCGCGCTGTCGAGTGGGTCGACATTGCGTGCGACGATCGTCTGCAATGCCAGCACCAGGCTTGCCGCGGCGACGACCGGGTCGTTGGCGCGGTGGGGCATGGCGCCATGTCCGCCGTGCCCTTCGATCTGAATGGTCGCCGTGTCGCTCGATGCCATCATCGGCCCGTCACGCAGCACCAGATGCCCTTGCGCAATTCCAGGCATGTTGTGCATGGCGAATATCGCGTCGCAAGGGTGACGGTCGAACAGGCCTTGCCGAATCATGCGCAGCGCGCCGCCTGCGCCTTCCTCTGCCGGCTGGAAGATCAAGTGCAACGTTCCGCTGAACGCGACATCCCGGGCAAGTCGCTTGGCGGCCGCCAGCAGCATTGCGGTGTGTCCGTCGTGACCGCAAGCATGCATCACGCCGGGCATCGCGCTGGCGTAGGGCCGGCCGCTCGCTTCGTGAATCGGCAGGGCGTCCATGTCGGCTCTCAGGCCAAGACGGCGCTTTCCATTGCCCCGTCGTAGCGTGCCGACGACACCGGTATCACCGAGTCCGCGCTCGACTGCGTAGCCCCAATCCTCCAGAAGGCCGGCGACCAATTCCGCCGTTCGCGTTTCCTGGAACGCAAGTTCCGGATGACGATGGATGGCATGCCTGATCTCGACGAATTCGTCGATTCTTGGATCGGACAGGTGATGTGATTCGGACATGCACTGATTTCCCTGGTGCGGCTTCGTTGTGCCGTGAGCGAGTTAATAGCTGAGTTCACTCTAGGTTTGTGAGGGCGGGATGTCTAATGCATTGTTTTTCGGAATAAGCTGCATTCAATGCATAGATAGAAGCCGGATTCGAGGACAACGATGACTCTCGTTCAGTTACGCCATCTGATTGAACTTGCGCGGACGGGGTCGTTCAGCAAGGCAGCCGAGGTGCTGTGCATTACGCAACCGGCACTCAGTCGAAGCGTCCGCGCGCTCGAATCGGAGCTCGGTGCCAAGCTGCTGGATCGCATCGGTCGCCGCAGCTACCTGACGCCTTTTGGCGAGCACGTTCTCAGCGACGCTAGACGCGTCGTCCTTGATGCTGAGGAACTGCGGCAGCGCGCGCCAAGGTTTTTCCAAGGCCGGGAGAGCCGGCTTCGCATCGGCCTCGGATCAGGGCCAGGCGCGATGCTCCGGACTCCGCTACTGATGCAGGCGGCCACGCGACGCCCACCGCTGCAGGTCGAGATCGTCGGCGGCGGCATCGATCTGCTGGTTCATCGACTGCGTGAACGCTCTCTGGATGCCGTCGTGGTGGATATCCGTTCGCTGCAGCCGTCGACCGACCTGGACGTGCATCTCCTGCCCGACATGCGTGCGACCTTCCTATGTCGCAAGGGTCACCCGCTGGCGCGCCGGCGGAAGGCGCTGCATTTCGATGAACTGCTCGACTATCCCGTCGCTTCGACGCCACTGAGCGGCGAAGCCGCACTGATGCTGTTGAACGCGTACGGCGCGCGCGCTCATCCCGACCGGCTGGTCACCCTGCGGTGCGAAGACATTCCAAGCCTGATCGGCGTCGTCCGGACTACGGACGCGATTCTGCTCGCCGTACGCGCAACTGCGCCCGATCTCGTCGAGCTCCGAACGGATCCCCCCCTGTATGCAGTCGCCCGCTTCGGGGTGGTCACCCTGGCGGGGCGGACCGAGGCGCCGGGGCTTGTGCATTTGCGGGAGCTCATCGAGGTCCTGATGCGAAACTGAGTGTTCCGTCGTATCCACAGAGCAGACTGGCGGACGTTGCGCGTACGCCGGTCGTTCGATCGTGGCGCCTGGTAATGCACGCCGCGCTTCATGTCGCTGAACAGCGCCAGGCAGGAAATTCCATGCCGCGCTGCAGGGTTTCGCCTTCGCGGCAAGATCCGGTTGCCGCGAGGGCCGGCGGGTTGCGACGCGGTTCACACGCGACACCCCATGTGACACGCAGTTCCCGGCGATGACGCGTGACGCCGGCTTGGAATGGAGGCCAATGGCATGGCAACGATGATCCTGATCGGCACACGCAAGGGAACGGTCATGGTCGACCGTTCCGGATCGACCTGGCAGCCGCGCCCGATTGCACACGCCGGGATCCCGGTGTGCTACGCGATGCGCGATCCGCGCGACGGGACGCTGTGGGCCTCGCTCGATCATGGGCACTGGGGGCCGAAACTGTCGCGTTCGCGCGATGGCGGCGCGACCTGGCAGGACATCTCGTCGT
>JAKAIB010000253.1 GCA_021814605.1 Pseudomonadota bacterium | reverse complement strand
GGGCGTACATCTCGGCGAGGTCGCGGTAGTGCGCGGCGCGATGGCCGAAGCGCACGCCGTCGAAGCGCGACAGGTTGCTCGAGGCCTCCGCCGGGGCGATGATGTAGTAGGCCGGAATCGACAGTTCGGTCCGCGGCAGCGACACGTCGACCAGCGTCGCGCCGAGCCGCTCGAGTTCGGCCAGCGCGGCGCGCACCGTGGCTTCGACGTCGGCAGCCAGGCCGGCGCTGAAATACTCGCGCGGCAGGCCGATGCGCAGCCCGGCAAGCGGTCGCGCCGGGTCGGCCACCGGGCGGTCGAGCAGCGCGACGTAGTCGGGAACCGGGCGGTCGACGCTGGTCGCGTCGCGCGGATCGAATCCGCTCATGGCGCCGAGCAGCGCGGCGCAGTCCCATGCCGTCTGGGCGATCGGCCCGGCCTGATCCAGGCTCGACGCGAAGGCGATCATGCCGTAGCGCGAGCACAGGCCGTAGGTCGGCTTGATGCCGGTGACGCCGCACATCGCCGCCGGCTGGCGGATCGATCCGCCGGTGTCGGTGCCGGTCGCCGCCGGAACCAGGCGCGCGGCGACCGCCGCCGCCGAACCACCGCTCGACCCGCCCGGAATGGCCGCAGCGTCCCACGGGTTGCGCACCGCGCCGAAAGCCGAGTTCTCGTTGGACGAGCCCATCGCGAACTCGTCCATGTTGGTCTTGCCGACGCACACCATGCCGGCGCCGGCCACGCCATCGGCACCGGCGCCAAGACGGGCGACGACCGTGGCGTCGAACGGGCTGACGTAGCCTGCCAGGATGCGCGACGCCGCGGTCGCCGGCATGTCGCGGGTGACGAAGACGTCCTTGTGCGCCAGCGGCACGCCGAGCAGCGGCCGGGCATCACCCGCCGCGCGCGCCGCGTCGGCCGCGCGCGCCTGGCGCAGCGCACCGTCGGGATCGACATGCAGGAAGGCGTTGAGGTCGGCGTGCGCGGCGATGCGGTCGAGCGCCGCCTGGACGAGTTCGACGCTCGACACCCGGCCCGCGGCCAGCGCGGCCGATTGGGTGCGCAAGTCGGCGTCGGCCCCGGCCGGAAGCGAAGTCTGCGGGCTCATTCGACCACCCTCGGAACCAGGAACAACCCGTCCTGGGCGTCGGGGGCGTTGCGCAGCGCGGCGTCGCGGATGTCGCCTTCGGTGACGGCGTCCCGGCGCAGCCGCAGCGGCATGTCCTGCACCGCCGAGAGCGGGTGCGCCAGCGGCTCGACGCCGGCGGTGTCGACCGTGCGCATCTGCTCGACGACCGAGAAGAACGCGTTGAGGTCGGTCAGCATCCGGCCGCGCTCGTCGGCGGACAGGTCCAGCCGCGCGAGTTGCGCCAGCCGGTCGATATCGGGAGGGGTCAGGGCCATGGGAATGACGGGGTGGAACGGGTGCCATCGCCCCGGTCGGCGCCGGCGCGGCCGCACCGCTTTCCGGCACGGAAAAATCACATTTTATGCAGGCGCATGAAGTATGATCCTCCGCTTTGGCGCACGCGGTTTGACGGAAAAATCAAGTCCGCCTGTTGCAGATTCCAGACACCCCCAGGCAGGGGATTCGCGCAGAGTCCCCAGACACCCCCATGTTTCGAACTTTTCGTCAATATTTCTCGACGGACCTGGCGATCGACCTCGGCACCGCCAACACCCTGATCTACGTGCGCGGCAGGGGGATCGTGCTCGACGAGCCGTCGGTGGTCGCGATCCGCCATGAAGGCGGGCCGAGCGGCAAGAAGACCATCCAGGCCGTCGGCAAGGAAGCCAAGCAGATGCTGGGCAAGGTGCCGGGCAACATCGAGGCCATCCGGCCGATGAAGGACGGCGTGATCGCCGACTTCACCGTCACCGAGCAGATGCTCAAGCAGTTCATCAAGATGGTGCACGACACCAAGCTGTTCAAGCCGAGCCCGCGCATCATCATCTGCGTGCCCTGCGGCTCGACGCAGGTCGAGCGCCGCGCCATCCGCGAATCGGCGCTGGGCGCCGGGGCCAGCGAGGTCTACCTGATCGAGGAACCGATGGCCGCGGCGATCGGCGCCGGGCTGCCGGTGAGCGAGGCCACCGGATCGATGATCGTCGACATCGGCGGCGGGACCACCGAGGTCGGCGTGATCTCGCTCGGCGGCTCGGTCTACAAGGGCAGCGTGCGCGTCGGCGGCGACAAGTTCGACGAGGCCATCATCAACTACATCCGCCGCAACTACGGCATGCTGATCGGCGAGCCCACCGCCGAGGGCATCAAGAAGCAGATCGGCTCGGCCTTCCCCGGCTCCGAGGTCAAGGAGATGGAGGTCAAGGGCCGCAACCTGAGCGAAGGCGTGCCGCGCAGCTTCACGATCTCGAGCAACGAGATCCTGGAAGCGCTGACCGACCCGCTCAACCAGATCGTCTCGGCGGTCAAGAACGCGCTGGAACAGACGCCTCCCGAGCTCGGTGCCGACATCGCCGAACGCGGCATGATGCTCACCGGCGGCGGCGCGCTGCTGCGCGACCTCGACCGCCTGCTGGCCGAGGAAACCGGCCTGCCGGTGCTGGTCGCCGAGGATCCGCTCACCTGCGTGGCACGCGGCAGCGGCATGGCGCTGGAGCGGATGGACCGGCTCGGCACGATCTTCACCTCGGAATAAGCCCCAGCGGCGGCCGTTGCCGCCGGCACGGCGCCGGCGCGGATCCATCTCCCCGTTCCCATGGCCTACGGCACCCTCGAGCGCTCGCCGCCGCCGTTCTTCCGGCAGGGGCCGTCGGCATTCACCCGACTGCTGCTGTTCGCCGCGATGGCGGTGCTGCTGATGGCGCTCGATGTCCGGCTCAAGGTCACCCCGCTGCTGCGCCAGGCGATCGCCGTCGCGATCTTCCCCCTCGAGCAGGCGGCACAGGCGCCGGTCGACTGGGCGCGCCAGGCCGGCGCCTATCTCGACTCGCCGGTGCGCACCCAGCGAGAACTCGCCGCGATCCGCGAGCGCAACGTCCAGCTGGCGCTGCAGGCGCAACTGGCCGGACAGCTGCGGATCGAGAACAACCGGCTGCGTGCGCTGCTGCACCTGCAGCAGAACCTGCCACCCAAGTCGGTTGCGGCACAGATCGAGGCGCAGGCGAGCGACCCCTTCAGCCGCAAGGTCGTGATCGACCGCGGCAGCCTCCAGGGAATCGCGGCGGGCGCGCCGGTGGTCGATGAAACCGGGCTGCTCGGCCAGGTCACCCGGGTCTACCCGTGGAGCGCCGACGTCACGCTGGTGACCGACCGCGACGCCGTCGTCCCGGTGCAGAACCAGCGCACCGGCGAGCGCGGCGTGCTCTATGGTGCGCCGGACCAGGGGGGGCTCGAACTGCGCTGGATGCCCGCCAGCACCGACGTGCGTCCCGGAGACACGCTGATCACCAGCGGCATCGACGGCGTCTATCCGCCGGGACTCCGCGTCGCCCGGGTCGTCTCGGTCTACCGTCAACGCGATACCGCGTTTGCGCGGGTGAACTGCGCGCCGCTGGCGGACGTCGAGGGCGGGCGGCACGTGCTGGTGCTGCAGCCGCTGTCCCCGCTGGCCCCGCCTCCTGGCGCGTTCGGGCACGGCCCGGCGACGAAGCCGGCGGCGCGGCCGGCATCCGCCGCCCGCCGGTGAAGCCCGCCGCCATGCGCCAGTTCCGCACCCGCCGCGCCCCGCGTTCCGCAATGCCGACGGCCCAGGCGCCCGCGGGCGGCGCCCGCGAAGTGCTGCTGCTGCCGGTCAGGCCATGGTTCATCGCGTTCAGCCTGCTGATCGCACTGCTGCTGGACTTCCTGCCGCTCGGACGGCACCCCTGGCTGCCCGACGTGCTGGCGCTGACGCTGGTGTTCTGGAACGTGCACGAGCCGCGCCGGGTCGGCATGACCGTGGCGTTCGTCCTCGGCCTGCTGCTCGACGTCGGGCACGGCGCGGTCCTGGGCCAGCATGCCCTCGCCTACACCCTGCTGAGCTACTTCGCGATCAGCCTGCACCGTCGGCTGCTGTGGTTCCCGCCGCACTGGCAGGCCTTGCAGATCCTGCCGCTGTTCTTCGCCACCCGCCTGCTCATCCTGGCCGTCGGCATGTGGGCGGGCGGCAGCTTCCCGGGCTGGAGCTACCTGCTGTCGCCGGTGCTCGAGGCCGCGCTGTGGCCGCTGGCGACGCTGCTGCTGCTCGCGCCGCAGCGCCGGGCGCCCGACACCGACCGCAACCGACCGCTCTGATCGCACCCGGTGCCACCGCCGGAACCCTGCCGGCCAAGGCTGCTCTGATGGACTGGATTCGTCCCGCCTGATCGATGACCGAACTGCGCAACATCGAACGCGAGCTGTTCCGCTTTCGCCGCCGGCTGATCCTGGCCGCGGCGGTGGTG
>JAKAIB010000019.1 GCA_021814605.1 Pseudomonadota bacterium | reverse complement strand
AAGGCATCTCGATGGACGTGCAGCGCGGCGAGGTGGTGGTGCTGCTGGGCGCGTCGGGGTAGGGGAAATCGACCTTTCTGCGCTGCATCAACCACCTGGAGAAGATCGACGCCGGGCGGCTGTGGGTCGATGGCGAACTGGTCGGCTACCGTCAGGTGGGCAATCGCCTGTACGAGCTGCACGACCACGACATCTGTCGGCACCGCGCCGACGTCGGCATGGTGTTCCAGCGCTTCAACCTGTTCGGGCACATGACCGCGCTGCAGAACATCATCGAGGCGCCGATCCACGTGCTCCGGCAGCCCAGGACGCAGGCGATCGACCGGGCTCGCGAGCTGCTTGCCCGCGTCGGTCTGGCCGATCGCGGCGACGCCTATCCCAACCAGCTCTCCGGCGGTCAGCAGCAGCGCGTGGCGATCGCCCGGGCGCTGGCGATGAACCCCAAGCTGATGCTGTTCGACGAGCCGACCTCGGCACTCGACCCGGAACTGGTCGGCGAGGTGCTCGACGTGATGAAGTCGCTGGCCAGGGACGGCATGACCATGGTGGTGGTCACCCACGAAATGGGTTTCGCCCGCGAAGTCGCCGACCGGGTGGTGATGATGCACGAAGGCCGCATCATCGAATCCGCCCCGCCCGAGCAGTTTTTCGGCAGCCCGCAGCACGAGCGCACGCGGCAGTTCCTGTCGAAGATCCTCTGAACGATCCGCGCGCCGGCCGCTGGCGGCGCCGCCTCAGAGCTTCTTCTGCCAGAACTGCGCCGCCCCATGGGCCGGATCGAGCGCATAGGTGGCAAAGCCGAAGCGTCGGTAGCTGGCGGTCGCCGCCGCGTTGCCGTCGAGCACCTCCAGGGTGAGCTTGGCGCAGCCGCGGGCGCGGGCTGCATCTTCCACGCGCTGCAGCAGCCGGTGCGACAGTCCGCGGCCGCGGTAGGCGGGCTCGACGTAGACGTCGTGCACATTCATCAGCGGTCGGGCGGCGAAGGTGGAAAAGCTCTCGAAACAGTTGATCAGTGCCACCGGGACCGCGCCGTCGAAGGCCAGCACGCCAAAGTAATCCGGCCGCGCGCGCAGCCGCCCGGCCAGCCCGGCCTTGACCTCGGCTGAGAGATCCTGCCCTCCCCCCATCGGATCGCGCGCGTAGCGCGAGGTCAGCTCGGTCACGGCGGCCGCATGGTCGGCACGCGCCAGGTCGACATCGATCAACACAATCACACCATTCCCCCAGGAAGCCGCTTCAGATCACGCCGGGCGCGGGCACCCGGTCGACGCAGTGTAGAGCGGGTGCGCCGGTCGGCGGGCCGCTACCATCGCCGCATGGCACTGCAACTCTTCGGCATTCCGGTTTCGCGCGGCATGGCGATCGGCCGTGCGGTGATCCTTGCGTCCGCCCGCCTCGACGTCGCGCACTATTTCATCGACCCGGGTACCGAGGACGCCGAGATCGAGCGACTGCGCACCGCCCGTCGCGCCGTGCGCGAAGAACTGGACACGCTGAAGGCCGACCTGCCGGCCGACGCGCCTGCCGAACTCGCCGCCTTCATCGACGTCCACAAGATGCTCCTCGACGACCGGCAGATGGCGCTCGACACCATCAACTGGATCCAGACGCGGCGCTACAACGCGGAATGGGCGCTGACCGCGCAACTGGAGGTCATCTCGCGCAATTTCGAGGAGATGGACGACGCCTACCTGCGCGAGCGCATCGCCGACGTGGAACAGGTGGTCGAGCGCCTGCTGCGCGCGCTGCGCGGCAGTGCCGGCCTGGCGCGTTCGGCCAGCGGCGACGGCGACCTGGTGCTGGTCGCGCACGACATCTCGCCGGCCGACATGCTGCAGTTCAAGGCCGGGGTGTTCCGCGGCTTCGTCACCGACGTCGGCGGCAAGACCTCGCACACCGCGATCGTCGCGCGCAGCCTGGACATCCCGGCCGTGGTCGGCGCGCGCGTCGCCGGCGACCTGATCCGCCAGGACGACCTGATCATCATCGACGGCGACGCCGGGCTGCTGATCGTCGATCCGTCGCCGGTGATCCTCGACGACTACCGCCTGCGGCAGCAGGAATCGCTGCTCGCGCGCGAGCGGCTCAAGCGGCTCAAGTTCACCCCGGCGCGAACCCTCAACGGCGATGCGGTCGAACTGCTGGCCAACATCGAGCAACCGGAGGACTGCGTCGCGGCGCTCGACGCCGGGGCGAGCGGGGTCGGCCTGTTCCGCACCGAGTTCCTGTTCATGAACCGGGGCGGCCAGCTTCCCGACGAGGAGGAACAGCTCGAGGCCTACCGCCGCGTGCTCGTCGCGATGCAGGGCCGCCCGGTGACCATCCGCACGATCGACATCGGGTCGGACAAGCCGCTCGACATGGTCGACTATCGCGACGGCGAGTTCACCCACCTCAATCCGGCGCTCGGACTGCGCGCCATCCGCTACAGCCTGTCCGACCCGGCGATGTTCCGCATCCAGCTGCGCGCCCTGCTGCGCGCGGCGCGGCTGGGACCGCTGAAGGTCCTGATCCCGATGGTCGCGCACGCCAGCGAGATCCGCCAGACCTTCGCCGAGTTCGACCGGGCACGCGCCGAACTGCGCGAGTCCGGCACCGCCTTCGGCCCGGTCGAGGTCGGCGCGATGATCGAAGTGCCCGGCGCCGCGCTCGCGCTGCCGCTGTTCCTGCGGCATTTCGACTTCCTTTCGGTCGGAACCAACGATCTGGTGCAGTACACGCTGGCGATCGACCGTGCCGACGAGAGCGTCTCGGGACTGTACGACCCGCTGCACCCGGCGGTGCTCAACCTGCTGCATCAGATCATCGTCCAGACCCAGGCCGCTGCCGGCTGGAAAGGCCGACCGACCGACATCAGCGTCTGCGGCGAAATGGCCGGCGACCCGGTACTCACCCGGCTGCTGCTCGGCATGGGGCTGCGCAGCTTTTCGATGCATCCGGCGCAGATCCTGGCGGTGAAGCAGGAGGTCCTGCGAGCCGATGCTGAAAAGCTCGCCCCGCTGGTGCAGCGGGTGTTGCAGGCATTCGAGCCGGAAGAACAACAGGAGGCGCTGGCGGCGCTCGGATGAGCCGCCGGGAATCGCGACGGGAACCTTGTCCGGCTGCGCCGGTCTCTCTCCTCAGGCACCCACGATCGTCCATGCCATCCCCGCACCTGGCCTCATCCCGGCCGGTACCCGTCCTGCGGCGGGTCGCCGCCATGCTGCTGTGCTGCAGCCTCGCCGCCGTCTCCGCGACGGTGCCCGCGCAAACCCCGGCCGCCAGCCGCGATCCGGGATACGCCTCCGGGCTGCCGGCGCTCGGCGACCCGGCACAGGGGACCCTGTCGCCGCAGCAGGAGAAGCGCCTGGGCGAGATCATCATGCGCCAGATGTGGCACGATCCGTCGTACCTGCATGACAGCCTGCTGCGTGACTATCTGCAGGGCATCGTCGACCGCCTCGCACCGGCGGCGCGGCGGACCGCCGAACTCGAGGCGCCGAAGAAGTTCCACGTCTTCCTGCTCCGCGACCGCACCTTCAACGCCTTCGCGCTGCCGGGCGGCTGGATCGGCGTGCACACCGGCATGGTGATCGACGCGCGGGCGCAAGCGCAGGTCGCCGCCGTGTTCGCGCACGAGATGTCGCACATCACCCAGCGCCACATCGCACAGCGGCTGGCGCAAGCCGGCAAGGACAAGCTGCTGAGCATCGGCTCGCTGCTGCTCGCCGTCGCCGCGGCGACGGCCGGGCAGGACCAGGCAGCCCAAGGGCTGATGATGGGCGGACAGGCAGCAGCCATCGACAATGCGCTGCGTTTTTCGCGCAGCAACGAACGCGACGCCGACCGCACCGGCACCGAAGTACTGGCCAACTCCGGCTACCCGCCGCAGGCGATGGCGAGCATGCTCGAACGCCTGCAATCCCTCTCGCGCCTGGACGATGCCAACGTCTACGCCTTCCTGCAGGACCACCCGCTGACGGCCGAACGCATCGCCGACGCCGAGGCGCGCGGCGGCGACAAGCCGCTCCCCCCAGACCACGGGCTGAGCTTCTGGCTGATGAACGCTCGGGCAAGGGCGCTGACACCGCAGACGCACGAGGCGCTGCGTCACGCCGAGGAGGATTTCGCCTCCCGCGCGGCCACGTTCCCGGCGCAGCAGGCGGCATGGGCCTATGGTCAGGCCGTGACCCTGCAGCGACTCGACCACCCCGACGCGGCGCGCAAGGCGCTGGATCGCGCCGAGGCCGCCGCTGCCGCGTTCCCGGCCGCGGAGCGGCTGCCGCTCGACCTGCTGCGGACCGAACTCCAGCTGGACGCGCAGCCGGTCGCTGCACTCACGGCCGCACGCCAGCTGCAGCACGAATTTCCGCAGTCGACCGCCGCACTGCACCTGCTGGCGCGCTGCCTGCTGGCGCAGACCGACAAGGCCGGCGCGCGCGACTTCCTCCGGCAGCAGACAGTGGCGCATCCGGACGATGTCACCCTGTGGCAGGACCTGGCCCGCGCCGACGCGGCCACCGGCGCGCTCGCCGCACAGCACCGTGCGACCGCCGAGGCCTACGCGCGACGGGGCGACACCGCGGCCGCGATCGAGCAGCTCCGCATCGCGCAGCGCACCCCTGGGGCCGACTATTTCGAGGCGTCCATCATCGACGCGCGGCTGCGCGCACTGCAGCAGCAACTTGCGCAGGACAAGGCGATCGACAAGACCTTGCCGCAATAGCCACCCGCCGGCGGTCGGGCGGCATGGATAATTCCGGGCATGCCGCAGATTCAGCCCTCCGAAGCACCCTCACCCGTTGCGGTCCCCGCGCCGCATGTCCTGTCGAACTGGCTGCTCGGCATCGCCGTCGCACTGCCGCTGATCTGGCCGTTCGACCCGGGAATCGTCGCCAAGATGGGCACCACCCTGGTCGCCTGCGCGCTATGGGGTGCCGTGCTGCTGGTGACGGCCGTGCAGGGACTCACCCCGCGCTTCGGACTGGCCGCGCTGGCATTCGGCGTGCTGGCCGGCGTCGTCGCCCTGCAGTCGGCGGCGGGACAGCTGGCCTACGTGTCGCAAGGGCTGGCCACGGTCGCCATCCTCATCGCCGCGGCGCTGGTCGCCGGACTCGGCAACGCCGCCGCCCGGCGCGCCAGCGCCGGCGATCCGGCCGCACGCGGCTGGCTCGACGCGGTCGCGGCCGGACTGCTGGCGCAGGGACTGATCCAGGTGGCGCTCGGACTGTTCCAGTTCTCGCTCTGGCAACTCCCCGCGGTCGATCAATGGTTCAGCGCGCACCTGCCGCTGTACTCCCAGATCGTCAGCTTTCCCTCGACCGGACGGGTGTTCGGCAACCTGCGCCAGCCGAACCACTACGCCACGGCGGTGGCGCTCGGGCTCGCCGGGCTGGCGTGGTGGGCGCCGCGGATGCGGACGGCACTGGTGTGGATCGCCGCGGTGGCGATGAGCTGGGCGCTGGTCGTCTGCGGCTCGCGCACCGGGATGGTCCAGGCGGTCGTTGCCGCAGTGCTGGTGCTGGCTGCGGTGCGGGGCGCCTGGCGCCACCCGCGCTGGAGCGCCCTCGCCGCCGTTCCGCTGCTCTATGCCGCCTGGTGGCTGGCACTGCGTCTGGCTGCGGACGCCGGCTGGATCGGCTTTCTCGACGCCGTGACCCGCCAGATCGACCAGCCGGTCAATGCACGCGCGCTGATCTGGCGCAACGCCTGGCAGGTGTTCGAACATCTGCCCTGGTTCGGCGCCGGCTGGGGTCAGCTCGGCTGGGGACTGCAGCACGCCGCGCTGCACGCGGCCCTGCATCCGCTGCCGCTCGACAACATCGACAATGCCCACGACCTGCTGCTGCAATTGCTGGCGGAAACCGGACTGACCGGTACCGTGCCCGTGCTTGCGGTGGCGTTGATCTGGCTCTGGCGCGCCTGGCGTCGCTGGGCCGCGCTCGGCCGGGCCGACACGAACGCCCGATCACCGCTGCCGCTTGCCGCCTGGATGGGTGTCGCCTTCCTTGGGCTGCACAGCCTGGTCGAGTATCCGCTGTGGTACCTGTACTTCCTCTGGCCGTTCGCCTTCCTCGCCGGCTGGATGGACGGCGCCGGCACACCGGCCGCCAGCGCGGCAACAGCCGGTCGGGCCGAGCTGCCGCGGCCCGCGGCCGCTGCCCTGGCGGCGCTGGCGCTGCTGCTGGTCGCCAAGGCTGGTTTCGACTACGCCGCGACCAACGGGGTCTACGACGGCGATTCGGCGCAGGCCGGCGCCCCGCGCGCGATGTATGGCAACTGGTTCTTCCGGCCGCTCGCCGAGTTCGCCCGTGCGAGTTCCCTCCGGATCACCGCCGCCGATCCGCGAGCCGTGCTGCTGCGCGACCGGAACATCGTCGATCGCGTCAGCCATGCCTACGGCGATCCGCACCTGCTGATGCGGCGGATCGTGCTGCTCAGCCGGCTGGGACATCCGGTCGAAGCGTTGCGGCTGGCACGCTACACGGCCAGCGCGTTCTGGCTCTACGCCCCCGGCTTGACGCAGCAATTTCCGCTGCTTGCGGCACAGGCCGGTTTGACCCCGGCGCAGGCCGCGCCGCTCGTCGCCGCACTCCGCAACGCCCCGGTACTGCGTCGAATCGTCGTGCCGACACACGAGTGACGCCGTGTCCGGCGTCGGCCGGCGCGCAACAGCGCCAGTGCGTCGTGCTTGCCGCTTCGTTTTGACGCAGCGCAAAATAGCCGCACTCCGCCGACCATCCACCCCTCCTCATGTCCCGATCGTCGAGTCTGCGATTGCTCCTGGCGCAACCGGCGCTGCGCGAGGGCGTGCGCGACATGCGCGCGGTGTCGCTCGGGATTGCGGCCTGGGGACTGGTCACCGGCGTGGCCATGGTCAAGTCGGGACTCGGGCTCGGACTCGCGCTGACGATCAGCGTGTTCGTGTTCGCCGGCAGCGCGCAGCTCGCGGCGCTGCCGCTGATCGCCGCGGGCGCACCGCTCTGGCTGATCCTCGTCACCGCGTTCTGCGTGAACCTGCGGTTCGTCGTCTTCAGCGCGCAGATGCGGCCGTATTTCGAGAGCCTGGCGCGGCCGAAGCGGCTGCTCTGCGGCTATCTGATCGGTGACCTGAACCAGGTGCTGATGATCCGCCGTCACCCGCATCCGACCGGCGATCCGGAGCAGGTGCAGTATTTCCTCGGCGTGTCGCTCACCAACTGGCTCGCCTGGCAGACCGCGTCGATCCTCGGCATCCTCCTGGCGCAGTGGATCCCGGGTTCCTGGGGTCTGGCCTTCGCTGGAACGCTGGCGCTGCTGGGGATCGTGCTGTCGCTGCTGGCCGACCGGACCATCGCCGCGGTGATCGTCGTGGCGTCGGCGTGCAGCGCCCTGCTGTTCTGGCTGCCGCTCAAGCTCAACCTTGTCGTGGCGATCGTGTGCGCGCTTGCGGCCGGTATGGCCTGGGATGGCTGGACCGCCCGCCGGCTGGGATCGCCGGACGGTCGCGGGCTGGTCGGCGGTTCAAATTCCTGACCCCGACGATGACCCTGCCGCAGCAATTCCTCCTGGTCGTCGGGCTGACCGCCGTGACCATCGTCAGCCGCAACCTGTTCCTGCTGTCCCGGCGGCCGCTGCCTCTGCCCGCCCGTCTCAAGATCGCGCTGCGGTTTGCCCCCGCGGCCGCGCTCGCCGCCGTGGTCGCGCCCGAATTGCTGCTCGCCACCCCGCTCGGCCAGCCGTGGGTCAAGATCGGGGCTGCGTTGGTCGCCTCGGCTTACTTCGTCGCCCGCCGCGGAATTCTCGGAACGATCCTGAGCGGCATGCTGGCATTCTGGGCACTGAGCTGGATCGGCCGGACCTGGGGTTGAGTCGGCCGGTCTCCGGTCTCGACGGGCGTCACGGCGAGGCGCCCGACATGGCGTCGCCCTGCACGGACCGACAGAGCGCCCAGCGGTTTCGCCCGAGATTCTTCGCCAGGTACATCGCGTCGTCGGCCCGCTGCAGCAATTCGAATCCGGTGCGGGCGTGGATCGGCGTGATCGCCACGCCCACGCTCGCAGTCACCCGCAGGCCGGACAGCAGGTCGTAGCCCGCCGCGGCAATCACGTCGACCAGTTTGCCGGCGAGCGACTCAGCGGACGCCACGTCGGCGACGTCGCTGAGCACGATGAACTCGTCGCCACCGAGCCGTCCCACCGCGTCCTCGCGCCGGACGATGTCCTGGACCGCATGCGCCACCTGCGCGAGCAGGCGATCGCCACGGACATGGCCCAGGCGGTCGTTGATCTGCTTGAAACCGTCCAGATCGAGGAAATACATGGCCAGCAGGTCATCGTGGCTGCGCCGCGCCAGCGCCGCTTCCATCCGCTCCATGATGGCGCGGCGGCTCAGCACCCCGGTCAGGGCGTCGCGCTCGGCGCGGTGCAGCAGGCGGGCATGGGTGTCGACCTGATGGGTGACATCGCGCACGAAGGTCAGCAGCGAGACCACGCGGCCGACCTCGTCGCGCAGCGCCGACGAGGTCCATTCGATCCAGATCGACCGCCCGTCCTTGTGAAGGTAGGGCGATTGCTCGACCCAGGAATCGATCTCACCGCGGCACATCCGGTCGTAGACCGCCTGCGTCTTCGGGCGCGTCGCGTCCGGGACGCCGTATGCCAGCCGGTGGGTACCGAGACGCTCGGCCGCGGTGTAGCCCAGAATGGCTTCGGCGGCACGCGACCAGCGGGTGATGATCAGGTCGGCGTCGCTTTCGATCACGCCCCAGGGGATGTTCTGCAGCGACTGTTCGAGCAGCCAGTTCGCCCGGCGCAGCGACTGCGCGGCCATCATGTCGTCGTGGATGTCGTGCGCGATGGTGTAGACGGCGTGGACCTGTCCGCGGTCGTCCCGCTCGGGAAACACCTGGATGCGCGCCCAGCGCGGCGTGTGGAGATGCTGCAGCAGTCGCGTGTAGTCGGCCTGCTCGCCGGCAAACGCCCGCTCGAACGCCGGGGCGGCCGCCTCCCATGCGGCGGTCCCGTAGATGTCCTGCAGCGTCCGCCCGAGCAGTTCATCCGGCGCGCGCCGCGCCCAGACGACGTACGGCGGATTGAAGAACGTCAATCGCGCCTGCCGGTCCCAGCGTCCGATCGGCAGGTCGACGGCCTCCAGCAGGCGCCGCACCTGCGGCACCGCAGCCAGGCCGGGCGCCGGAAGCGCCGCGGTGCCGGTCGGCTCGGTGACGGAGTCGGTTGGTTCTGCGTCGGTCATGGAAATCGGTCTGGCGTGGGATGGCATCGACTCGGCGGCTCCCTGTCGGCGATCAATGCGCAGGACGGATTTTTGCGTATTGCACCCCCGCGTCAAGTTCCGGCTCTACACTGCGCGCTCCTTGCCGTGATGAATTTTGCATTTGCGCCGCAACGCGTCGTCTCCTTCCGCCGCCACCCACCATGTCCCGCGCCACCAAGATCGTCGCCACCATCGGTCCCGCCAGCTCCTCGCCTGAAATCCTCGAGCGCATGATCGCTGCCGGGGTGGATGTCGTCCGGCTCAACTTTTCCCACGGCAAGGCGCAGGATCACATCGACCGTGCGCAGCTGGTTCGCGAAACCGCGGCGCGCCTCGGCCGGGCCGTGGCCATCATGGCCGACCTGCAGGGACCGAAGATCCGTGTCGGCCGATTCGCCAACGGCAAGGTCCAGCTCGAGGTCGGGCAGAAGTTCATCCTCGACGCCGGCTGCGAACTCGGCGACGAAACCCGCGCCGGCCTCGACTACAAGGATCTGCCGCGCGACGTCCACCCGGGCGACCGGCTGCTGCTCAACGACGGACTGATCGTGCTGACGGTCGAGCAGGTCATCGGCGCAGAGATTCGCACCGTGGTCACCATCGGCGGAGAACTGTCGAACAACAAGGGAATCAACAAGCAGGGCGGCGGCCTGTCGGCACCGGCGCTCACCGCCAAGGACATGGAGGACATCCGCACCGCGATGTCGTTCCAGGCCGATTACCTGGCGGTGTCGTTCCCGAAAAGCGCGACCGACATGGAGCTGGCGCGCCAGCTCGCCAACGTCGCCGGGGAGGCGTACGGCCACAAGCCCGCACTGATCGCCAAGATCGAGCGCGTCGAGGCGATCGCCGCGCTGCCCGACATCCTGCGCGCCTCGGACGCGATCATGGTCGCGCGCGGCGACCTCGCGGTCGAAGTCGGCAACGCCGCCGTGCCGGCACTGCAGAAGCGGATGATCCGCATGGCCCGCGAGATGGACCGCGTGGTGATCACCGCGACGCAGATGATGGAGTCGATGATCGTCAACGCCGTGCCGACGCGCGCCGAGGTATCGGACGTCGCCAACGCCGTGCTCGACGGCACCGATGCCGTGATGCTGTCGGCCGAAACCGCCGCGGGCAAGTACCCGGTCGAGACGGTCGAGGCGATGGCGAGCATCTGCGTCGAGGCCGAGCGGGTGGAGGAAGTCAAGCTCGAGCATGACTTCATCGACAAGCATTTCACCCGGATCGACCAGTCGATCGCGATGGCGGCGCTGTTCACCGCGCACCATCTGGGCTGCAAGGCGATCGTCGCGCTGACCGAGTCGGGTTCGACCGCGCTGTGGATGAGCCGCCACCGCGTCAGCATGCCGATCTACGCGCTGTCGCAAAGCGAGGCATCGGTGCGCCGGATGGCGCTGTACCGCAATGTCCGGCCGATGCACATCACCTTCACCAGCACCGACCGCGACGCCGTGCTCAAGCAGGCCGAGACCCGCCTGATCGAGCAGAGGGCGCTGGTTTCCGGGGACAGCTACGCGATCACCTGCGGCGAGCCGATCGGCACCGCGGGGGGAACCAACATGCTCAAGGTGATGCGCATCGCGCGTTGATCGGAAGCGACCTGCCGGGGGCCGGTGCCGCCGGCCCTGCCAGCGGCCGACTCAGGCCGCGAGAAATTGCAGCTGCACGCCGGTCAGGTTGATCACGTCGCCCGAGCGCAGGACGACCGGCATCAGGCCGAGCGACACGCCGTTGACCTGGGCGCGTTTCTCGCCCTCGACCTGCACCAGTTCGTATCCGCGCGGCTTGCGCGTCACGCTGACCACCAGCACGCCGCGCTGGCCGAAGGTGGTCTGCTCCTTGCTGAGCATGATCTCGCGCCCCGCCGCGTCGCCGCTCAGTACCTTGATCTTGAACGTCTGACCGGCATCCTCCGCCCGGTTCTGCGCTTCGCCGAATCCCGAATTGCCGAAGCGCGACGGACCGAACGTGGAGTTCGAACCGAAGCGCGACGGGCCGAAGCTCGACTGCCGCGAATCCGACAACAGCCGCAGGCTGTACTTGCCGATGTCGACGGTATCACCCTCGCGGAACGGGCTGGCCTTGATCGACGCGCCGTTGAGGTAGGTGCCGTTGGTGCTGCCGAGGTCCTGGATGGTGAAGCTTTCCCCGTCGTCCCCGGCCTCGCGCAGCAGAACCGCATGCTCCCCGCTGACCGCCAGGTTGTCGATGACCACGTCGTTGTACGGACGCCGGCCCAGCGTGGTCCGGTCCTTGCTGAGGACGACCTCCTTCAAGACTTTGCCGTCGAGCGTGATGACGAGTTTGGCCACAGTACACCGATCCGGTTGAGTCAACGAAGCGAGGACCGCCCGCCCCGACGACTGCTGTTCAAGTCGCGGCGCGGACCGTCACCATGATGACGGAAATGTTATCGCGTCCGCCAGCCGCATTGGCATCATCTACCAGTTGACGCGCTGCGGCAACCACTTGTCCGGCGTGCCGGCGCAACACTGCGGCAATGGCGTCATCGGACAGCATGTCGTTGAGGCCGTCGGAACAGAGCAGCAGTCGGTCGCCGGCAAGCATCGGATGCATCGCGATATCCGGCTCGAGCTGGCTGTCGACCCCGAGCGCGCGGGTGACCAGATTCTTCCCGCCCATCCGTGCCGCCTCGCTGGGCAGGATCAACCCCATGTCGATCTGCTCCTGCAGCGCCGAATGATCGCGGGTCAGCAGCCGGAGCTGGTTCTGCCGGAAAAGGTAGGCGCGCGAATCGCCGGCATGGGCGATGACGGCGACATTGCCGGTGAACGCCGCCGCCACCAGCGTCGCCCCCATTCCGGAGAACTGCGGATTTGCCCGGGCGGTGCGCAGGATCTCGACATTGGCCTGCCGGATCGCATTGCGCAGTTCCGTCGACAGGTCGAGCGCCGATACCGCCGGATAGTCGGCCTTGAGGCGGGCGATGCGCGCGCACACCTGCGCCGTGGCCATGCCGCTGGCCACCTCGCCGGCGGCATACCCGCCCATCCCGTCGGCCAGCACGGCGAGCTGAGCCGGCACGTCGAAGGCAACGGCGTCCTCGTTGTGCTCACGGACCCGGCCCGGATGGGTCAGGCTGGTCATTTCGTACTGCAGGCCGGTTTGCTGCGTGCCCGTCATGTCACCCACCCGAGGTCGGCGTGGCCGGCGCGTGCCGGTACGCGATCTTGCCACCGATCCAGACGATCATTGCGCCGATGATCTCGGCGACGATCCCGGCATGTTCGGCCCACGCCGATTCACGGATCCAGCGTTCGGTCGCCGGATCGCTCACCACGAGCCCGCCCGCGATCCATCCCAGCAGCATCCCGCCAAAGGTGATGATGACAGGAAAACGCTGCATCAGCGCGATCACCAACTGGCTCCCCCAGACGATGATCGGGACGCTCAGCACCAGGCCGAACACCACCAGCAGCACGCTGTGTCGTTCGCCGGCGTTCTGCGCAGCGCCGGCAATGGCGATGACGTTGTCCAGACTCATCACGAGGTCGGCGATGACCACGGTCTTCACCGCGTCCCAGAGGCGGTCGGCCGATTTCACCTCGCCGTGGCCGCCTTCCTCCTGCGGGGCGAGCAGCTTGATGCCGATCCAGAACAGCAGCAGCGCGCCCACGATCTTGAGGAACGGCAGCTTCAGCAGGGTCAGCGCAAAGAAGATCAGCACCACCCGCAGCGCCACGGCGCCGACGGTCCCCCACAGGATGCCGAGCTTGCGCTGATGCGACGGCAGCTTGCGCGTCGCCAGCGCGATGACGACGGCATTGTCACCGCCGAGCAGTATGTCGATCAGGACGATCTGACCGATGGCCGCCAGGAAGTCGACGGTGAAAAGCTGGTCCATGCCGATAGCTGCCTCGCGCTGCGTTCCATTCCCCATGCGGATGCCCGAGGACGGGCATCGACGCGCTGCCAATACCGGCCGTCAGGCGCGCGAACGCAGTCCCGAGGCGGCGGATCTGTCGACGGACGCAGGAGATCGTCCCGAGGCCGGCAGTCGTTCAGGGAATCATACCCGGAGCGCCTCCGGGGAGCCGGAGGCGCCGGGCCAGCGCGCAGATCAGCGCAACACGCTCTTGAGCAGCTTGCCCATTTCGGACGGATTGCGGGTCACCTTGAACCCGCATTCCTCCATGATCTCGAGCTTGGCCTGCGCCGTGTCGGCGCCGCCCGAGATCAATGCGCCCGCGTGCCCCATGCGCTTGCCGGGAGGCGCGGTGACGCCGGCGATGAAACCGACGATCGGCTTCTTCATGTTGTCCTTGCACCAGCGCGCCGCCTCGGCCTCGTCCGATCCGCCGATCTCGCCGATCATGATCACCGCGTCGGTGTCCGGATCGTCGTTGAACATGCGCATCACGTCGATGTGCTTGAGGCCGTTGATCGGATCGCCGCCGATGCCGACCGCGCTGCTCTGGCCCAGGCCCAGTTCGGTGACTTGCGCCACCGCCTCGTAGGTCAGCGTGCCCGAGCGCGAAACGATGCCGATGCGCCCCTTGCGGTGGATGTGGCCCGGCATGATGCCGATCTTGATCTCGTCGGGCGTGATCAGCCCGGGGCAGTTCGGCCCGAGCAGCAGCGTCTTCTTGCCGCCGGCGGCCTCCCGGGCCTTCATGCGGTTGCGCACCAGCAGCATGTCCTTGACCGGGATGCCTTCGGTGATGCAGACGACCAGATCGAGATCGGCCTCGACCGCCTCCCAGATCGCCGCCGCGGCACCGGCCGGCGGCACGTAGATGACCGAGACGGTGGCGCCGGTGGCGGCCTTGGCGTCGGCGACCGACCCGTGGATGGGAATGCCTTCGAAATCCTCGCCGGCCTTCTTCGGATTCACGCCTGCCACGAAGCAGTTCTTGCCGTTGGCGTAGTCGCGGCACATGCGGGTGTGGAACTGTCCGGTCTTGCCGGTGATGCCCTGGGTGATGACCTTGGTGTCTTTGTCGATCAGGATCGCCATGATGTCCTCGTGTTCTTGCCTTCGTTCTGGATGCAGCGGAGCCGGGTTCAGGCGCCGGCGGCGCGCACCGCGGCGGAGGCGGCTTCGCCCATGGTTTCGGCGCTGATGATCGGCAGCCCGGAATCGGCCAGCATCTTGCGGCCGATGTCCTCGTTGGTGCCCTTCATCCGGACCACCAGCGGCACCTTCAGCCCGACCGCGCGCGAAGCCGCAATCACGCCTTCGGCGATGGTGTCGCAGCGCATGATCCCGCCAAAGATGTTCACCAGGATCGCCTTGACGTGCGGGTTTCCCAGCATGATCTTGAACGCCTCGGTCACCTTCTCTGTGGTGGCACCGCCGCCGACGTCGAGGAAGTTCGCCGGCTCGCCGCCGAACAGCTTGATGGTGTCCATGGTCGCCATCGCCAGCCCCGCACCGTTGACCAGGCAGCCGATGTTGCCGTCGAGCTGGATGTAGGCGAGATCGAACTTGCTGGCCTCGACCTCGGCCGGATCCTCCTCGTCGAGGTCGCGCAGGGCGACGATCTCGGGATGGCGGAACAGCGCGTTGTCGTCGATGTTGAACTTGGCGTCGAGCGCCTTGATCTGGCCGTTGCCTTCGAGGATCAGCGGGTTGATCTCGGCCAGCGAGGCGTCGGTGTCCATGTAGGTCTGGTACAGCTTCTGGAACACTTCGACCGCCTGCGCCTGCGAGCCCTCGGGAATGCCGATTCCCGCCGCCAGCTCGCGCGCCTGGGCGGCCTGCAGCCCGGCCAGCGGATCGACGAACACCTTGAGAATCTTCTCCGGCGTCTTGGCGGCGACCTCCTCGATGTCCATCCCGCCCTCGCTGGACGCCATCACCGCAACCTTCTGCGTGGCGCGATCGGTCAGCACGGCGACGTAGTACTCCTTGCGGATGTCCGCGCCATCCTCGATCAGCAGGCGGCGCACCTTCTGGCCTTCCGGTCCGGTCTGGTGAGTCACCAGCTGCATCCCCAGGATCTGCCCGGCGAGCTGCTTCACCTCGTCCAGCGAGCGCGCCAGCTTGACGCCGCCGCCCTTGCCACGGCCGCCGGCATGAATCTGCGCCTTCACCACCCACACCGGGCCGCCGAGTTCCTGCGCAACCGCGACGGCCTCGTCGACCGTGAACGCCGGCTTGCCGCGCGGCACCGGCACGCCGTGCTCGCGCAGGATCTGCTTGGCCTGGTATTCGTGAATCTTCATGATGTCTCGTCCTCTTGGGTGACAGGCTGGGGATGGCGATCACCCGCGTCTGCGGCAGCGGGTTTCGCCCATTGCGGATAGAACTCGGCGACCGCGAGGCCGTCGAGGCGAAGGGCGTGGCAGCGATCGAGGTGGAACGGCATGGCGTCGTCGCCGTCCGCATCCGGCGCGGCGATAGGCACCAGGCCGGCGAGCCCCTGGATCGCCGAAGTCGGCAGCAGCTGCGCCAGTTCGGTGAGATGGGTGCAGGCGAGCACGCCACCGAGGCGCTCGCGCACCGCCCTGCGGAATCCGCGAGTCAGGTTCAGGCCGATCAGCCGGCGATAGACATCGTCGTGGTCGCCACAGGTCGCGTAGGGGCTGAACAGGGTGATCGAGCGGGCATCGACAATATTGAAACCGTCGTCGATGGTGACAACCAGCAGCATGTCATGGACCGGAACGCCGGCCGGTCGGACCTGTTCCGACAGCACGACGTCGCGCTCTTTCACGTCGCGCAGCTCGGCCTGCAGATCCCACAGCCCGTCGTCGCGCGCGTAGCACTCGACGCTGACGCTGCGTCGGTGCACCAGCCGGCGGGAGGGTGCGGGAGCGGAAACGGGTTCGCGCATGCTTGCTTTATTGATCGGGCGCAAGTTTTTGAGTGTAGCAGCCTGCTGCGGCGCAGCAGTCGCCCTCACTCGTCTTCGTCGTCAATGGCCCCGTGCAGCACGGCGCGGATCGCCGCTGCGGAAAATCCGCGTCCCGAGAGAAAGCGCGACTGGCGTGCCCGGTCTGCGGCGTCCTGCGGCAACGCGCCAAACCGGCGCGCCCAGGCGGCCCGCGCCCGGGCGACCTCGCTGTCCTGCAGCGCGGCCATCTGGGACGCGACCGTTTCCGGATCGAGATCGTGGGTCGCCAGTTCCTGCGCGATGCGCCGGTTGCCGTAGCGCGCCTGCCGCCGGTGAACCAACGATTCGGCGAACCGCGCCGGACTCAGCAGACCGGCCCTCTCGAGGCCGTCGAGCACGCTCTCGACGAGCTCCGCATCGGCCTCGTGCCGGGCGAGCTTGCGACGCAGTTCGGGCCGACTGTGCTCGCGTTGCGCGAGGAAGCGCAACGCGCGGGCGCGCAGGCTCGGCTGGGCGCGCGGCGCGGCCATCGGCTGTCGTCCGGGATTCGGCGGCGCGCCCCCGCGCCGCCGCTCGCCATCAGTCCTGCTCGGCGTCCGCGAAACCGCTGGTCAGGCTGGATGCGACGCCAGGCACGCCCAAGCCAGCGCGAACCTTGTTCTCGATCTCCCGCGCCAGATCGGCGTTTTCCTTGAGGAATTCGCGGGCGTTGTCCTTACCCTGGCCGATCTTCTCGCCGTTGTACGCATACCAGGCGCCGGATTTGTCGACCACCTTGGCGGTCACGCCAAGGTCGAGGATCTCGCCCTCGCGCGACACGCCTTCGCCGTACAGGATGTCGAACTCGGCCTGCTTGAACGGCGGCGCGACCTTGTTCTTCACCACCTTGACCCGGGTTTCGGACCCGATGACCTCGTCGCCCTTCTTGATCGACCCGATGCGCCGGATGTCCAGACGCACCGACGAATAGAACTTCAGGGCATTGCCGCCGGTGGTCGTCTCCGGATTGCCGAACATCACCCCGATCTTCATCCGGATCTGGTTGATGAACACGACCAGGCAATTCGTCCGCTTGATGTTCGCGGTCAGCTTGCGCAGCGCCTGGCTCATCAGCCGCGCCTGCAGGCCGGGGAGGGCATCGCCCATCTCGCCTTCGATCTCGGCCTTCGGCGTGAGCGCGGCGACCGAGTCGATGACAATCATGTCGACCGACCCCGAGCGCACCAGCGCGTCGACGATTTCCAGCGCCTGCTCGCCGGTGTCGGGCTGCGAAATCAGCAGTTCGGGCAGGTTCACGCCGAGCTTGGAGGCGTACTGCACGTCGAGCGCGTGCTCGGCGTCGATGAAGGCACAGGTGCCGCCGAGCTTCTGCATCTCGGCGATGACCTGCAGGGTCAGCGTCGTCTTGCCCGATGACTCGGGACCGTAGATCTCGACCACCCGACCCCGCGGCAGACCGCCAACGCCGAGCGCGATATCGAGACCGAGCGAGCCGGTCGACACCACTTCGATATCACGCTGCGCCTCGCCGTCGGCCATGCGCATGATCGTGCCTTTGCCGAACTGCTTTTCGATCTGCGACAGCGCCGCCGCGAGCGCCTTGGCCTTTTCCGCGTTCACCACGGTCTTTCCCTGTTCCATCGCGCGTTCCTCTGTACTCGATTGCGTTGCCGGGCAATGTAGCACAGCTGTATATAAAAACAGAACATCACCTGCGCCGCGGACGCAAAAAAGGGAGCCGAAGCTCCCTGTCGGCGACGCGGCAGCCGTGCCTCAGAAACTGTAGCCCAAGGCGAGCGTATAGACGACCGGCCGGAAGTTGATTCGCGTCTTCGCCTGCGACGTGATCACCGCCGGGTTGACCGGCGAGTACGACGTCGACGTCAGGTCGCTCTTGACGTCTGCAACCGCGAGCGCAGCCACCAGCTCCCATCTGGGTGTGAAGTGGTAGACGACGCCAACGTGCGCCGCGGCCCCCCAGGAGTCCGACAGATGGATCTGCGTCGGCCCCTGCGCCCCGGTCAGCGGCGGCAGCGCCTTGGTGTTGGTGAACCGGGTGTAGTTGACCCCCAGCCCGACGAAGGGGTCCCACTTCCCTTCATGTCCGAGGGGGTGATAGTTCAGGAACACCGTCGGCGAGACCACATCGACATCCGTGATCCCGGCGCCGCGCAGTGCCCCCCAGCCCGAACCGGCAGCATCAGTACGGACCCGCGGCGGATAGCCCAGCGCGAGTTCGACGCTCCACGGCCCCGGGAGGTCACGCACGTAGCCGAGGCCCAGCGTGGTCGCATTGCCGACGTCGAGATTGTGATTCGGCGGTGTGTTGTAGCCCGACAGGTCGGGCGAGCTGGAGTGATCCTGCAGATAGGCGACCCCCACATAGATGGCATTGGGGCTCGCTTCCGCCGCTTGTGCGGCCGGAGCCCAGGCTGCAGCCGCAAGCACCCCGGCCGCCACCAGCGCTCCGGGAAGAAGACTCGGCTTCGGAATTCGCATCATGAAATCTCCTCGATCGTTGAATTGAATCGCACCGGCTTCACTGCAGCCAGCCGAAGCCCTTCATTGCAGACAACGTGGCGTTGGCGATGATCTGGTAGCCACCCGGCGTCGGGTGCAGACCGTCGGCGAACAGCCAGGTTCCGAGATTGCTCGCGCTTGCACCTGCTGCAGCGTCGGGGGTGCCGACGTTGCACAGCAGCGAACTCTGCGTCGCCGGGTTGCACCACGGCGTCGTGGTGTTGCTCAGCCCGAACTGCCCCGGATTGGCGATCTCCTGGTTGAGCAGGCTGTAGCCGTCGAGGATCTTGACCGGCTGCCCCTGCAGGTCGGTCAGCAGTTGCTGGTTGAACACCTGCACCAGGTTCGACAGCAGATAGCACGGCGTGGTCGTGTTCGTGTTGTCACAGACATAGCCGGCCGGCGGCGTCTGCGCCGGCGTCGCTCCGGTGAACGGCAGGCCGCGGCCGAACGGCGTCTGCGACGAATCCGGCAGGGTGTAGACGACGACGTACTTGCCGCCGTCGCCGGTGATGGTCTTGATCACGCCCGCGAGCTGGTCGGCGGCCTGCGCCACCGTGTACTGTGCCACCGCCGCGGCCTGGCTGGTCGCCTGCTGCTGTGCGGCGGCCTGGATCGACGCGATCTGCGCCGCGGTCAGGTTCGGGTTCTGCGCCAGCGCGCTCTGCACGGCCTGCGTCACCGCCTGCGTCACCGTGGTGCTGACCGTCGACAGCGCCGTCAGCACATCGTTGTTGCCGGCCAGCACCGTGATCAGCTGGTTGCCGTTGAAGCTGCCGAACTGCGTCAGGTAGTTCTGCACCTGCTGCGTCACCGGAATGGTGAGCGCGCCGCTGCTGTGGCCGATGCCGTCCGCATTGCTCACCATGGAGCCGCCCTGGCCGAAGGCGAAGCAGTTGGCCTGTCCGCTTGCCGGGGGCGCGCTGAACGCGCACGTTGCCGCGGCCGGATTGGTCGTCGTGCCCGACGGCGTCAGGTAGGCCGCGCCTTGCGGGGTGCCGTAGCCGATGATGTTCGGCGTGATCGTCAGGCCGAGACTGCTGGCGAGATCACCGACCCAGTTGCCCGTCGCGGCACCGTTCACGGTGAACTGGCCACCGCCGGCATACGGAAGCCCGGTGAACGGAATGTTGTATGGCGCGACGCCGTAGGTGCTGATCGCCGCGAGCGTGTAGCTGCCCATGTCGGACAGGCTGTCGCCGAACGACACCACGGCCTTGAATCCGCCGCTGGGCGGCGCACTCGGCGCCGCGCTGGCGGCGTTGACGCTGCTGACGGTGGCCAGGGTTGGCGGCGTCGGATTGCCGCCGCCCCCGCAACCGGCCAAACTCACCGCGCCGGCAACAGCCAGCGCAATCCAGACGGGATGCCGCATGAAGTTTCTCCTCGAACGTTGTTTTAGGCCCGCAACCCCCCGCAGGCAGAGGGAAAATAGAACGACCGTTCAGTTCAGCATAACGGAGCCCCACCGCCGGCACAAGAGCGGGTTCCCGCGTTGTCGGCAATGCGACAACGCGCCGCGGCGTTTTCCGCCGGAAATGAACGCCTAGCGGCCGGACCCGTGCGCCGCCCGGGCGAGGCGGTCGCGCACCGCCAGCCAGTCTGGCGTATCCGGAGGCAGTTCGACCCAGATCGCGCCGGCGCCGGACGCATCCAGCGCGCGCATCGCGGCATACAGCGACTGCGCGTACACCGCCGGATCGGCTCCGAGGGTGATCCAGTTCGGCCCGGCCTCGACCGCTGGCGGATGCAGCGCCAGCACGGCGATCGATCGTCCGGCCGCCTGCTCGGCATCGATCTGCCGGGCACTGCGCAGCAGCAGCGGCGTTCGTGGCGCGTAGTGCGCCGGCAGCGCCCCGGCAACCCGCGGCGCCGTCTCCGCCGGTCGCGTCAGCGTTCGGGGATCGACGCCCAGCACCCGGGCAATCTCCTCGGCCCCCAGCCGCCCGGGACGCAGGA
>JAKAIB010000252.1 GCA_021814605.1 Pseudomonadota bacterium | reverse complement strand
GGAGATGTGATGGATGCCTCCCTCCCTACGGGGATTGAGACAGGAGCACGGAGATGAACGGCAAACCGTTCGGCAGGGTCTTGGCCGCCGCAGTGGCGGGGTGGGTCCCCGGATGGATACGGCATCGATGTGCCCAGGGCGTGATAGACCACGGTCTTCACAAACACCATCGGAGACCCGAGATGAATCGTAAGACTGGCATGGGCGCGGGGCAAATCATCGGCACGATCGACGGTCGGCAGGTCGTGGGATTGGACATCGCCAAGCTGGTGTTCCAGATGCACACGGTGGACATGGCCACGGGCGAGATCGCCAACGTGCAGATCAAGCGCGGCAAGGTGCTGGAGCACTTCGCCAACCGGGCGCCGTGCGTGATCGGCATCGAGGCGTGTGGCGGCGCGCACCACTGGGCGCGCGAGCTGCGCGCACTGGGGCACGAAGTGCGGCTGCTGCACGCCCAGGCTGTGCGGCCATTCGTGTCGGGCAACAAGACCGACGCGACGGACGCGCGGGCGATCTGGCTGGCGGTGCAGCAGCCAGGCACCAAGCTCGTCGGGGTCAAGACCCTGGAGCAGCAGGCCACGCTGACGCTGCACCGGCAGCGCGATCTGCTGATGAAGATGCGCATCATGCAGACCAACGCGCTGCGCGGCCTGCTCTACGAGTTCGGAGCGACGTTCGCCCGTGGAACCCAGGCCATGCTGGGCGAGGTCGAGGCGGCGCTGGACGCTCTGTCGAACAAGCTGCCACAGATGGTGGCCGACAGCCTGCGCGAGCAGGTGCAGCGGATCAAGGCATTGGCCAAGGACATCGCTGCCATCGACAAGCGCCTGGCGCTGCAGTTGCGCGAAGACGACGCCATGCGGCGCATTGCCGCAATCCCCGGCGTCGGTGTGCTCACGGCCACGGCGGCGATCGCCACCATGGGCGACCCGCGCGCCTTCGGCTCGGCGAGGGAGTTCTGCGCCTGGCTGGGGCTGGTGCCCAGGCAATGGGGCACGGGCGGCCGGGTACGTCTGCAGGGCATCTCCAAACGCGGCGACGCCTACCTGCGCACGCTGCTCATCCACGGGGCGCGCGCCGTGCTGATGCACACCAAGGAGCCGGGACCGTGGCTGGAGCAGATCCAGGCGCGGCGTCCAACCAACGTGGTCATCGTGGCGCAGGCGGCCAAGATCGCGCGAACGATCTGGGCGGTCACCGCCCGGCAGCAAGACTACCAACGGGGCTATCGCAGCGTGCGGCCGCAAGCGGCCTGAGGCGACGACAGCCGATTCAATCACCCAACTTCACGAAAGGATATGGAGCACCTTTGTAGGCGATGAGGCCGCAAGACGCAGCGTGATGTGAACCGGTCGGACCGGGGCAAGCTCAGCCTGTATGGGGTTTCGGACTTCAACAGTCCGCCGTAGGAGATGAGGCGCTTGTCCGCGAATGACATCGGGGCCAGCCAGTGCATCTGGGCAACCAGACCGCCGGCAGTCAAGGCCGGATATAAGTGTGCAGCCGACACTTCACAGCACAACGCCAATTGCCACTTGATCGCCGGGAGGCATCCATATAAGACCCCATGAGCAGCAGCGCGACTCCCGGCCCCGCATCCGACTTCGCCGAATCCCGACCCGGCCACGCCGGCGCGCCGACCATTGCCGCGCGGATCGACCGGCTGCCGCCGTCGCGCACCGTGCGCAACATGGTCATCCTGCTGTCGCTCGGCGGCTGCTTCGAGTTCTACGACCTGTTCCTCACCGCGTACATCGCACCCGGATTGTTCAAGGGCGGGGTCTTCACGCCGACGACCAAGGGTCTGTTCGGCCTGGAGGGCATCGCCAGCTTCGTCGCCGCGCTGTTCCTCGGCCTCTGGGTCGGCACCCTGTTCGTGAGCTGGTTCTCCGACCGCTACGGCCGGCGCGCGGTCTATACCTGGAGCCTGCTGTGGTACAGCATTGCGACGCTGGTGATGGCGTTCCAGAGCAGCGCGATGAGCATCGACATCTGGCGGTTCATCGCCTCGGTCGGCATCGGCGTCGAGATGGTCAACATCGATGCCTACGTCTCCGAACTGGCGCCGCAGGCTCGGCGCGGGGCGTACTTCGCGATGAACCAGTTCATCACCTTCAGCGCCGTGCCCATCGTCGCCTTCCTCGGCTGGCTGCTGGTGCCGCACCAGATCGCGGGGCTCGACGGCTGGCGCTGGGTGGCGATGATCGGTGCAATCGGCGCCATCCCGGTCTGGTTCATCCGGCTGGGATTGCCCGAATCGCCGCGCTGGCTGGAGCAGAAGGGCCGGCACAACGCGGCCGACGCCATCCTGCGCCGGATCGAGGCTGGCGTCGAGCGCGAGACCGGCCGGCCGCTGCCGGCACCGCGCATGCTCGAAGGCGAAACCGAGCGCGTGCGCGGCCGCTGGGCGGAGATGTGGGACGGGGCGTACGCCAAGCGCACCTTGATGCTGATCGCGTTCAACATCCTGCAGACCGTCGGCTACTACGGCTTCGCCAGCTGGGCGCCGACCTATCTGATCGCCCGCGGCTACGACATCCCGAAATCGCTGCTCTACACCTTCATCATCGCCATCGCCTATCCGGTGTCGTCGCTGATCGGAACCACCTTCGGCGACCGCTACGAGCGCAAGTGGCTGATCGCCGCCCCGGCGCTGGGGGTCGCGGTGTTCGGGCTGCTGTTCGCCACCGCCGGCAGCGCCGCGGCGATCATCGGCTTCGGCATCCTGGTGACCTTCTTCAACAACATCATGAGCTACGCCTTCCACGCCTACCAGAGCGAGCTCTACCCGACCCGGATCCGCGCCCGGGCGGTGGGCTTCGTCTATTCGTTCAGCCGCATCAGCGCGGTGTTCAGCGGCTTCGTCATCGCCGACCTGCTCAAGACTTCGGGCGACGTCGGCGTGTTCAGCTTCATCGCCGCCGCGATGGTCGGCGTCGCGCTGGTCATCGGGGTCATGGGGCCGCGGTCGACGCAGCTGCGCCTGGAGGACATCGCGCGCTGAGCGATCCGTCGGGAAGCCACGGTCCTGCGCCGGCCGCGGTGGCGACGCGCCGGCAGCGGATAATCGGGGTCCGAACCCCGAGGACGCCGCCATGTCAACGACCGGTCCATCCGATGCGCTTCCGCCATTCCGACGCGTCCCGGCAGCCGCCGGGCTGCGCTGGTGGCGCGAGGGCTGGCGCAGTTTCCTGCGCGCCCCCGGGCCCTGGGCCGGACTCGCCGCGGCGCTGATCGCCGTGCTCTGGCTCGGCGGACATCTGCCGTTCGGCGGGTTGCTCACGCAGTGGCTCAGCCTGCCGCTGTTCGCGCTCGGTGCCGTGTTCTCCATGCTGCTGCGCCGCCGCTGGCTCGATGCCCGCCGCATCACCCCGGCAGGAATGCCGCTCGAAACGCCGACCGAGGGCACGCTGGGCGCCTCGGCCCGGCTGTGGACCGGGCGCATCGGCCCGCTGCTGCTGGCGTCGCTGCTGGTGCTGGTGATCGGCGGCGGTGCCGGCGCCGTGCTGGTGATCGGCCTGGGCGCGGCGCTGGGCATCGGCCTGGCGAGCCTGACGACCCTGTCGCACATGATGTCCCCGCAGGTCGGCATGATGGCGGGCGCGGGCGCCGCAGGCGGGCTGATGGGCCTGCTGCTGCTCATGCTGCTGGCGCTGTACCTGATCAACGTGGCGTTCTGGTTCGTCAACACCCTGGTGGCGATCGGCGGATTGCGCCCGTGGAACGCCGTGGTGCTGTCGGCACGCGCCGGCTTCGCCAACGTCGGCGCCATCACCGTGTTCACCCTCGTGCTGCTGCCCCTCGGCCTGCTGGCGATGCTCCCCGCCGGCCTCGGCCTGCTGGTGCTGCTGCCGGTGCTGTCCGGCGCGTCGTACACGTCGTACCACGAGGTGTTCGACCCCGCCGAACCCGCCGTCTGAATTCCTGCCTTCCCGCATCCCGACATGAACGTCATCGACTACCTGCGCCAGAACATCCGCACCGTTCCCGACTGGCCGTCCGCGGGCGTGCAGTTCCGCGACATCACGCCGCTGCTGCAGAACCCGCGGGTGTTCCGCGTGCTGATCGACCAGTTCGTCCACCGTTACATGACGCCCGACCTGCGGCCGGACGTGGTCGCCGGCATCGACGCGCGCGGCTTCATCCTCGGCGCCGTGATCGCGTACGAGCTCAACATCGGCTTCGTCCCGATCCGCAAGAAGGGCAAGCTGCCGTTCGACACCGTCGCCGAGAGCTACGAACTCGAATACGGGAGTGCGACCGTCGAGATCCACACCGACGCCGTCCGGCCGGGCGACTGTGTCCTGCTGGTCGACGACCTGATCGCCACCGGCGGCACGATGATGGCCGGCAAGCGGTTGCTGGAAAAGCTCGGCGGGAACGTGATCGAAGGCGCCGCCATCGTCGACCTGCCTGAACTCGGCGGATCGAAGCTGCTGCGCGACGCCGGGCTGCCGCTGTTTACCCTGATCG
>JAKAIB010000018.1 GCA_021814605.1 Pseudomonadota bacterium | reverse complement strand
CCTGCACGACTTGCACCAGTCCCGCATAGTCGGTTGCGACCTGCGCCCACGGGTCGCTGCCTCCGGCGCCACGGTCGGTGATGTAGACGTAGCCGGTACCCGCCGACCACAGAGCCGACAGCGTGGACTGCAGCGGCTGACCGATGCCGAAGGCGAGGTAGCCGAAGCGGCCGGGAGCGACGCCCGACAGTGCCGCGGGAACCGCGGGAACGTCGAGATCGGCGCTTTCGTGCATCACGGTGACGTCCGCGGTCTGCGCCACCGCCAAATCAGGATAGGTGCCGGGATTGATGACGACGAGCGCCGCCGCGCCGCTGGCCGGATGGACGTCGGCGCGCGCCGCAGCGGCGATGGCCGCGTAGTACCCCGCCGTCGATGCAGCGGTCGCGACCTCGTCGAAAAAGATGCCGTCGACGCCGTAGCACTGGGCGTAGGTCTGCACATCGCGCTCGACGGCCGACTGCGACCGGCCGCCGTAGCTGGTGTGGTCGTAGCCGAGCACGGTCACGCCCGCAGCGTGGAGCGCCGCGATGCCCTGCTGGAACGCCGCGAGCGTCGCCGATGGCGGGCTGCTGCACGCCACCGGCCCGTTGCTCGGATTGACGATCGCCACCGTCGGCACGCTCGCCGCGCCCTGCGCCACTGTGCTCCAACCGGCGGCGATCTGGGTGACCTGTGTGGTCACACCGCTGGCCGAGGTGACCGGGACCGTCACGGTGGGATAGCCGTACAGCGGAACCAGCAGCGCCATCGGCTGGCGCGGCGTGGTCGCTGCGCCGCTCGACGCGCCGCCTCCGCCGCCGCCACAGGCGGCCAGCAGCGATGCCAGCAGCGCTCCGGCCGCGACGCGCAGCAGGCGGCAAGGACCAGAATTTCGCCAAGCGGTCATGCCAACGTCCTTTCCCGCGCGTACCGGGCGCGATGCCAGCCGAATGCCTCGTTGCCGACGAGCGCCGCGAGCACCAGCGCCCCGCCGACCAGCGTGCTCGACGCGGGCGTCTCGCCGGCGCCGATCCACGCCCAGAATGTACCGAACACCGCCTCGAGCAGACCCAGCAGCGCGACCTCGGCCGGTGCAAGCCGCTGCGCCGCCCAGACGGCGAGCACCCCGGGCGCGGCCAGCTGCACAGCGCCCAGCACCGCCAGCCAGAACAGGTCGTGCGCGTCGACGCTCACCGGCCAGGCGGGAACGGCCACCGCGACCGCCGACAGCGCGCCGCCGATCATCAGGGCCGGCTGCATCGGTACGCCATGGCCGGCGCGGCGCAGGCTGACCCAGTTGGCCGCCGAGGCCAGCGGCACCGCCAACGCCACCGTCATGCCGAGCAACTGGCGCGGATCGGCGGCGAACTGCAGGTCATTCCAGACGATCCACGCCATTCCCAGCATCGCCGCGCCGATCGCCACCCAGGTGCGCGACAGCAGCGGCTGGCGCAATACAAGCCAGCCGAGCAATGCCGCGATCAGCGGGCTGAGACTTTCGACGATCAGCGTCTGCGCGACGGTCGTCATGGTGAGCGCGACCATGAACGCGGTGAACATCACCCCCCAGAACAACCCGGACAGCCACAACAGCGCCGAGCCCTGGCGCAGGTCGCGCGCCAATGCGCTTGCGCCCTGCCGCCGCAGCAGCAGGAGCAGCACCGCAACCGCGGCGAAGCTGCTGCGCCAGAACACCAGCACCAGGCCGTCGTGGACGTGCAGGTGCCGCGTCACCACGCCGGCGATGCTCCACATTGCCGTGGCCGCGATCATCGCGAGCACCGCCTTCAGGTGCGTGTGCGCCGGCACGATGAGCCTCCCCGGACCGCTCGCCGCGCCTCAGGCGGCCAGATCGCGGCTGGCGCGCCGGCGCTCGTGCTCGGTCAGGTGGCGCTTGCGCAGCCGGATCGACTTGGGCGTGATCTCGACCAGCTCGTCGTCCTCGATGAACTCGACCGCATACTCCAGGGTCAGCTCGATCGGCGGGGTGATCTTGATCGCATCCTCCTTGCCCGACACGCGGAAGTTGGTCAGTTGCTTGGCACGCACCGGATTGACGACCAGATCGTTGTCGCGGCTGTGGATGCCCACGATCATGCCCTCGTACACCGGATCGCCCGGCTTGACGAACATGCGGCCGCGGTCGTCGAGCTTGCCCAGCGCGTAGGTCACGATCTCGCCGTCGTCCTGGCTGATCAGCACGCCGTTCTTCCGGCCAGCGATCTCGCCGCGATAGGCGTCGTAGCCGTCGAAGATGTTGCTGATCAGTCCGGTGCCGCGCGTGAGGTTGAGGAATTCGTTCTGGAAGCCGATCAGCCCGCGCGCCGGGATACGGTATTCCAGCCGCACCCGGCCCATGCCGTCCGGCTCCATGTTGACCAGCTCGCCGCGCCGCTCGCCCAGCGCCTGCATCACGCCGCCCTGGTGCTGCTCCTCGACGTCGGCCGTGACCAGCTCGAACGGCTCCTGCCGCTCGCCGCCGACGTCGTGGAACACCACGCGCGGCTTGGATACGGCGAGCTCGTAGCCCTCGCGCCGCATGTTCTCGAGCAGGATGGTCAGGTGCAGTTCCCCGCGGCCCGACACCTCGAATATGCCATCCTCGTCGGTGTCGCGCACCCGCAGCGCGACATTGCTCTGCAATTCGCGGTCGAGCCGGTCGCGGATCTGCCGGCTGGTGACGAACTTGCCCTCCCGCCCGGCCAGCGGCGAGGTGTTGACGCAGAAGTTCATGGTCAGCGTCGGCTCGTCGACCAGCAGCATCGGCAGCGGCCGCGGATTGTCGGGCGATGTCAGCGTCGCGCCGATGCCGATGTCCTCGATGCCGTTGATCAGCACGATGTCCCCGGGGCCCGCAATGTCGGCCTGCTGGCGCTCGAGTCCCTCGAACTTGAGGATCTGGTTGACGCGCGCCTTGAACGGGGCCGAATCGGGGCCGTTGTAGACCGCCACCTCCTGCATCGGTTTGAGCGTGCCGCTGTTGATGCGGCCGATGCCGATGCGGCCGACGAAGGTCGAATAGTCGAGCGAGCAGATCTGCAGCTGCAGCGGATCGTCGGCCGACCCTTCGTGCGCCGGGACATGCTTGAGGATGGACTCGAACAGCGGCGCCAGATCGGTTCCGGTCTCGCCGGGATTGAGCGTGGCCCAGCCGTTCAGCCCCGAGGCGTAGACCACCGGAAAGTCGAGTTGTTCCTCGGTCGCGCCGAGCTTGTCGAACAGTTCGAAGGTGGCATTGATCACGTAGTCCGGACGGGCGCCGGGACGGTCGACCTTGTTGATCACGACGATGGGCTTGAGCCCCAGCGCCAGCGCCTTCTTGGTGACGAAACGGGTCTGCGGCATCGGCCCCTCGACCGCGTCGACCAGCAGCAGCACACCGTCGACCATCGACAGGACGCGCTCGACTTCGCCGCCGAAGTCGGCGTGGCCCGGAGTGTCGACGATGTTGATGTGCGTGCCCTGCCATTCGACGGCACAGTTCTTCGCCAGGATGGTGATGCCGCGCTCCTTTTCCAGCGCGTTCGAGTCCATCACCCGTTCGGCGATCTGCTGGTTCTGGCGGAAGGTCCCCGACTGCCGCAGCAGCTGGTCGACCATGGTGGTCTTGCCGTGGTCGACGTGGGCGATGATGGCGATGTTGCGGATCGATTGCGTCATGGTGTTGCGTCCTGATGAATGGGGCCGGAGCCGGATCGCGGCTGCGGCGGGGTCGGGCTGCCGAGTTCCTCCGGCGAGAGCAGGCGGCGCGGCACGAGTTCCGCTCCGTTGCGCGCGCCGACGCCGAGCAGCATGTCCGGCGCGCCAGCAGCGGGCGGTCCGTAGACCCGGATCTCGCTGTCGGCCGCGGCGTCCGGCAGCGGCGCCAGCCCCGAGAGCCGGCGGCCTTGCAGAAAAGCCGCCGCCTGCGGGTATTCGAGATCCTGCCGGGGCAAGTCCTGCAGCAACGCGTCGGGCCGGAGCAGCCGCTCGCGCAGCGCCGTTCCCGCCGCCTCGGCAGCATCGAGGCCGATCGCCTGGTCAAGGCGGAATCCGGCGCTCTCGGTCCGCGTCAGCCCGGCGAGATGGGCGCCACAGCCTAGCGCAACCCCGATGTCACGCGCCAGCGCACGGATGTACGTTCCCTTACCGCAGCGCACGTCGAGCGTGAGCACGCCGTCGTCGAGGCCGAGGACGTGGATCGAGTCGATCCGGACCGCGCGTGGTGCCACGTCGACCGCCTCGCCGGCGCGGGCATAGGCATAGAGCGGCTTGCCGTCGCGCTTGAGCGCGCTGTGCAGCGGCGGCGTCTGCGCGATGGTGCCGACGAAGCGCGGCAGCACCGCCTCCACCTGCGCGCGGTCGATCGAGACGATCCGGCGCTGCGTCACCGCGCCTTCGGCGTCGTCGGTCGTCGTGGTCTCGCCGAGCCGCACCCGGGCGGTGTAGCGCTTGTCGGCTTCGAGATGGCGCTGCGCGAACTTGGTCGCGGCGCCGAAGCACAGGATGAGCAGGCCATCGGCCAGCGGATCGAGCGTGCCGCCGTGACCGGCCTTGGCGGCGCCGAGCGCGCGCCGCACCCGGAACAGCGCGGCCTGCGAGGTGATCCCGCGCGGCTTGTCCAGCAGCAGCACGCCGTGCACCGCCGCCCCCGGCGTCTTGTTCGATTTCATCGTCGTGGCAGACCGCGCGGCGGCGCGGTCAGTCGTCCCTGGCTTGCTTCGACAGCGCCTCGCGGATCAGGCCGTCCATCTCGGACGCCTTCTCCGTCGTCGGATCGAACACGAACTGCAGCATCGGCACGGTGTGGATCTGCAGCCGCTTGAACAGCAGGCTGTGCAGGTATCCGGCCTTGTCGTTGAGCAGCCGCGCCGCCTGCTCGGGTTCGGCGCCCATCACGCTGAAATACACCTTGGCATGGGCGTAATCGGGCGTGAGCTGGACGTCGGTGAGCGTGACCAGGCCGAGCTGCGGATTGCGCAACTCACGCTGGATCAACTCGCCCAGGTCGCGCTGGATCTGGTCGGCGATGCGCTGGGCGCGGTTGGTCGGGGCGCGCTTCACCACGCACCCCGTTCAGACGGCAGTGCGCCCAGGCGCACATCCCGACGGCGTGCATCGGCGCGCCGGGCGATGCCACCCGGCCGTTGACGGCCATGCAGAAGCCTCATAGCGTCCGCGCCACTTCCTTGATCTCGAACACCTCGAGCTGGTCGCCTTCCTCGATGTCCTGGAAGTTCTTCAGCGACAAGCCGCATTCGAATCCTTCCTTGACCTCGCGGACGTCGTCCTTGAAGCGCTTGAGCGAATCGAGCTCCCCGGTGTGGATGACCACGTTGTCGCGCAGCACCCGCACCTGCGCCGACCGTTTCACCAGCCCGGACAGCACCATGCAGCCGGCAACCGCGCCGACCTTGGGAATGCGGAACACCTGCCGGATCTCGACCATGCCGAGCAGTTCCTCGCGCTTCTCCGGGGTGAGCATGCCGGACATCGCTGCCTTGATCTCGTCGACCGCCTCGTAGATGATGTTGTAGTAGCGGATGTCGATGCCGTTGCCTTCGGCCAGCTTGCGTGCGCCGGCATCGGCCCGGGTGTTGAAGCCGATGATGACCGCGTTCGACGCGATGGCGAGGTTCACATCGCTCTCGGAAATCCCGCCGACCGCGGCGTGCACCACCTGCACCTTGATCTCCGCCGTCGACAGCTTGGTGAGCGCATGGATCAGCGCTTCCTGCGAGCCCTGAACGTCGGCCTTGATGATGAGCGGCAGCGTCTTGGCGCCTTCTTCCATCTGCTCGAACATGTTCTCGAGCTTGGCCGCCTGCTGGCGCGCCAGCTTGACGTCGCGGAACTTGCCCTGGCGGAACAGCGCGATCTCGCGGGCCTTGCGTTCGTCCTGCAGCACCAGGATTTCCTCGCCCGCCATCGGCACCTCGGTGAGGCCCTGGATTTCCACGGGAATCGACGGTCCGGCTTCGGACACGTTGCGCCCCATCTCGTCGAGCATCGCGCGCACCCGGCCATACGATGCGCCGGCGAGCACCACGTCGCCGCGATGCAGCGTTCCGGACTGGACCAGGATGGTCGCGACCGGACCGCGTCCCTTGTCCAGCCGCGATTCGATCACCAGCCCCTTCGCGGGGCTGTCGACCGGCGCCTTGAGTTCGAGCACCTCGGCCTGCAGCACGATGTTCTCGAGCAACTCGTCGACGCCCTGGCCGGTCTTGGCCGACACCGGGACGAACGGCGAATCGCCGCCATATTCCTCGGGCACGACGCCCTCGGCGACCAATTCCTGCTTCACCCGGTCGGGGTTGGCATCGGGCTTGTCGATCTTGTTCAGCGCCACGACCAGCGGCACGCCGGCCGCTTTGGCGTGGGCAATCGCCTCGCGCGTCTGCGGCATCACGCCGTCATCGGCGGCGACGACCAGCACGACGATGTCGGTTGCCTTGGCGCCACGCGCCCGCATTGCAGTGAACGCCTCGTGACCCGGCGTGTCGAGGAAGGTGACGATGCCACGCGGCGTCTCGACGTGATACGCGCCGATGTGCTGCGTGATGCCGCCGGCCTCGCCGGCCGCCACCTTGGCACGCCGGATGTAGTCGAGCAGCGAGGTCTTGCCGTGGTCGACGTGACCCATGACCGTCACCACCGGAGCGCGGTCGGTCGCATCGACGTCCGCCGCGGCGACACCATCCTCCTCCTCGGCAAGGAATGCCTCCGGATCGTCCAGCTTGGCGGCGACCGCCTTGTGGCCGAGCTCCTCGACGACGATCATCGCCGTCTCCTGATCGAGCACCTGGTTGATCGTGACCATCTGGCCGAGCTTCATCAGGCTCTTGATCACCTCGGCCGCCTTGACCGACATCTTGTGCGCCAGATCGGCGACGGTGATCGTCTCGGGAACGTGGACCTCGCGCACGATCATCTCGGTCGGTGCCGCCGCATGCTGCTCGGCCTCGCGGTCGCCGCGGCCACCGCGTCGTCCGCCGCCCGCCTTCGGACTGCGCCAGCCGCCGGCGCCGCCGGTCGGCAGGCCGCGCGACTTGATCGCGCGGCGCTTGGCCGCATCGTCGGCCCATGACGACGACAGCTTCTCCGACTTGACCTGCTTGCCCTCCTTGCGGGCATCGCCGGCCGCGGTTGTGGCGGCAGTCTTGACTGCCGGGGCCGCAGGCTTGTGGATGGTTCCCTTGATCGCCGCACCGGCGGCCGGGGCGGCAGGTTCGGCCGGCTTGGCCGGCGCCGCGCGCAGCACGGTCCGCGGGCGCGCCAGCATGTCGCGGATCGCGGCGGCCTCGCTCTCGGCCGCCTTGCGCCGCTTCTCGATCGATGCGAGCTTGGCAGCCTCTTCGTCGTCCCGCTGCTTCCGTTCGGCAACCCGCTGGACCTCGGCCTCGCGCTCCTTGGCCGCCGCTTCGGTGGCAGCCTCCGTGGCAGCCTCGGCGGCCGGCGCGCTCTCGGCAGCCTCCGCCGGTGCAGCCCCGGCCTGCGCCGCGGCAACCTGCGCCGCGCGTTCGGCCTGCGCCTGCGCCTCGCGGGCTTCGCGCTCGGCCTGTTCGCGCGCCTCGCGCTCGCGCCGCTCCTGCTCGGCGGCACGCTGCGCGGCGAGTTCGGCCGCCTGGCGTGCGAGCAGGTCGGCCTGGCGCTGCGCCTCTTCCTCGCGTCGCTTCAGTTCCGCCTGGGCCGCCGCGCGCGCCTCGACTTCGGCCTGCTCCTGCGCCTGCACCGCCGGCTCTTCGCGCTTGACGAACACCCGCTTCTTGCGCACTTCCACCTGGATGGTGCGCGCTTTGCCGCTGGAGTCGGCCTGCTTGATCTCGGTCGTCTGCTTGCGAGTCAGCGTGATCTTCTTGCGGTCGCCCGCCGCCGTACCGTGCGCCGCGCGCAGGTGGTCGAGCAGACGTGCCTTGTCGGCCTCGCTGATGGCCGCGTCGACGGAGTCCTTGCGCACGCCTGCCTGTTCGAGCTGCTCCAGCACCTGGGCGGCGGGTCTACCGAGTTCTGCGGCGAATTGTGCGACGGTGTTACTGGCCATTGATGGTGTGTCCTTGCTGCGTCGAGCGGGTCGTCAGGCGTTGAACCAATGGGCCCGCGCCTTGAGAATGAGATCGGCGGCGCGCGCGTCGTCGGAATGGATGATGGAAGCCAACTCGTCGGTCGACAGATCGGCCAGATCGTCGCGCGTCAGCACGCCGGCTTCGGCGAGCAGCGACAGGTCTTCCGGGCTGAGCCCGTCCATGCCCTTGAGATCGAGATCGACCTCGTCGACCTTCTGCTCGCGGGCGATCTCCTGCGTCAGCAGCGCATCGCGCGCGCGCTCGCGGAGTTCGTTGACCGTGTCCTCGTCGAACGCCTCGATCTCGAGCATTTCATTGATCGGGACGTAGGCGAGTTCCTCCAGGCTGGTGAACCCCTCGGCGATCAGGATGTCGGCGACCTCCTGGTCGACGTCGAGCTTCTCGACGAACAATCGCCGCATCGCCTCGACTTCCTCGTTGTGCTTGGCCGCCGACTCGTCGGCGCTCATGATGTTGATCGCCCAGCCGGTGAGCTCGGATGCCAGCCGCACGTTCTGACCGGTACGCCCGATCGCCAGCGCCAGGTTCTCCTCGTCGACGACGACGTCCATCGAGTGCTTTTCCTCGTCGACCACGATCGACTGGACATTGGCCGGCGCGAGGGCACCGATCACGAACTGCGCGGGGTCCTCCGACCACAGCACGATGTCGACACGTTCGCCGCCGAGTTCGTTGGTGACCGCGTTGACCCGCGAACCGCGGATGCCGACACAGGTGCCGATCGGATCGACGCGGCGGTCATGCGACACGACCGCGATCTTGGCGCGCACCCCGGGCTCGCGGGCGCAGGACTTGATCTCCAGCAGCCCCTGCTCGATCTCCGGCACTTCCAGCCGGAACAACTCGATCATGAATTCGGGAGCGGTCCGCGAGATCTCGATCTGCGGACCGCGCGCCTGCCGGTCGACCTTGCTGATCACGGCACGCACCCGGTCGCCGACGCGAAGGTTCTCCTTCGGGATCATGTCGCCGCGACGCAGCCGGGCGTCGACCTTGCCCGACTCGACGATCAGGTCGCCCTTGTCCAGGCGCTTGACGGTGCCATTGAAAATATTGTCGTTGCGCGACAGGAAGTCGTTGAGGATCTGCTCACGCTCGGCGTCGCGGATCTTCTGCAGGATCACCTGCTTTGCCGCCTGCGCACCGATGCGGCCGAACGCGATGCTCTCGACCGGCTCCTCGATGTGATCGTCGACTTCGATGTCGGGAATCTGTTCGCGCGCCTCGAACAGCAGGATCTCGGCATCGGGCAGCTGCAGTCCGGCCTCGTCAGGCACGACATGCCAGCGGCGGAAGGACTCGTACTCGCCGGTCTCGCGGTCGATGTGGACCCGGATGTCGGCCTCGCCTTCGTAAAGCCGCTTGGTCGCCGAAGCCAGGGCTGCCTCGACGGCCCCGAACACCACGTCGCGATCGACGTTCTTTTCCCGCGCAAGCGCGTCGACCAGCATCAAAATCTCGCGACTCATTTCCGACCACTCCCAAAATCGATCATCGGCACCAGCCGCACTTCACGCGTCTCGGCCAGACTGAAATTCAACACGGATTGCGCCGCAGCGCCTTCGTCATGCGCGGGAACCGCAGCCGCGGCGTCCGGCCGGGCCTTGCGGCGCTGCGTCCCCGCCCGCCCGGACGCCGCGGACTCCGGCTGAGCTGTCAGCACCATCGAATACCGATCCTGCCCTTCGACACCATCGCTCGGCTGCAACACGCCGCGGTACTTCTTGCGTCCCTGGAAGGGCTGCCGCAGCACGACGTCGATCTCCCGGCCTTCGAAGCGCGCGAAATCCCGCGGCGAGCGCAGCGGCCGATCGAGCCCGGGAGACGACACCTCGAGGCGGTCGTAATCGACCCCTTCGACTTCGAAGACGTACTGCAACTGCCGCGTGACGCGCTCGCAATCGTCCACCGTCACGGCGGCGCCATCGGCGTGATCGATCGTGACGCGCAGCAGACCGCGCGGAAGGTGTTCCACCTCCACGAGTTCCAGTCCGAGGCCGGAGACCGCGGCCTCGATCGCAGCAGCGTTGCCAATGTTCATCGTTTCAATCGGTCATTTTCCTCGCCGCGCCACGCGCAAACGGGAGAATTTCACCTTCCACATCCGTACCTGCTGTACCGGAAAAAACCGGGCCCTTCAAACGTGCAAAAAAAAAGGGCGATAAAGTCGCCCAAGTGTTACCCATGGCAGTCGCAGCGCACGCGCTGCTGAGCTCAGGTGTCCATGCCTGTCGCCAGTGCCAGCCGGATTTCCCACTGCGAGGCAACATGGCACACCACCCACCCACGCCACCTTCTGCGCGACTGTGGTTATCTCACAATATTTTCTTGCGGCCAGCGAAAAAATGGATTATAGGGTCGCGGCACCTTCTTGGCAACAACGCGGTCAGGCGCGGCCGACCTGGCCCGGCGGCGAGGCAACCGGCTTTCGGCCGGATTGAACCGGTCTGACCATGCTGTCGTTCCTTCGGCCGTCCCGCCTCGGGGTCAATCTCGCGCTCCAGGGCGGTGGCGCCCACGGCGCGTTCACCTGGGGCGTCCTCGATGCTCTGCTCGAAGACGGCCGGATCGACTTCGACGGCCTGAGCGGAACCAGCGCCGGCGCGATGAATGCCGTGCTGCTCGCCGATGGCCTGCTGCGCGGCGGGCGCGACGCCGCGCGCGAGCAGCTGGCCCGGTTCTGGGCGGGGGTCGCGGCGAGCGTGCCGCTCGGCATGGTCATGCCGGTGGGCCGCGAAGACGCCACGCTCGCGCCTGCCGCGCGGCTGATGTTGCACTGGGCGCAGTTCGTCTCGCCGTATCAGTTCAATCCGCTCGACCTCAATCCGCTGCGCGAACTGCTGCTCCGACTGGTGGACTTCGACCGGCTGCGCCGGGTCGACGCACCGCGGCTGTTCGTCGCCGCGACGCGGATCGACACGGCGCGGCTGCATCTGTTCCGCAACCGCGATCTCGACGTCAACGCGCTGCTGGCGTCGAGCTGCCTGCCCAACCTGCAGCAGGCCGTCGAGATCGAGGGGCGGAGCTACTGGGACGGCGCCTACGCCGCCAATCCCGCCGTGTTCCCGCTGCTGTCCGAATGCGCCAGCCGCGACACCCTGCTGGTGTTGCTGAGTCCGTCGAGTTTCGGCCCGACTCCGCGCACCGCGCAGGACATCCGGCAGCGCGCGCTCGAACTCGCGTTCAACAGCCCGTTCATGCGCGAAATGCACCTGATCGCGCAGGCGCGCCGCGTTGCCGCCGCGTCGCCGCTGCGCGTCGCCCGGCTCGATCGCCGGCTGACACGGGCCCGCTTTCATTTGATCGAAGCCGACGGCCTGACCGCCCGCGTTCCGGCGGAAACGCGGATCATCCCGTACCTGCCGTTTCTCGAGCGACTGCGCGATTTCGGCCGCGACCAGGCGCACACCTGGCTGAATCGCGACGCCGGTCGCCTCGGGCGCGAATCCAGCATCGACGTTTCAGCCCACTTCGGCTGAACGCGCGGCGCCGCCGGCCGGCAGATCGGCTGCGGCCAGCAGTTCGCGGGTATACGTCTGGGCCGGGTCGCGCAGCACCTGGTCGACCTCGCCCGACTCGACGACGCGCCCCTGGCGAAGCACGATCACCCGATGTGCCAGCGCGGCGATCACGCTCAGGTCGTGGCTGATCAGCAGGTAGGCCAGGCCGCGCCGGCGCTGCAGGTCGGCAAGCAGCTGCAGCACCTGCTGCTGCACGCTGACGTCGAGCGCGCTGGTGGGTTCGTCAAGCACCAGGATGTCCGGGTCGACGATCAGCGCGCGCGCGATGGCGATGCGCTGGCGCTGGCCGCCGGAGAATGCATGCGGATAGCGCTGCAATTCAACGTCGGACAGCGGCAGGCCGACCTCGGCGAGCATCTGCCGCACCCGCTGCAGGCGCTGTCCGGCGTCCATCGCCGGACGATGCACCTCCAGCCCCTCGGCGACGATCTGGGCGATGGTGCGGCGCGGCGACAAGCTCGAGAACGGATCCTGGAACACCATCTGAGCGCGGGCGCGCAATGGTCGCATCGCCCGCGCCGACAACACCGCCGGATCGGCGCCGAGCAGATCCACCGTTCCGCCCTGGCGCCGCAGCAGCCCGAGCAGCGCCAGCGCCAGCGTCGACTTGCCGCTGCCCGATTCACCGACGACGCCGAGAGTCCTGCCGGCGCCGAGTTGCAGGTCGATGCCGTCGAGCACGGTGACCCATTGCTTGCGCCACAGGCCGCCGGAGCGGGCGAACCGCACCTGCAGTCCATGCGCCTGCAGTGCCGGCGCCGACTCCGCGCCGACCGAGGCGACCAGCCGCGCCGGTCGACTGCCCAGCAGCATGCGCGTATAGGGATGCCGCGGCGCAGCGAATACCTTGTCGACGCTTCCGGTCTCGACCACTTGGCCCTGCTGCATCACCGCGACGCGATGGGCGTAGCGCCGCACCAGATTGAGATCATGGGTGATGAACAACATCGCCAGCCCGTGCTCGGCCTGCAGCGCATCGAGCAGGTCCAGGATCTGCCGCCGCACCGTCACGTCGAGCGCCGTGGTCGGCTCGTCGGCGAGCAGCAGTCGCGGACGGCAGGCCAGCGCCATGGCGATCATCACCCGCTGGCGCTGGCCGCCGGACAGCTGGTGCGGATAGTCCAGCGCCCGCCGCGCCGGCTCGGCGATGCCGGTCTGTGCGAGCAGTTCGACCGCCCGGGCCCACGCGGCGCGGCGCGGCAGGCCCTCGTGCAGTTCGAGCACTTCGGCAACCTGCCGCCCGACCGGATGCAGCGGATTGAGCGCGGTCATCGGCTCCTGGAAGATCATCGCGATGTCGCGGCCACGCAGCGCGCGCATCTGCGCTGGCGTCAGCGCGCCGAGGTCGCGGCCGTCGAAGATCACCGATCCCGCCTGGCTTGCGCCGTCGAGCAGCCGCAGGATCGCCAGTGCCGACACCGTCTTGCCGGACCCCGACTCGCCGACCAGCGCGACCTTCTCGCCGGCGGCGACGTCGAAATCGACACCCCGCACCACGTCGTGCGTGCCGAACCGCACGTGCAGGCCGCGCACCTGCAGCAGCGGCCGTGCCTCGGCGGGGTCGGCGACGGACGCCCCCGCGGCGCGCGCACGCCCACCCGCGGCGTCCCGCACGGGGCTCACCTCTCGCTCCCCGCCGTCTGGCGCGGATCGAGCGCGACCCGCAACCCCTCGCCGGTGAAGGTGAGCAGCAGCAACACGCTGGCCAGGGCGCCGAATGCCGCCAGCGAGATCCACCAGGCGTCGAGATTGGCCGTGCCCTGCGACAGCAGTTCCCCGAGGCTGGGCGTCGGCGGCGGCACGCCGAGGCCGAGGAAGTCGAGACTGGTCAGGGCCAGGATCGCCGCGCTCATCCGGAACGGCAGGAAGGTGACCACCGGCGTCATGCTGTTGGGCAGGATGTGCCGCCACATGATCCGCGGATGCGACAGGCCGAGCGCCTGCGCTGCGCGCACATAGTCCATCTGCCGGTTGCGCAGGAACTCGGCGCGGACGTAGTCGGACAGTCCCATCCAGCCGAACAGCGACAGCAGCACCAGCAGCAGCCCGATGCCGGGAGAGAACACCGCGGAGAAGATGATCAGCAGGTAGAGCTCGGGCATCGATCCCCAGACCTCGATCAGCCGCTGCGCCGTCAGGTCGACCCGGCCGGCGAAGTACCCCTGGACCGCGCCGATCAGCATCCCGAGGATCGTGCCGGTGACGGTCAGGGCCAGCGCGAACAGGATCGACAGCCGCAGGCCGTAGAGCAGCCGGGAGAGCACGTCGCGGCCGCGATCGTCGGTGCCCAGCCAGTGCCGTGCCGACGGCGACGACGGGAATGGACGGGTCGCGTAGTAGTCGATGGTCGTCGGGCCGTACGGGATCGGCGGGAACAGCGCGAAGTTGCCCGGCGCCGAAAGCCGGGCACGGATATAGGGATCGAGATAGTCGGTCGGTGTATGGAAGTCGCCGCCGAAGGTGGTCTCGGGATAGGCGTGCAGCATCGGCAGGTACCAGCCGCCGTCGTAGCGCACCAGCAGCGGCCGGTCGCTGCTCAGCACCGGCGCCAGCAGGCTCACGCCGAACAGCAGCAGGAACACCCACAGGCTCCAGTACCCCAACCGGTGGCTCCGGAACCGCGACCAGGCGCGATTCCGGAAGGGATGCGCCGCCGCTGCGCCCGCCACGTCCCCGGGCTGCTGCACGGCGCTCACCGCAGCGCCTCGAACTGGATGCGCGGATCGACCCAGACGTAGCTCAGGTCGGCGATCAGCTTGGTCACCAGCCCGATCAGCGTGAACAGGTAGAGCGATCCCATCACCACCGGGTAGTCGCGCCGCATCACCGCCTCGTACGACAGCAGCCCCAGGCCGGGCAGCGAGAACAGCGTCTCGATCAGCAACGAGCTGGCGAAGAACGCGCCGATGAACGCCGCAGGAAAGCCCGTGACCAGGGGCACCAGGGCATTGCGCAGCACGTGACGCCACAGCACCGCGCGTTCACTCAGCCCCTTGGCGCGCGCGGTGAGCACGTACTGCTTGCGGATCTCCTCGAGGAAGGCGTTCTTGGTCAGCATGGTGATGACCGCGAAGCTGCCCGCCGTCGACGCCAGCACCGGCAGCGTGATGTGCCACAGATAGTCGCCGATCTTGTGCCAGAAGCCGAACTGCGACCATCCGTCCGACACCAGCCCGCGCAACGGGAACCACTGAAACCACGTACCGCCGGCGAACAGCACCAGCAGCAGCACGCCGAGGACGAAGCCGGGAATGGCGTAGCCGACCAGCACGACCACGCTGGTCGCCAGATCGAACCGGGTGCCGTGCCGCACCGCCTTGGCGATCCCCAGCGGAATCGAGATCAGGTAGGTCAGCAGGAAATTCCACAGCCCGAGCGAGATCGACACCGGCAGCCGCTGCGCGATCAGGGTCGAGACGTCCTCGTGGTGGTAGTAGCTGCGGCCGAGATCGAAGCGGGCAAAATCCCAAAGCATCAGCCCGTAGCGTTCGAGCGGCGGCTTGTCGAAGCCGTAGAGCTTGCGCAGTTCGGCGAGTTGCTGTGCGGAGATGCCCTGCGCCCCGCGATAGATGCCCTGCGCCGCGGCGGCTTCGCCGCCCGACGCACCCTGCTTGCCGCGCAATTGCGCCACCATCTGCTCGACCGGGCCGCCGGGAACGAACTGGATGACGGCGAAGGTCAGCGTCAGCACCCCGAGCAGGGTCGGGATCATCAGCAGCACGCGCTTGAGGATGTAGCCCCAGATGTTCATGCCCAATCCCTTTCACGCAGTCGACGCGTCGGTGCCGCCCACGCCGCCGTCAGTCCGCCCCAGGCGGGCGTGCGCGCCGCCGGAGGGTGGCGACCACGCAACGGCAGCGCGGGGCCCGTCCACGCCGCCGCCGGGCCGCCCCCAGGCGGCGTGCACCCCCTCGGGGGGCAGCGACCGCGCAGCGGGAGCGCGGGGGCCGTCCGCACTCCACCAGCAGGTCTGCGCCCAGGCCTCGGGCTGGTAGTAGAGCGGCAGCGCCTTCGGCCAGGCGAACTTGCGCGCGGCGATGGCGACGCGGAAGGTGTTGCTGTACCACTGCGGCACCGAGTACCAGCCGCACACCAGCACCCGGTCAAGCGCGCGGCACGCCGACTCGAGGTCGCGCATGGTGGTCGCGGCGACGATCCTGCCGATCAACGCATCGACCGCCGGGTCGCGCAGTCCCCACACGTTGTTCGACCCCTGCACCCCGGCGGCGCGCGAGCCGAACCGGTCGAACAGCTCGTTCCCGGGGCTGGTGCTGCCGCCGTAGGCGATGGTGGTCATGTCGAAATCGAAGCTGTCCATGCGCTGCTGGTAGAGGGCGAAATCGACCAGGCGGTAGTCGAGCCGGATCCCCAGTCGCTGCAACGCCTGGGCGTAGACCGAGACGATGCGCGACATCGACGACTGACTGTCGAGATACTCGATCACCAGCGCCTCGCCGCGCGGGTTGCGCAACGCGCCGTCGCGCCAGTGCCAGCCGGCCTGTTCCAGCAATGCCCGCGCCTGCAGCAGGTTGCCGCGCAGACTGCCGGGCGGACGGGTCGTCGGCATGCGCGGCAGGTCGCCAAACACGCAGGGCGCGAGTTGCGCGCGCAGCGGGCCGAGCAGCGCCAGTTCGTCGGGTCCCGGCCGGCCGCGCGCCTCGAACGGCGAGTTGGCAAAGTAGCCTTCGATACGCCGGTACGCGCCGTAGAACAGCATCCGGTCGAGCCACTGGAAATCGAGCGCCAGTGCCAGCGCGTGGCGCACCCGCACATCCTGGAACTGCGGCCGCCGCAGATTGAACACGAAGCCCTGGAATCCGGCGGGGTTGTGATTGGGCAGCTCGAGCTTGCGCAGTTCGCCCGAGTCGAAACCGCGGCCACGATACTGCCGTGCCCAGTTGCGCGCGATGAACTCCTGAAGCAGGTCGAATTCGCCGGCCTTGAACGCCTCCAGCCGCGCCGTGCCGTCGAGGTAGAGCTTGTAGCCGATGCGGGCGAAGTTGAACTGCCCGCGCCGCGTCGGCAGCTGCCATCCCCAGTAGTCCGGGCGACGCGCGTAGCTGATGTCGCGTTGCTGCGAGCGGCCGGCGATGCGGTATGGCCCGCTGGCGATCGGCGCGTCGATCACCCGGTCGAACGGCCGCGACCCGGCCCACTTCGGCGAGAACACCGGGAGGCCGGCGAGCAGGATCGGCAGTTCGTGGTTGCGGCGGCGGAACTCGAAGCGCACGTGGCGCGAATCGACCACGACGGCACGTGCCACGTCGGCGTAGATGCTGGCGAACTGCGGCGCCGCGGCGGAACTGATCAAGGTGTCGAAACTCGACGCCACGTCGCGCGGCGTGACCGGATCGCCGTTGGAGAAGCGCGCCCGGGAGTCGATGCGGAACTGCACCGACAGGCCGTCCGCGGCGACCGCGACATCCTCGGCGAGCAGGCCGTAGACCGAGTTGGGCTCATCCCAGCTCGGCGTCATCAGCGTCTCGAACACCAGGGTGTTCAGCCCCGGCGCCGGACTGCCCTTGAGGGTGAACGGGTTGAGCGTGTCGAAGCTGCCGCCGACGGTCGGCGGCGTCAGCAGCAGCGTGCCGCCGACCGGCGCCGCGGGATCGACGTAGTCGAAATGGCGGAATCCGGGCGGATACTTCGGCCGGTCGTACAGCGCGTAGCCGGGTTCCCCGCCCTCTCCGCCGTCCGCGCCCCAGGCCACGGCGAACGGAAACAGCGCGAGCGGCAGGCCTTGCAGCAGGCGGCGGCGCGACGGCGACAGCGGCAGGGACAGGGCATGGGCCATGCGAGAATTCTGCCGCATCGACCATCCCGGCGGCGACGCCGCATCCCGAGGCGCATTCCATCATGGCATTTCTGCAAGGCAAACGCATCCTGATCACCGGACTGCTGTCCAACCGCTCGATCGCCTACGGCATCGCCCAGGCCTGCCATCGCGAAGGCGCGCAGCTCGCGTTCACCTACGTCGGCGAACGCTTCAAGCAGCGCATCACCGATTTCGCCGCAGAATTCGGCAGCAGCCTGGTGTATGACTGCGACGTCGGCGACGACGCGCAGATCGATGCCGTGTTCCGCGACCTCGGCACGCAATGGCCGCAGCTCGACGGCCTGGTGCACTCGATCGGCTTCGCGCCGCGCGAAGCGATCGCGGGCGACTTCGTCGAGGGACTGTCGCGCGAGGCCTTCCGCATCGCACACGATATTTCCGCGTACTCGTTCCCGGCGCTGGCCAAGGCCGCGCTGCCGCTGCTCGCCAAGTCGGTCGAGGCCGGCGGCATGCCGTCGCTGATCACCATGACCTACCTCGGCGCCGAACGCGTCGTGCCCAACTACAACACCATGGGCGTCGCCAAGGCCGCGCTCGAGGCCACGGTGCGCTACCTCGCCGAGTCGCTCGGCCCGCGTGGCATCCGCGTCAATGGCGTCAGCGCCGGTCCGATCAAGACGCTCGCCGCGTCGGGCATCGCCGACTTCGGCAAGATGCTCAAGTTCAACGCCGACAACACCCCGCTGCGGCGCAATGTCGACATCCTCCAGGTCGGCAACGCCTCGGCCTTCCTGCTGTCCGACCTGGCCGGTGGCGTCACCGCCGAGATCCTGCACGTCGACGCCGGCATGCACGCCGTGGTCGGCGGCATGGCCGCGCTCGGCGCCGACTGAGGTCCGCGCCTCCCTGACGCCCGGCCGGCGCCGCGCGGGCGTTCAGGCCGCGCCGACGTTGCAGCGAGTCTCCGCGACGACCCGCCCGGCTGGCCCGAACCGCCGCTCGATGATCACGCCGCGACCGTCGTGGCCCAGCGCCACCACCGTGCTCGCACGCGTGCCGTAGCGGTCGCCGCGAATGAACGCGCCGGCCAGGAAGCGTTCCATCTCCAGTCCCATCCCGGTGTCGGGGAGCTGGTCGTCGGGCGGGCGCGATTCGTCGGCGAGCGCGTCGAACAGCGGCGCGAAGTCGTCAGCCCGACCCGCATCGAGCCAGGCCTGGAGCCGCCGCATCAGTGCGCGCGTCTTGGGCCAGGGCGTGTTGAAGTCGGCGTTGGACAGGCCATGGACCCCGGGAGTGACGGCCTGGGCCCGCGGCCCGGGGCGATTGCCGAGATACCAGGCGGTATCGGCATCGAAGGTCAGCAGGTTGAACGGCCGGTAGTCGGCGGCCGTCTGCAGCAGTGCCCGCGCATGGTCGGCCGCGCCCGCCCCGCCGGCGAGGTAGCCGGATGCGAGCAGCCCGCGCGACAGGCCGTCCCGGGTGTCGCGCGGATCACGGACGTTGGTCACCACCGCGCAGCGGCCGGCATCGGTCACGCCGAGCCAGGTGCCGCCCGCTTCCAGGTCGCGTCCGCCGACGATCGGTGCATCGACCCAGCGTGCCAGCGCAGCGCTCGGACGGGCGTGGAATTCGTCGCGATTCCCCGCGAGGATCAGGCGCCAACGCGGATGGGCCTGCCAGGCGAACGCGATCAGGCACATGACGGAAGCGGTGGCCGCACGGCTTGGGCCGGGACGGCGCGCGACGGCCCCGAACGTCCCGTGTTCAGGACGGGCGCGCGGGCCGGTGTGATGGGAAGGCGGCGCATCGGGTGACGGAGGATCCAATGCCGCAATGATCGCAAACCCCGGCGCCGGCCGCTGGGCACCGCCGCCTGCCGGTGCAACAATCGGCAACACGATCACGTCGCAGGAGACATGCATGCTGGGGTTGATGCAGGACCATCCGCTGTTGATTTCCACGCTGCTGGAGTTCGCGGCGGCCTATCACGGCGACACCGAGATCGTGTCGCGGCGGGTCGAAGGCGACATCCATCGCACCACCTATGCGAAGGCCCGGGCGCGGGCGATGCAATGCGCCAACGCCCTGGCTGCGCTCGGCATCGAACCGCAGGACCGCGTCGGGACGCTGGCATGGAACGGCTACCGGCACTTCGAGCTGTACTACGGGGTGTCGGGCAGTGAACGCATCCTGCACACGGTCAACCCGCGGCTGCACCCGGACCAGATCGCCTGGATCGTCAACCATGCCGACGACCGGGCGCTGTGCTTCGACCTGACCTTCGCGCCGATCGTCCAGGCGATCGCAGCACGCTGTCCGGGCGTCCGGCACTGGATCGCGCTGTGCGACGCCGACGCCATTCCACCCGATCTCGCGGCGGCCGTGCCGGGAGTGCAGAGCTACGAGGCGCTGCTCGCCGTGCAGCCGGCCGAATTCACCTGGCCGCGCTTCGACGAAAACACCGCGTCGTCGCTGTGCTACACCAGCGGCACGACCGGCCACCCCAAGGGCGTGCTGTACAGCCACCGCTCGACGCTGCTGCACGCCTACGCCGCCGCGCTCCCCGACGCGGTGGGCCTGTCGGCGCGCGACGCGGTGTTGCCGGTGGTGCCGATGTTCCACGTCAACGCCTGGGGCATCCCGTATGCCGCGGCGGTCACCGGTTCCAAGCTGGTGTTCCCCGGTCCGGCACTCGACGGCAAGTCGCTGTTCGAACTGATGCAGGCCGAGGGCGTGACTCTCGCGGCGGGCGTGCCCACCGTCTGGCTGGGGCTGCTCGACCATCTGCGCCGCAACGGCCTGAAGCTGCCCGCGCTGCGGCGCACCCTGATCGGTGGTGCCGCGGCGGCCCCGGCAATGATCCGCGCATTCGAGCGGGAGTTCGGGGTGCAGGTGCTCCATGCGTGGGGAATGACCGAGCTCAGCCCGCTCGGCACGGTGTGCAGCCTGAAGTTCAAGCACCTCGCGCTCGACAAGGAGGCGCAGTTCGCCATCCAGACCAAACAAGGCCGGCCGATCTTCGGCATCGAGGCGCGCGTGGTCGACGGTGCCGGCAACGACCTGCCCTGGGACGGCAGGTCCGCCGGCAACCTGCTGGTCCGCGGTCCCTGGGTGGCCAGCGACTACTACCGCAGCGACCAGCCCAGTCCGCTGCAGGACGGCTGGTTCCCGACCGGCGACGTCGTCACCATCGATCCGGATGGCTACATCCTGATCACCGACCGCACCAAGGACGTGATCAAGTCGGGCGGCGAATGGATCAGCTCGATCGAGCTGGAGAACATCGCCATGGCGCACCCGGCGGTCGCCATGGCGGCCTGCATTGCCCGCCCCGACCCGAAGTGGGACGAGCGCCCGCTGCTGGTCGTGGTCCGGCGCGAGGGCGCCGATCTCGACCGCGACACCCTGCTGCGCTTCTACGAGGGCAAGGTGGCGAAGTGGTCGATCCCGGACGACGTGCTGTTCGTCGACTCGATCCCG
>JAKAIB010000017.1 GCA_021814605.1 Pseudomonadota bacterium | reverse complement strand
CCAGAGGATCTGACCGGCACATTCCTGTTCCTGGCCTCACCGCTGGCGGCCTGCCTCACCGGTCAGACCATCGTGGTGGACAACGGCGGGTTGATGAACTGAACATGAGCCTGCAACTGAATCTCGACGGGCGGGTCGTCCTGGTCACCGGTGCGGCGACCGGCATCGGTCGCGCCATCGCCAGCGCCATGGCGCTAGCGGGCGCCACTGTGGTCGTCAACCATCTCGGCCGCACCGGGCTGGCCGGGGAGGTGGTGGCAGACATCGCTGCCGCGGGCGGCTCCGCCTGGGCGGTGGAGGCCGACGTGTCGCACGGCGATGCCGTGCACGCGATGGTGGCGTCGGTGCTCGCCCGCCACGGCCGCATCGACGTGCTGGTGAACAACGCCGGAATCCTGCTCGACAAACCGTTCCTCGACACCACCGAGAGGGAATGGGACCAGGTGATCGCCACCGATCTCAAGTCCGTCTTCCTCTGCGCCCAGGCGGTGCTGCCCGGCATGATCGCCCAGGGCAGCGGCTGCGTCATCAATGTCGCATCCGAACTGGGATATCTCGGCCGCGCGAACTTTGCTGCATACACCGCGGCGAAGGCCGGAGTCATCACCCTCACCCGTACGCTGGCGCGCGAATTCGCTCCCCGGGTTCGCGTCAACGCCATCGCCCCCGGTCCGGTCCAGACACCCATGCTGTCGCTCGATCAGATGAGCGCGGCAGCCATTGCCCAGGAATCGGACATTCCGATGGCTCGTGTCGGGCGTCCCGAGGAAATCGCCGGAACGGCCGTGTTCCTTGCCTCGGATCTCGCCAGCTTCTACTGCGGCCAGACGCTCAGCCCCAATGGCGGGGCGCTAATGGCCTGACACCATGACCGCGCCGCCCGCACGCAACTCGTCCGCTCCGGTGCTCGCACTGCTGGCCAGCGCAGTGCTCTGGGGCATGTCGTGGTGGCCGCTCAAGCAGTTCAGTGCGGTCGGCATCAGCGGCAACGCCATGGCGCTGGTGAGCTACGGGTTGTTGGCTCTGGTCGGTCTGCCCGTGCTGTGGGCGCAACGCGCGCTGTGGCGGCCGCGCGTCGGTCTGCTGCTGCTCATTGCCTTGCTCGGCGGCTGGGCCAACACGGCCTTCGTCAACGCACTCGTCCTGGGCGACGTGGTGCGGGTGATGCTGCTGTTCTACCTCGCGCCGGTCTGGGGGATCCTCGCCGGCCGGCTGTTCCTGCACGAACCCATCACTCCTCGCCGCGCGCTCGCCGTGGTCCTTGCGCTGTTCGGGGCCGCCACCCTGCTCGGCGGTCCGGCGGCGCTCGCCGTGCCGCCAACGCCCATCGATCTGCTCGCCCTGTCGGCCGGCATGGCATTCGCCCTCAACAATGTGAGCACCCGCGCCGCGCATGGCGTTCCGCTGGCCAGCAAGACGCTGATCGTCTTCGTCGGCTGCGCCGTGGTGGCCGGCGCGGCGGCCTGGTCGCAGGGAAACGGCATTCCGCCGCTGCGTGCGCCGACCTGGGGGCTGCTGGCGCTGTTCTCGCTGACCTGGCTGGGACTGGCAACCCTGGCCACCCAGTTCGGCGTGTCGCACCTCGAAGCGGGGCGCGCGGCGGTTCTGCTCATTCTGGAGTTGGTGGCAGCCGTCGTCTCCGCGGTGGTGATCGGTGGCGAGTCGCTCACCGCGCGCGAGTTGATCGGCGGCGGACTGATCGCCAGCGCAGCCCTGATCGAGATACGAGGCAACGCAACACGCAAGGAGAGATGGACATGAATCCGGTGATGATGGACCGCATGAGCTGGATGGCCTACCGCGACCGCGTGCAGCAGGACAACCCGGTGTTGTTTCTTCCGTGCGGCGCAACCGAGCAGCACGGCCCTCACCTCCCGCTTGGCACCGACGCGCTGCTGGCCACCGCCGTGGCAGCCGACGTCGCGCGCCGGCTCGACGGCATCGTCGCGCCGGCGTTGAGTTATGGCTACAAGTCGCAGCCCAAATGCGGCGGAGGGCAACATTTTCCCGGCACGACCAGCCTGGACGCGGCCAGCCTGATCCAGATGGCCCGCGATGTGATCCGCGGACTTGCGCGCCACGACGTCCAACGCCTGGTCGTGGTGGTCGGCCACTACGAGAACCAATGGTTCCTCACCGAGGCCATCGACCTCGCGCTGCGCGACCTCGGGCCCGCGTGCCCGCTGCGGGTGATGCGTCTGGAGTATTGGGATTTCCTCACCGAGCAGACGCTGGCGCAGGTGTTTCCAGACGGATTCCCGGGGTTTGCCCTGGAGCATGCCGCCGTCATCGAGACCTCGATGATGTTGCACCATCATCCCGAACTGGTGCGCATGGATCTGCTACCCGACGATGGCCCAGCAGACTTTCCGCCCTACGACGTGTATCCGCCCAATTCGGACTGGGTGCCCCGGTCGGGCGTGCTGTCGTCCGCTCGTGGTGCGGACGCGGCCAAGGGCGCGGCGATGTCCAGAGAACTGACCGACCGTCTGGTGGCGGCGATTCGGCGGGAATTCGGACTCTGACCGCATGGACGGAACGCGCCCCCTCGCCGCCTTCGGCGCCGACACGGCGCTGTTGGTCATTGACATGCAGCGGGACTTTCTCGACCCGCAGGGATACGCCGCGCAAGCCGGTCTGAACGTGGCTTCGCTTCGCAACGCGGTGCCGGGCGCGCGAATCCTGCTGAACGCCGCGCGGCGACAGCGCTTGTTGATTGTTCATACGCGCGAGGGCCACCGGCCCGATCTCTCGGACTGTCCGCAAGGCAAGCTCTGGCGCTCGGCGCGTGCCGGAGCTCCCATCGGCAGCGCGGGCCCTCTCGGTCGCCTGCTGGTGCGCGGTGAGTACGGGCATGATTTCATCGATGCCCTCGTGCCCGAAGCGGACGAATGCGTCATCGACAAGCCGGGCTACAGCGCGTTTCATCAAACCGATCTGCAGCAGATTCTTCGCGTGCGTGGCATCCGCAGGCTGATTCTCTGCGGCGTCACCACCGAGGTATGCGTGCACTCGACGCTGCGCAGTGCCGTCGATCTGGGATATGCCTGCTGGGTCGCCTCGGACGGCTGCGCCTCGGCGGACCACCGCCTGCACCAGGCCGCGCTGGACATGGTGGCCGTCGAGGGCGGAATCTTCGGTGAAGTGCGGTCGAGCGCCGAGCTCGTCTCGGCGATCGACTTGGCTTCCAGGAGTTGACATGACCCAGGTTCTCAGACTGTGGCCCCTGCTCACGGCGACGCATCGCTATGACAAGTCGATCTCCACCCGCAACCGCGGCCAGGGCGAGATCATCGAGGCGCCCATCCTCGCCTACCTCATCGAAACCCGGAACGGCCGCATTCTCTATGACGTGGGCTGCGACTACCGCAAGATCGCGACCCCCGAACTGCGGGACCGCTACTACGACCCCGAGACCTTTGCGTTCGGGGCGCCCGACATGCATGAGACGCAGCGCCTGCCGCATCATCTCGCGAAGCTCGGACTCACGCCGACTGATGTCGACGTCGTGTTCGTCGGACATCTGCACTTCGACCACGCGGGCGGGCTGTGCGAGGTCTGCGGTGCTGACATCCATGTGCAGCATGACGAGCTGCAGGCCGCGCGCAGCGGCGAGGATCCCGCCTATTTCGCCGACGATTTCGCCGGCAGGTTCAACTGGCGCGTGATGCATGGCGAGTACGATCTGCTGCCCGGCTTGCGGGCTCTCTCCAGCCCGGGGCACACCGCGGGCCATATGTCGCTGTGGGTCGAACTGCCCCAAGGGGCACCCGTCATCCTTTGTGGCGACGCCGCCGATCTGCAGGAAAACATCCGCGACGAAGTGGCGCCGGGCATCTGCTGGCATGACCGCGAGGATCAGGCGCTGGACAGCATCCGCAAGCTCAAAGCCATCGCCGCGCGGGAAGGCGCCGATCTCTGGCCGAACCACGATCTCGCCTTCTGGCGCACCCTGCGGCAGTTTCCGGAGTTCCACGCATGAGCGCGGCGAGCGTGCCGCCGAGATATCTCGGACTGTGGCGCCGCGTCCTGCTCAGCGCGCCCGGCGTGCACGACCAGACCACGCTGGTGCTGTGGATGCAGACTCCGCAGTGGCATGCCGATCTGCGCATTCCCATTGACCGGCCGGATTGCACCGGCTGCCGCGCGGTGGAGGACTGCAGCGCCGACCAGCTGCTGGGCCTGCTGCGGCAGGAAGGATTCGCCGGCTTCACCACGGTGAACGGGGACATCTGCGAATGGCATCGCCGATTCGACTATCGGCCCACCGGCCGCCGCGACCTCGCCGCCATGCGCTTCACGCCATCCGGCGATGCAATCGACGAAATCGGCGTCGAAGCCGACTATGCGGAATGCTGGGAACGGGTATCGACAGCCGACGGCCCGCAGGCCTGGCTGGTCGACGCGTCCGAAGGGGTTCCGGTCGTGTGGCTCCGTTCGGGCGTGCACTTCATGCGCGTGCGGCAAAGCGGACTCGCGGCAGCGGCGTCCGCGGCCGCGTGGCGCGCCGCGCGGGCAGGTCAGGCGGATCTGTCGACCTTGCGCAGTCTGGTCGACTTCACCATCGACTTCGGCAACATCGAGGGAGCACATGGACTCATCCGACATGCCACATTGCCCTGGCGCGAGGGCCTGCGCATCGCGTTGCCGGAACGCATCGCCACCCCGGCAAGCTGAGGTTCACCGAGTGGCCAGATAGTTCATCCGCACTGCACGCCCACGGACCTCGGGCGAGAACTTGTTCGACTTGGGCATGGCTCCATCTTCTCAACGGTGGAGCCTCCATCAAACGCGCTGCACCCGCGTCGGTGCAGCCGACCGGCGACATGCCAGGCGCCACGCGCTTGCGAGCCTGCCGGGCCGGTCCGCTGCCGGCGGACGCCGCCGCGGCCACGCGCGGATTCGGCGCCGCAGCGTGCGCAGGGCTGGAATCGCGACCGCCTGGATCGGCCCGCACCCCACCGACAATCGGCTTGACATGCAAGCCATCCATTGCCTATAGTTCATGCAACCAATGACTTGCATAACGTAGATGGCCGAACGCCGCGACGACACCGATCTGCTGTTCAAAGCCCTTGCCGATCCCAGCCGGCGCAAGCTGCTGGATCTGCTGCACGAGCAGGACGGCCGAACCTTGAATGACCTTTGCGAGCACCTGGACATGACCCGTCAAGGCGTGACGCAGCACCTGGACTTGCTCGAGGCGGCGAACCTGGTCGCCACCATCCGGCGCGGCCGCGAGAAGCTGCATTTCCTCAACCCGGTTCCGCTGCAGGACATCTACGAGCGCTGGATCGCCAAGTTCGAAGAGCCGCGCCTGCAGGCGCTTCACTCGCTCAAGCAACGCCTGGAAGGAGGCAACGATGGCTAAGTCGCAGTTCGTCTACGTGACCTATATCCGCACCACGCCGGAACAACTCTGGTCGGCACTGACGGATGAGGCGTTCATGACGCAGTACTGGTTCGGCATGCATTGCGAAAGCCGTTGGACCGCCGGCTCTCCGTGGAGGCTGGTAGCCGGTGACGGGCAGGTCCTCGACGCCGGCGAGATCGTCGAGGCCGAGGCGCCAAGGCGCCTGGTGATCCGGTGGCAGCACCAGCGCAGGCCGGAGCTCAAGGCCGAAGGGGATTCCCTGTGCACCATGGAGCTGGAACCCGCCGGATCGGCGGTCAAGCTTTCCATCGTCCACTCCATCGCGCGAGATCCGTCGAAACTGATCGAGGCCGTTTCCGGTGGCTGGCCCAAGATCCTCTCCAATCTCAAGTCGCTGCTGGAGACCGGCTCCATCGCGCTGCAGTGATCCGACCGTCCCTCATCGACGCACTCCGACAGGGAGCCATCATGGCAAACATCGTCTTCGGCAACCATTCATCCGTCCTGGTTCCCCAGCGGGAGCGGGAGGCTGTTCGCAAGTTCTACTGCGACGTCCTGGGCGGCACGCTCATGAAAGCGGATCCGCAGCGCGACTTCATCCGGCTCGCGGATGACTTCTACATCGCGTTTCTGTATGGGGATGTGCCTGACGAGAGCGAATTCCTGCGGACAGCCAGATCGATCTGGCTCGAAATCAAATCCGACGATGTGGCCGAAGCGGGCCGGAGAATCCTCGGCTCCGGCCTTGTCCGGAAGCTCGACCTGCCCGATCCGCACCTCTATTTTCAGGCGCCCGGGGGGCAATGCCTCCGGTTGGTCGGAATCGACGAGGACCTCTCCTTCTACGAAGGTCACGGCCGGGGTCCGGACGTGGCGAAGGTCAAGGAGGCGCTGGGAAGAATGGCGTCCTGACGACGCTGCCGAACCACCTCCAGGCGCTGTCCGGACGCAAGGCACGCCATTGACGCGGTGCCCGCAAACTCCTAACTTCAACGCTGGTTGGCAACGTGCCGTCCGAAGCCAGATCCGATCCGGCCTTGCCGGAGGACGGTCTGGCGATCGAACCGGAGCCGCCGAACGAACGACGCTCCGTCCGAACCGAACCTCGACCCAGAAGGATCCTCCATGGCGGCGTCCAATTCCCTCGGCAGTGGGCGCGGCGCACGCTGGCTGGCGCTGGGCGGAGCGCTCGCCCTCGTTGCGGCGGTGGCTGCGGTCTGGTGGTGGACCCGCCCGGAAGCGCCGGTCCGCTACGTCACCGCACCGGTTTCCCGGGGAACCGTCGCCCGCACCGTCGTCGCCACCGGAACGGTCAACCCGGTGCTGACCGTCATCGTCGGCTCGTACGTGTCGGGCGTCATCCAGTCGGAGTCGTGCGACTTCAATACCCGGGTGAAGAAGGGCCAGCTCTGCGCCAAGATCGACCCGCGCCCCTACCAGACCATCGTCGACGAGAACACCGCCCAGCTCGCCGTTGCTCGCGCGCAACTGGCGAAGGACCAGGCCAGCCTCGACTATGCGCGGATCAACGCCGCGCGTGTGTCCGGGCTGCGCGGACGCGGCGTCGTGTCGCAGGACACGGTCGACCTCGCGAACAGCGCCCTCGCCCAGGCCGCGGCGCAGGTGCAGCTCGACAAGGCGACCGTGCAGGAGCGCGACGCCGCGCTCGAAGCCGCGAAGGTCAACCTCGGCTACACCAACATCGTCTCGCCGGTCGACGGCACGGTGGTGTCGCGCAACGTCACCATCGGCCAGACCGTCGCGGCGAGCTTCCAGACGCCGACGCTGTTCCTCATTGCCACCGACCTGACCCGGATGCAGGTGGATGCCAACGTGACCGAAAGCGACATCGCCGCAGTCCAGGTCGGCGACCCGGCGAGCTTCACCGTCGAAGCGTTCTCCGGTCGGCCGTTCCCCGGCAAGGTCGTGCAGGTGCGCCAGGCGCCGCAATCGGTGCAGAACGTCGTCACCTACGACGTGGTCGTCAGCGTCGACAACAAGGATCTGCTGCTCAAGCCCGGGATGACCGCGACCGTGGGCATCGTCACCGCCGAACGCACCGGCGTGCTGCGCGTACCCGACCAGGCGCTGCGGTTCTCGCCGGCGGGCGCGCCGCAGCCCAATGCCGCGGGCCGGCAGGTCTGGGTGCTGCGCGATGGCCGTCCGGTCGCGGTGGCGGTTCGCACCGGGCTTGACGACGACACCAACACCGAGATCGTGGCGGGTGCGCTCAAGCCCGGGGACCGGGTGATCGTCGGCGAGCAGCGCGGCGGGTCGAACCCCGCATCATCGACGGCGCGGCTGCGCTTCGGACTCTGAGCGAGGTGCAGTGGCCGTGGCGACGTCCGCACCGATGATCGAGCTGCGCGACGTCTCGCGCATCTACCGCGCGGGCGACACCGAGGTCCGCGCGCTCGATGGCGTGAACCTGTCGCTGCAACGCGGAGAGTTCGTCGCCATCATGGGATCGTCGGGGTCGGGAAAGTCGACCCTGATGCATCTGTGCGGCTGTCTCGACAGCCCCACCGGCGGGCAGTACCTGTTCGAAGGCGTCGACGTTGCCGGCCTCGCCGAGCCGGCGCTTGCCGCGGTCCGCAGCGAACGCATCGGATTCGTCTTCCAGAGCTTCAACCTGCTGGCACGGACGAGCGCGATCGAGAACGTCGCGCTGCCGCTGTTCTATTCGGGCAGCGCGCCTTCGGGGCGTGGCGAGCGGTTGTTGCGTGCCCGCGAATCCCTGGCGCTGCTCGGGCTTGCCGGACGCGAAGCCAACACCCCCGGACAGCTCTCGGGCGGCCAGCAGCAGCGCGTCGCCATCGCCCGCGCCCTCATCAACCATCCCGGCCTGCTGCTGGCCGACGAACCCACCGGCAACCTCGACACCCGCACCTCGCACGAGATCATGCAGACGCTGCGCCAGCTCAACCGGCAGCAAGGCGTCACGGTGCTGCTGGTCACCCACGAAAGCGACATCGCTGCCTACGCCGATCGCATCATCACCATGCGCGACGGCAAGATCGTTTCCGACACGCCCAACCCCAGTCCCACCGCGGTACCGCCGATGCAGGCGTCCCTGGGAGGAATGGCGGTGGCGGGCCCGCCCCCGAGTCGATCGCCCCAGTTGCTCGGCTTCGCCAGCATGACGATCTCGGCGGCCGTTCAGGCGATCGGCCGCAACAAGATGCGCTCGGCGCTGACCATGCTCGGGGTGTTCATCGGCGTGGCCGCGCTGATCGCGATGGTGGCGGTCGGGCAGGGCGCAAACGCCGCGGTCCGCAAGCAGATCGAAAGCCTGGGCACCAACCTGCTGGTGGTCATGCCCGGGGCGACGACCAGCAGCGGCGCGCGCGCCGGATTCGGCAGCGCCTCCACGCTGACCGTCGCGGATGCGCAGGCGCTGCGCCGCGACGACCCGGCGATCGATCAGGTCGCCTACCTCATCCGGCAGGTCAGTCAGGTGCAGTACGGCGGTCAGAACTGGTCCACGAGCGTGCAGGGCGTGACGCCGAGCTATCTGCCGATGACCAACTGGCAGATCGCCGCCGGCCGGCCGCTGGAACGCGCCGACGAGACCGGCGCGGCAATGGTTGCGGTGATCGGCCAGACCGTGTACCGGCAACTCTTCGGTCCCTACGAGAACCCCATCGGTGCGCACATCCTGGTGCGTGGACGCAGCATGCGGGTCGTCGGCCTGCTCGCGTCCAAAGGCCAGACGCCGTTCGGGCAGGACCAGGACGATCTGGTGATGATCCCGTTCACCACGGCGCAGCAGAAGGTGCTCGGCGTCGCAGCGCCGAGCCAGGCGCAGGCCGCGGCCACGATCACCGTGTCCGGCGCCACGGTGCCGGTCACCACGCTTGCCTCCACCTTTCCGCCACCGCCCAACCCGTACAACATCCCGCCGCGACTGATCGGCTACGTCAACACCATCTTCGTGCAGGCGACGAGCGGGGCGGAAGTCGGGGCGGCGCTGCAGCAGGTGAGCGACACGCTCCGGCGCCGCCACCGCATCCGGCCGGGCGACCCCTCGGACTTCTCGGTGCGCAACCTCAGCCAGATCGCCCAGACGGCGGAAAGCTCGTCGCAGATCATGGCGCTGCTGCTCGCGGTCGTCGCGTCCATCTCGCTGCTGGTCGGCGGCATCGGGATCATGAACATCCTGCTGGTGTCGGTCACCGAGCGCACCCGCGAGATCGGGCTGCGCATGGCCATCGGCGCGCGCCGGCTGCACGTGCTGCTGCAGTTCCTCGCCGAAGCGGTGTTCGTCAGCGTCACCGGCGGCATCGCCGGGATCGTGTTCGGTGTCGCGATCTCGGCGCTGGTCTCGGCGGTGGCGCACTGGCCCGCCCTGCTCTCGCCCGGCGCGATCATCGGCGGGTTCGCCTTCTCCGCCGCGGTGGGGGTGTTCTTCGGCTACTACCCGGCCCGCAAGGCCGCGCACCTCAACCCGATCGAGGCGCTGCGCTATGAATAGCCGCGCGATCGTCGCATCCCTCGCCGCGTGCGGGCTCGTCGCCTGCACGGTCGGACCGGACTTCATCCGACCGACGCCGCCTCCGCAACCGGGCTACACCGCGCAGCCCGTCGTGCTGCCGCCGGCGGGCCGCAGCGACACGCGCCAGCAGCTCGCTGCCGCAGCAGCGGCTGCATCTCCGTGGTGGCGGCAGTTCGGCTCGCCGACCCTCGACGCGACCGTGGCGCAGGCGCTGGCCGACAGCCCGACCGTCGCGCAGGCGCAGGCCGTCCTGGCCCAGGCGCAACAGGCGGTCCGCATCGCCGCCGCCGGGCAATACCCGCAGGCCGATCTCGGCGCTGCGGCCAGCCGCAGCGGCGGGCCGGCCGATCACGGCTCCGGCACGACCGGTGGTGCGCTCTACAGCGCCGGTCCGCTGGTGAGCTATGCGCCCGACGTGTTCGGCGGGACCCGCCGCAGCATCGAGCAGCAGCAGGCACTGGCGCAGGTGCGGCAGGCGCAGCTCGACGCCGCGCGGCTGGCACTCGCCGCAAACGTGGTCGAGCAGGCGATCGCGATTGCCTCGACCCACGCCCAGACCGCCGCAGTCGATGCCGTGCTGGCCACCGATCGTGACAACGTCGAACTGGTCCGCCTCGCGGTCGACGCGGGAACCGGCGCTCCCGCCGACCTGCTTGCCGCGCAGAGCCAGCTTGCCGGCGACGAGGCACTGCTGCCGCCGCTACGCCAGCAGCGCGCCGCGGCGCGCGACGCGCTGGCCATGCTGGTCGGACGCTCGGCCGGAGACTGGCCGGTACCCGAATTCGAACTGGAGCGGCTGACGCTGCCGACGGCGTTGCCGGTGGTCGTGCCCTCGGCGCTGGTCCGGTCGCGCCCGGATATCCGTGCCGCCGAGGCCCAGCTGCACGCCGCGAGCGCAGCGATTGGCATCGCCACCGCGAACCTCTACCCGCAGGTGTCGCTGTCGGCATCCTGGTCGCAGCAGTCGGCCAGCCTCGGCACTTTGTTCGCCGGCGACAGCGGCCTGTGGAGCGTTGCCGCCGGCCTGACCGCGCCGCTGTTCCATGGCGGGGCGCTGCGGGCGCAGCAGCAGGCCGCCGTCGAGGGATTCCGTGGCCAGCTTGCCGTGTACCGCCAGACCGTGCTGCTGGCGTTCAACCAGGTCGCCGACGTGCTGCAGGCACTCGCCCACGACGCGGAGTCGATCGCGGCGCAGCGCAACGCGCTCGACGCTGCCGACGCCTCGCTGCGGCTGGCACAGGAGAGCTATTCCGCCGGCGCCGGCAGCTTCCTGCAGGTCCTGATCGCGCAGCGAGGCGCGCAGCAGGCGCGGCTGGGTTACGTCCGCGCCGTGGGGCAGCGCTACCTCGACACCGTGCAGCTGTTCGCCGCAATGGGCGGGCCGCAGGCGGTCGGCGAATCGGCCACGGCTCCCGCCACGGCCGCGCCGGCGAACGCCGACCGCTGACGCGCGGCTGGGGGACCGGGGCGTTTCGCGGACGGGCCGCCCGCCGGGTGCGAGTCGTGTTGCAATACGGCGCCATCACGGCCGATGAACGCCATCGGCAAGCGTATTGCCGCGCCACGCCGCACGGTGGCGGGGTGCCAAGGGGAACACATGGCATTGATCCATTGCGAAGAATGTGGCGCCGAGATCAGCAGCAAGGCCAAGGCCTGCGTTCGTTGCGGCGCGCCGCTCGCGGCGCCCGACGCCGCCATGACGGTCGATCCGGCCGCCCCGCTTGCCAGCCCCGGCGTCGCGGCGTACACGCCGGCAGTCCTCGCGATCGCCTTGGGGCTGGTCGGGGGAATCATCGGTTTCGTCGTGCGCCCGAGCATCCCGCTGCTCGGACAACTGCCGTTCAACGTCGTCATCCGCGACGGTGCCGGACTGACGGGCCTGTCCACGCTGCTTCAGCCGGCCGCCCACCAATCGTTCGAACTGCTGCTTGGCGGCACCGTGGTCGGCGCAATCCTGGGGCTGCTGACCGGACTCGCTCTCAAGGCCCAGCGCGGCTGAGCTCGGGTCGGCACGACGCCGGGGCCATCGGCCCGGCCCGACGCACCGGCGCCATGGCGACCGGCCGACCGAAGCGCGCCGGGTCGCCATGGCCGAACCGACCGATTCGCCGCGATTTTCCTCGCTCGATTCGGCCGCTCGGCTGAAGGAGCCGATGGCGCCCGGGTCGTCGTCGGGCAGGACGCGGTGCGATCACGGACCGGTGGCGCCGATCCGCCGCCTGGCCGAGCCTCGCGACGGCCAGATGCCGACGCCGGGCGATCGACCTGCCTCCGGAGCGCAGCGGCCCGCCGTGCAGGTACCGATCGGACGCGGAATCGTGGTTGGTGATGCAGATCATCAAATTGGGGGCGGCGGCTGCTCATACTCCCAGGATTCGAAGAGGGGAGAGAATGCGTCCGACAAATCGCCCTGCGACCGCGGCCCGGCGCCGTCGCGTATCGAGCGGGGTTTGGCGACCCGAGGTTCCGCCGTCGCGGTCGGCCCTGCCGACGCAAGCGGGGCTGGCCAGCCGGAGAGCAAGCGCGTGACCGATTCGGCGCAGTCCCGGCGGCGTCCCGCGTCGACCTTCGACGGTCGTCTCCCCGCCTGCGTACCCGACAGCGTGCGCGCCGACCTGGCGCAGATGGCCGTCCTGCTTCCGGATCTGCCCAAGGGCCACGTGCTGGCGCACACCGGAGCCCGGTTCCGCCAGCTCTTCCTGGTGCTGCGCGGCGCGTTCAAGGCGACACAACTCGGCGAGGACGGGCAGAGCCAGATCGTCGGCTTCCGCCGGCCCGGCGAATTCATGGGACTGGGCGGGTTTGCCGAACACCGGTACGCCCACGACCTCGTCGCGCTCGGCCCGTCGCAGGTCTGCGAATTCCCGGTGGCCGGCGTCGAGGCGCTGGCGCAGCGCTCGCCGCATCTGTTCGACTGCCTGCTCGAGCATCTCGCACGACGCCTGGTGGACGCCGAGCGCGACCAGTTCATGCTCGGCAGCATGAGCGGCACGCAGAAGATGGCCTACTTTCTGCTGCGCGCACGGGAACGCGGCCTGTCCGCACCGGACGGTTGCAGCGTGGAGCTGCCCATGAGCCGCAAGGATCTCGGCAGCTATCTGGGGATGACCAAGGAAAGCGTCATCCGTGTGCTGTCGCTGATGCGCCGCAGCGCGATGGTGGACATCGGCCGGCAGCAGGTGCGCATCCTCGATGAACAGGCCTTGCGCGCCTGGCTCGATGGCGAGCCGGAGGCGTTTCCGCAGAGTCGGCGGGGGCGGACTTGAACATCTGCCCTCCCGCCGAACGGTCGACGCTCGGGGCCTTGCCGGATTCCGGCGACATCCCGTTCCGGCGCATGGCACGCCTGCAGCGGCTGTACCGCGAGCTGCTCGCCGAAAGCGAAGTCGTGCTGCAGTCGCCAAGTGCGACGGAAATGCTCTCCCGCACCTGCCAGCGCCTGGTGCACGGCACGCCGTTCCAGTCGGCCTGGGTCGGTTGCCCGGACACGGACGGCGCCCGCTTCGACACCCTGGCGTGGGCGAACGTCGGCAAGCCGGAGCTGCTGCACGGCGAACTCCGGCTGGACGGCGGCACCCATTCGACCCTGGCGGCCCGCGCCTGGCGCAGCGGGGACGTGGTGTTCGACAACGATTACCCGGCCGATCCGCGGATGGCGCCATGGCGCGACGTGCTGCTGGCCAACCACTGGCAGGCGGTGCTGGCCGCCCCGGTGCGCCGCGGCGGCGGCATCTGGGCGGTGCTGGTCCTGGTCTCGCCCGAGCCGGACGCCTTCGATCCGTCGACCGTCGACGTCGCACGGCTCGTCGCCGCGCTGCTGGGACGCAGCCTGGACGAACTGGATCTCAAGGAACGGCTGCGGCAGCAGCAGCGTCACGAGGCGCTGCTCGCCCGGCGCGACGCACTCACCGGCCTGCCCAACCGCCTCGCGCTGGAGCAGTACCTGCCGGCCGCGCTCGCCGGCACGCGCACCCGCGGGACGGTGGCTGCCGTCGGCATGCTCGATCTCGACGACTTCAAGCCGATCAACGACACCTTCGGCCACGAGGCGGGCGACCGCCTGCTGAGTGCGCTGGCCGAGCGCCTGCGCTCGTGGCTGCGCGCTGAAGATTTCGTCGCGCGCCAGGGCGGCGACGAGTTCGTCGTGGTGATCGGCGATCTCGACGAACTGCAGGTCGTCCAGCAGTTGCAGCAGGCGCTCGAGCGCCTGCACCGGGCGGTGCAGACACCCGTCGAGATCGCCCCCGGACATGTCGTCGAGGTCGGCATGAGCATGGGCGTGGCGCTGTTCCCGCTCGACGCGGCCGACGGCGACACACTGCTGCGCCGTGCCGATGCCGCGCTGTATCAGGCCAAGTTGCACAAGCACGACCGCGCCCGCTGGTGGCGCCTGGGAACCAGCGACGCCGACACCGTCGCAGACGGCGCGGCGTTCGATCCCTACGGACGCGAAGCGTCGGCGTTGCTGGCTGCGGCGCACGACCACTTCGAGGCAGTGTCGACCGGATTTGTCGATGCGGTCCACGCGGAGATGCAGCGGTCGCCGCAGGCAGACGCCCTGGCCTGCCTGGGCGCGGCCGGTCTGGCCGAGCTCCGCCGTCGGCAGGCAGAGTTCCTGCGCTTCCTGTTCCGTGCGGATACGTCCCGCGACGCCATCGCGGAATCCGCCGGGCGCCTCGGTCAGGTGCACGCCCTGGTCGGCGTCGACAGCGTGTCGATGGTGCGCACCCGCGCCGCATACCGTGCCGCCCTGGGAGCGCGCCTCAATGCCGCGCCGCTGCTTGCGCGCCAGCGCCATCGATTGCTGCTGGCCGCCGAGAACCGGCTGCAGGACAGCCTGCAATCCGAGTTGCGGGCCGCCGAGGCGACCCAGTCGGCCTACTGGTCGATCCTCGGGCGGGCGATGCCGCCCGACGGCGACGCCTGGACCGATTGGCTCCGCACCGAACTGCCGGCAATCGGCGACCTGCCGGGCGTGACGCTCTGCGCCCTGCTCCAACCCGACGCCGAGGGACGGTTCCATGCCGAAGCCGGCACGGGCCGGGATCCCGGCGAGCTGAACCCGGTGCTGCGCGAACAAGACCCGCGGTCGCCGGAGCAACCCGGCAACGCGGACTGCCATCGCCTGTTCACTTCCGCCTGGCGCCAGGGGCGCATCGCGAGCGTCGCCTGCTGCAGCGCTGCCGCCGACACCGCATCGCCGGCACGCAGTCTGGTCGCGGTTCCGCTGTGCGGGCCCGAGCGGCGCGCCGACCGGCTGCTCGTCATCCGCGGGGCGCATCCGGGCCAGTTCGAAACGCCGTGGATGCAGCAGTTCCTTGCCGCCCTGCAGCGGCGCTGGGACCTTCTCCGGCGTCGGCTCCGGTCGGATCCGGCGTGACGCCGCCGCGCCGACAGCCGCCCTGAGCGGCGACCCGGCGTCCGCAGACCGGTCGCGGCGACACGCGCGCAGCCGCATTCCGGACCGCCCGTTCCGCTGGTCGCGCGGCGCGGCTGCCGATCCGCCGAGCAACCGGACCGGCGCCGGGACGGAAACGCATCTATGGAAGAATAGGAATATTTCCTGTCCGGGCCGCCGCTGCGGCCCGGACACATTGGGCAAATCCGCCGAAAGGCGGAGACGCAAAACCTCCGGCCCAAGCCGCCGAGCGGACGGGTAGCGGGGTTGCAGACGAACGTTTCGCCGTTCGGCCGCAGGGCCGAACGCACCCGGAACCTGGTCACGACTGCGCTGCCCGGTGCACAGTCCAGGAGGTTCCGTGCAAGACCTGACGTCCATGCCCCGCCGCCCGCCGCATCCGGCCGTTGCCCCGAAGCGGCGCGTTCCGGAAGGCGCAACGCGGATTCCGAACGACCCGGAAACAACGCGCGGCGCCGCGCCACGCGATGGTGCGCGTTGCGTCTCCGTCAGGTGCAGCGCCGCCCGGCGCCCGCCCCTCACAGCCCTGTCGGGAAAGCGAAGGCCGCCGACTGCGGGATCAGCCGCATGAGGCCGCCGCCGACCGACTTCGACAGCGAGCACCTTCGACTGCTGTTCCGGAACACCGGCATCGGCCAGCTGATCGCAGTGATCAGCGCGGCCGCCCTCGTATTCATCGTCGCCGGGGCGCGGCCGGCATGGGGGTTCTCGACCTGGTGGCTGGCGGTCTCGGCAGTCGCATTGCTGCGCTTCGCCATGGCAGTCCGGTTCAAGGCCGGCCTCCCGCATGCGGCCGCGGCCGAGCGCCGCTGGCGCGCCTGGGCGGTGCTGTCCGCGCTGCTGGCGGGCAGCGTCTGGGCGGCCGGGGTTGCCGCGATGACCATCGCCCAGCCGGAGTCCATGCGGCTCTTCGTTGCGCTGTTTTCACTCGGCATGATCGCCGGCGCCGTTCCTCTGCTGTCCTCGGTCCCGGCCGCGTTCCGTGCCTACGCCCTCCCCATCTGCACCACCTTCGCCCTGGCCTGCGTGCTCGACGCGCACGGGCCGAACGACTGGGCCCTGGCGCTGATGACGCTGCTGTTCCTCGGCGCAATGCTGCAGAGCGCCCGGCGTCTGCACGCGAGCCTGGCGCAGTCCGCGAACCTGGCGCGACAGAAGCAATCGCTGGCCGACCAGCTCGAGACCAGCGAGCGGCTGTTCCGGACGCTGGCCGAAAGCACCAGCGTCGCGATCTTCACCTACCGCCAGCACGTCGAATACATCAATCCTGCCGGCGAGAAGCTGTGCGGCTATTCGCGGCAGGAGATGCAGCAGCTGCCGCTTGCCAGCCTGGTTCACCCCGACGACCGCCGGTTCGTCGAGGCCCGGTTGCGCGAGCGCATCGCGGGTGCGCCGGAATTCACCCAGGACGAAATCCGCATCGTGACCCGTGACGGGAGCACCCGCTGGCTTCTCGTCCACGGGGCATCGATCGCCATGGACGGCGCGGTCGTCGGGCTGGGGTCGGCCTGCGACATCACCGAACGCAAGGCCGCCGAACGCCGGCTGGTCGAAAGCGAAGCCATGTTCCATACCATGGTCGACTGGACCCACGACTGGGAATACTGGTCGAGCCCGGACGGACCGCTCTATTACATGACGCCATCGGCCGAGCGGATCACCGGTCATGCGCCCGGAGAATTCGCCGCGAACCCGGCGCTGATCGCGACCATCGTCCATCCCGACGACCGGCTGCGTTGGCAGCAGCATCGCCGCGACCTGCTGCGCAACAGGTCGGCGGACACCGCGGCATCGCTGGAGATGCGGATCCTGAAGAAGTCCGGCGAAGTCCGCTGGGTGAGCCAGGTGAGCCGCGCCGTCCGCGATGCGGCCGGGAAGTTCGACGGACTGCGCGTCACCGTGCGCGACATCACCGATGCCAAGAGCGCAGAGGAATCGATCCGCCTGCTGGCGCACTATGACCCGCTCACCCGGCTGCCCAACCGCCGGCTGCTGATGGAACGCCTCGGGCAGGCGCTGCTCGATGGCGAACGCGGCAACGATCATGGCGCGCTGCTGATGATCGACATCGATCACTTCAAGTCGCTCAACGACACCCGGGGGCACGACGTCGGCGATGCGCTGCTGGTCGAGGTCGCCCGCCGGCTGTCGGCCAGCACGCGCCCGGACGGCACCGTGTCGCGCCTCGGCGGCGACGAATACCTGGTGGTGCTCGATCGGCTCGGCCCGAGCGAGCGCGCCGCCGCGGCGCGGGCCGAAAGCGTCGCGGAGTCGATCCGGATCGCACTGGCGCGTCCCTACCGTCTCGGACGCGGCGAGCACGAGTACCACAGCACGGTCAGCATCGGCCTGACGCTGTTCCGCGGCGCCGAGCGCCCGCCCGACGTGCTGCTGACGGAGGTCGACGTGGCGCTGTATCAGGCAAAGGACGCCGGCCGTAACGCCATCCGCTTCTTCAATCCCGACGTCCAGGCGGAAATCGAGGCCCGTCTGGCGATGATCGATGCCATGCGCCATGGCCTGGACCGGGACGAATTCACGCTGCACTACCAGCCGCAGTGCAACGATCGGCGTCGCATCGTCGGCGCCGAGGCGCTGCTGCGCTGGAACCGCGCCGGCCGCGGACTGGTGCCGCCGGGCGTGTTCATTCCCCTCGCCGAAGACAGCGGCCTGATCCAGTCCATCGGCACCTGGGTGCTCGACACCGCCTGCGCGCAGCTGGCGGCATGGTCCCGCGACGCGCGGACCGCCGACCTGCAGCTTGCGGTGAACGTCAGCGCGAAGCAGTTCCACGATGCCGGCTTCGTCGACCTCGTCCGGCGCTGCCTCGAAGCCCACGGCGCCGACCCCAGCCGGCTGAAGCTCGAACTCACCGAAGGCATCGTCCTCGACGACGTCGACCGGGTGATCGACCGCATGCGCCGCCTCACCGCCATCGGCGTCGAATTCGCGCTCGACGACTTCGGCACCGGCTACTCGTCGCTGTCCTACCTGAAGAGACTGCCGCTGAGGGAAGTGAAGATCGACCAGTCATTCGTCCGCGATGCGCCGCATGACGCCAACGACGCAGCCATCGTCAAGGCCATCCTCGCCATCACCGGCACTCTGGGACTGCGCGTCGTTGCCGAGGGCGTGGAGACCGATGAACAGCTCGGCTTCCTGCAGCGGCACGGCTGCCGGGAATTCCAGGGCTACCTGTTCGAGCGTCCGCTGCCGATCGACGAATGGGAGGCGGTTCTCCAGCGCCAGGCGACCGGAACGGACGGCTAGCTCCCAGGCGTCCCCGCCGCGGACGAGGCGACGCAGACGCAATCCTTGCCCTGCTTCTTCGCCGCATACAGGGCGCGATCCGCCTGCGCCAGCAGGCGCATGAACGAGCTGCAGTCCGGCGCCAGCGACGCCACGCCGATGCTGACCGTCCGGGACACCGACGCGCCGCCGTCGACCACGACCTGCCGGTCCCGGATCGCCGCGCGCAGCCGGCCGGCCAGTGCCGTGGCCGCGTCGCCATCGACTTCGGGCAGCACGATCGCGAACTCCTCGCCGCCGATGCGGCCGGCAATGTCGACCGTGGCGCGCACGCCCTGCGCGCAGATCCGCGCGATGGCGCGGATCAGTTCATCGCCGCCGGGGTGGCCCCAGGTGTCGTTGACGGACTTGAAGTCGTCGATGTCGATGATCAGCAGCGACAGCGGATGCCCCTGCCGCTGCGCGCGCTGCACTTCGCTTTCGCCCAGTTCCAGCAGTTTGCGCCGGTTCGCGATGCCGGTGAGCGGATCGCTGGTCGCGAGCTCCTGCAGCCGGGCGTTCATCGCCTCGAGCTGAGCGTTCTGCCCGCTCAATTGCGCGTTGAGCTGTTCGAGTTCCTGCTCCCGCCGCTTCCGCGCGTCGATGTTGAACGTGACACCGACGAGGCGCCGTCCGGGTGAAGTGTCGGTACGGTCGACGATCTTGCCGTAGTTCGCATACCAGATCCACTCGCCCGATCGGGCCCGGATGCGGAATTCGGCCCGGTACTGCGCCGCGGCGCCGCTGACATGCGCCTGCAGCGCGTGCTGGAGCGCTGCGGTGTCGTCCGGGTGGACGATCGTGAACACGTCGTCGATGGTGGAAGCGAACTCCGGCCCGGTATACCCCAGTTCGGGCAGGATCCGGCTCACCTTCCGGGTAATGCAGCCGCTGGCCAGATCGTTCTCCCAGAGATCGAAGCCGGCCGCTTCGAGCACGAGATCCAGCAGCTGCTCGTCGCCGCCGCGATCGTCCGCCACCGCGTTCGTCGGCGGGTCGGCCGCCGCAGGATCACGATTCGCGTGCGACGCAAGATAGGCGATGCATGCCGCCTCGTCGATCGGCGGACTGTACAGGTAGCCCTGGAACGTGTCGCACCCCATCGCCGCGAGGGCACGGCACTGCTCGGCGGTCTCCACGAATTCGGCGACGACGTGGACGTGGCGCGCCTGGCCCAGCGTCACGATGGTCCGGATGATGTCGGCGTTGGTCGCGTTGTCGAGAAGGTCGCGCGTCAGCGACCCGTCGATCTTGATGGCATGCACGTTGAACCGCTTGAGGTACAGCAGCGACGACGCGCCCATGCCGAAGTCGTCGATCGCCAGCCGCACGCCGGTGCGCTCGAGCTCGCCGAGCACCTGGTCGACGACCTGTCCGTCGGGCAACGCGACCGACTCGGTGATCTCCAGCTCGACTTCCTCGGGCGACAAGCCGTACTTTCGCAGGCAGTGATCGACGTGCCGGACCAGCACCGGATCGGTGAGCTGGACCGGCGACACGTTCACCGCCATGGTCAGCCCCCGGAGCCCTGCCGCGTTCCAGCGCGCCTTTGCCGCGCACGCCGTCTCGAGCACCCAGGCGCCGAGGCGCGTCATGTCCTGCCCCTCTTCCGCCAGCTTCACCGCGACTGCCGGCGACACCGCACCGTAGCGCGGATGGTTCCAGCGCAGCAGCGCCTCGGCACCGACCGCACGTCCGTGCCGGTCGTGCTGCGGCTGGTAGGCAAGCGACAGCCCGCCCTGCGCCAGCGCGAAGCGCAGATCGTCGAGCAGGCCGCGCGCGATCAGGCGCACCTGGTCCTGCCACAGCGACGCGCTGCGGGCCGGAATGCCGTTCTTCAGGATGGTGCGCGTGGCGCTGTCGAACAACCGAGACCGGCCATCCCGGACCTCCAGCTCGGCGCGCCGCACGAACGGCAGGTAGCACAGGGTGCCGATCCCCACCTCGACCAGCTGCAGCGCCACGCCGCGCCAGGAGCCGGTGAGCATCCACCCCGACAGCAGCGCCGGCGTGGTCCAGGCGAACGTGGTGCCCTGCATGTGGATCACGCCCAGCTGCGCCGCGCCGACCACCAGCAGCGTGAGCAGCACCGGCACGCCGACGAAAGGCAGCAGGTAGACCGGATTCAGGACCAGGGGCAGCCCGTACAGCAGGATGTCGTTGATGTTGAACAGCGACGGGATCAGAGCGAGCCTGGCGATCTCGCGCTGCGCCCCGTCGCGGGTGGCGATGGCGATGGCGACGAGCAGCCCAAGCGTCGCCCCCGACCCGCCGAGGAGGATGAAGCCGTCGAACATCGGCCGCCAGGCCAGCGTGCTGGCGTACGGTGCGCCGACCCGACCGAACAGGTCGACCGAGGCGTAGGCGTCCATCGCCAGGCCGCCGTGGATGCCGATGAACCAGGCCACCTGGTTGAACAGTGCCGCGACGACGCTGAGCACCCAGACCCCGATGCCATGCGCCTGCGCCCAGACGACC
>JAKAIB010000251.1 GCA_021814605.1 Pseudomonadota bacterium | reverse complement strand
ATACGTCGAACTGCTGCTGCGCGACGGTCGCTCGGACGAGGCGCGGCGCACGTTCGAGCCCCTCACCGGCAAGACGGCGACCGACGCCCGCGCCCAGGCCCTGGCCGATTGGCTCGACGCCGAGCAGGCCGCACCGGCACTGCGCCCGGCCGCGGAGCTGCAGGCGGCGATCGCGACCAACAAGCGCGACTTCGACGCCCGCTACGCGCTGGTGCAGCAGCACATGGCGGCGCAGCACTGGACTGCCGCACTCGACGAACTGCTCGAAATCCTGATGCGCGACAAGTCGTGGAACGGCGACCGCGCGCGCAAGACCTTCGTGAGCATCCTCGAACTGCTGACGCCGGCGACCGCGCCCAAGCCGGTCGAGGGTCAGCCGCCGGCAACCGACCCGACGGTGGAAAGCTACCGCAGGCGGCTGAGCATGGTGGTGCTGAGCTGATCGCTGCCGCCTGCGGGGGCAGCCGACACCCCGTCAGAGGGCGATCTGCGTGCCCAGCAGCTTGAGGAACTGACCGAGCCAGGCCGGATGCGCCGGCCAGGCCGGTGCCGACACCAGGTTGCCCTCGGTGACCGCCTGATCCACCGGAATCTCGGCATAGACGCCGCCCGCCGCCCGGACCTCGGGGGCGCACGCCGGATATGCCGAGCATGTCCTCCCCTGCAGCACCCCGGCGGCGGCCAGGATCTGGGCACCGTGGCAGACCGCGGCGACCGGTTTGCCGGCGCTGAAGAAATGCCGCACGATGTCGAGTACCCGCGGGTTGAGCCGCAGGTACTCCGGCGCGCGGCCGCCGGGAATGACCAGTGCGTCGTAGTCCTCGGGCTTCACCGCGTTGAAGTCGGCGTTGAGCGCGAAGTTGTGCCCCGGTTTTTCCGAATAGGTCTGCGCGCCCTCGAAGTCGTGCACCGCCGTCTTGACGTGGTCGCCCGGCTTCTTTCCGGGGCACACCGCATGCACCGTGTGCCCGACGGCGAGCAGCGTCTGGAATGGCACCATGGTCTCGTAGTCTTCGGCGTAGTCGCCGGCGAGCAGCAGAATGCGCTTTGCAGCCATGTCGAGTCTCCTTTCAGATATCCGATCGTTCCCCGCAACCGCGGGTGACGCGATTGTGGATCGCTGCCGGTGATCAGCTCAACCCCGGGGTTCGAGGACGCCGTTCCTACAATCGGGCGATCCGCTGCCGAATCCAACACCTTCATGACCCAACCACTGCTGCAATCGACCCTGCACTCGCTCCCGCTGCTGTCGCGCGGCAAGGTCCGTGAGAACTACGCCGTCGGCGACGACCTGATGCTGATGGTCGCGACCGACCGGATCTCGGCGTTCGACGTCATCATGGCCGAACCGATCCCCGGCAAGGGCGAGATCCTCACCCGCATGGCGCGCTTCTGGTTCGGTCTGCTCGCCGACGTGGTTCCCAACCACCTCACCGACATCGACCCCGAGACTGTCGTCGCACCCGCCGAGCGCGAGCAGGTGCGCGGCCGCGCGATGGTCGTCCGGCGGCTCAAGCCGCTGCCGATCGAAGCCGTGGTGCGCGGCTACCTCGCCGGTTCGGGCTGGAAGGATTACCAGCAGACCGGCGCCGTGTGCGGCGTCGCGTTGCCCGCCGGACTGAAGCAGGCGAGCCAACTGCCCGCGCCAATCTTCACTCCGGCGACCAAGGCCGAGCTCGGCGAACACGACGAGAACATCGCGTTCGACCGCATGCAGCAGATCGTCGGCGCGGAACTCGCCGACCGCGTCCGCGAGGTCAGCATCGCGCTCTATCGGCGCGCCGCGGACTACGCCGCCGCCCGCGGCATCATCATCGCCGACACCAAGTTCGAATTCGGGCTCGACGCCGCCGGCACGCTGACGGTGATGGACGAAGTCCTCACCCCCGACTCGTCACGCTTCTGGCCCGCCGATACCTGGGCCGAGGGAACGTCGCCGGCGAGCTTCGACAAGCAGTTCCTGCGCGACTGGCTGGAAACCGTTCCCGGCTGGAACAAGCAGCCGCCCCCGCCGGCGCTTCCGGCCGACGTGATCGCCAGCACCGCTGCGCGCTACCGCGAGGCGCTGGAGCGGCTCACGTCCTGATGGCGTAGGCGCCGACCACGCCGGCGAAGACCGCCAGACCGACATAGTGATTGAGGCGGAAGGCGCGGAAACAGCGCGCCGCCTCTCGCTCGCGGATCAGCAGGTAGTGGTACCCCGCCTGCGCCGCCGCCACGGCCAGGCCGAGCCAGTACGGCCACGACAGCCCCAGCGCCGCGCCGGCCACCGCCCAGATCGCCAGGTAAGCCGCGTAGCTCGCCATCACGGCGGGCACGTCGGCCCGGCCGAACGTGATCGCCGACGTCTTGATCCCGACCTTGAGGTCGTCCTCGCGGTCGACCATCGCGTACTCGGTGTCGTACGCCAGCACCCAGAACAGATTCCCCAGCAGCAGTGCCCAGGCCAGCAGCGGCACGTCGCCGCTCGCGGCGGCGAACGCCATCGGGATGCCGAAGCTGAACGCCACGCCCAGATACGCCTGCGGCAGCGCCAGCCAGCGCTTGGTGTACGGATAGGCGACCGCGATCAGCAGCGCTGCCACCGACAGTTGCGCGGTGAGGAGATTGGTTGTCAGGACCAGACCGAACGCCGCCAGCGCGAGCACCGCGCCGACGACCAGCGCCTCGGGCGGCGACACCTTGCCGGACGTCACCGGGCGCTGCGCGGTCCGGCGCACCGCCAGATCGAAGTCGCGGTCGGCGACATCGTTGACGGCACATCCCGCCGACCGGGTCAGGAACGTCCCGGCGGTGAACACCACCACCAGCCACCAGCGCGGCACGCCATCGCTGGCGATCCACAGCGCCGACAGGCTGGGCCAGAGCAGCAGCAGTGAGCCGACCGGCTTGTCCCAGCGGATCAAGGCCAGCCAAAGACGCAGACGTTCCATGCGGCAATTATCCGGCGGCCGCCGACCCGCGCGGCCCGCCGGATGCGGGATTCAGGATTCGAGCATCGACCGCAGCATCCACGCCGTCTTCTCGTGCACGTCGAGGCGCTGGGTCATCAGGTCGGCAGTCGGCTGGTCGTTCGCCGCATCTGCGGCGGAAAACACCTCGCGCGCCGTCTTGGCCACCGCCTCGTGCCCCTTCACCAGGATGGAGATCATGTCCTGGGCCTTCGGCGGCGTCGCCGGCACGTCGTCCAGGCTGGTGCGCGAACCGAACCCCTGGTACGACCCCGGGACCGAGAAGCCGAGCGCTCGGATGCGCTCGGCGATCGGATCGACCGCGTTCCACAGTTCGGTGTACTGCCCCATGAACATCAGGTGCAGGGTGTTGAACATCGGCCCGGTCACGTTCCAGTGGAAATTGTGCGTCGTCAGGTAGAGGGTGTAGGTGTCGGCGAGCAGCTTGGCCAGGTGCTCGGCGATCTTGGCGCGGTCCTTGTCGGAAATGCCGATGTGGATCGGGGACGGCGACGCATGCAACGCGGGTTGTTTCTTGGACATGATGGCTCCGTGGGTTGTCAGACGTGAGGGACACCATACAACCGCGGCGAATGTCCGGGCAAGCCCGCGGCCATGCGGCCCGGCGATGCCCCGGCCGCCCACACCACCGATTCAGTCGCCGTAACCCTGCGGATTGTTCTGCTGCCAGCGCCAGGCGTCGGCGCAGATGGCGTCGAGGCCGCGCCGCGCCGTCCAGCCGAGCAGGCGCCGCGCTGCGGCGGGATCGGCCCAGCATTCGGCGATGTCGCCCGGGCGCCGCGCGACGATTTCGTATGGCAATTCGCGCCCCACGCTGCGGCCGAAGGCCTGCACCATCTGCAGCACCGAATAGCCTTGCCCGGTGCCGAGGTTGACGGTGAACATGCCGTCGTGGCCGAGCAGGTGCCGCAGCGCAGCGACGTGGCCTTCGGCCAGGTCCATCACGTGGATGTAGTCGCGCACCCCGGTGCCGTCGACCGTCGGCCAGTCGCCGCCGAAGATCCGCAGCCGTTCCAGCCGGCCGACGGCGACCTGGGAGATGTACGGCATCAGGTTGTTCGGAATGCCGCGCGGATCCTCGCCGATCAGTCCGCTTTCGTGCGCACCGGCAGGATTGAAGTAGCGCAGCCGGGCGATCCGCCAATGCGGTTCGGCACGATGGAGGTCGCCGAGAATCTCCTCGATCATCAGCTTGCTGCGGCCGTAGGCATTGGTGGCGCTGAGCGGGAAGTCCTCGCGGATCGGCACGCTCGCCGGGTCGCCGTAGACCGTCGCCGACGACGAAAAGATGATGTTGCCGCGGTTGGCGCGCCGCATCGCCTCGAGCAGCGTCACCGTCCCGCCGACGTTGTTGTCGTAGTACAGCAGCGGTTTCTCCACCGATTCGCCGACCGCCTTGAGCCCGGCGAAGTGGATCACCGCAGCAATGTCGTTGCCGGAGAACACCGCATCGAGCGCCGCGGAGTCGCGGATGTCGCCCTCGATCAACCGCGGACGGGTCCCGGTGATACGGCCGACGCGGGCCAGCGACTCCGGACTGCTGTTGCACAGGTTGTCGAATACCAGCGGCGTGTAGCCCGCTTCGGCCAGCGCGACGCAGGTATG
>JAKAIB010000250.1 GCA_021814605.1 Pseudomonadota bacterium | reverse complement strand
ACCTGGCGACGCTCGGCGAACTCGTCGCCGGCCTGGCCGACGGCAAGCTGGACCTGGCGGTGCAGATCGCCCGGCTGCCCGAGCAGATCCGCGGCTACGGCCACGTCAAGGCGCGCAGCCTGGCGCATGCGCTGCCGCAATGGGACGCGCTGATGGCGCAATGGCGCGCCGGCGGGCCGGTGCCGGCGGCGCGGGCAGCGGACGCGGCGGTGACGGCGTGAAGCCGGGCCGGACGGCGGCATGCTGATGCTGGCGCTCAAGGCGCTGCTCGGTGCCGCCGCCGCGATGCTGATCGCCGTCCTCGCGTCCAGCCGCAACTACGTCATCGCCGGCCTGGTCCCGCTGTTTCCCACCTTCGCGCTGATCGCCCACGCGCTGGTCGGGCGCGAGCGCGGCCCGGCGGCGCTGCGCCAGACCGTGGTGTTCGGACTCTGGGCGATGCTGCCCTACGCCGCATACCTGCTCGCGGTCTACGCGCTGGCCGAGCGCCTGCCGCTGATTCCGGCGCTGGGGCTGGCGACGCTGGTCTGGCTGGCCGCCGCGATGGGGCTGCTCCTCCTCTGGTCGCGGCTGCACGCCGGCTGACCGCGGGGCGCAGGTCACGCTGCGCGGCGACAATCCCGGCGATGGCCACCCGTTCGTCGCTGCGGCAGATCCTCACCCTCGGGGCGCTCACGGCATTTGCCCCGATGTCGACCGACATGTACCTCCCGGGCTTCACCGCCCTGGAGCACGATCTGCACACCAGCCCGGACGCGGTGCAGCACACCCTGGTGGCGTTCTTCATCGGCCTGTCCATCGGGCAGGTGCTGTGGGGGCCGGTGTCGGATCGGTACGGCCGCAAGCGGCCGCTGCTGCTCGGCATCGCGCTCTACTTCGTCGCGTCGATCGGCTGCGCCTTCGCCCCGAACGTCGACGTCCTGGTGCTGTGGCGGCTGCTGCAGGCGCTGGGTGGTTGCGCCGGGATCGTGCTGGCGCGCAGCATGGTGCGCGATCTCTACCCCCCGCTCGATGCGGCCCGGGTGTTTTCCCGCCTGACGCTGGTGCTGGGTGTCGCGCCGGTCCTGGCCCCGATGGTCGGCGCCTGGATTGTCGAGACGGCCGGATGGCGGGCGCTGTTCGGGCTGCTTGCCGCGTTCGCCGTCGGCTGCGCGCTCGCCGCCTCGGCATTGCCCGAAACCCTTCCCGCGGCGCATCGGACCCGCGCGGCCGGTCATCCGGTGCGCTCGGCGCTGCGGACCTACGGCGCGCTGCTCCGCGACCGACGCTACATCGGTTATGCGGCCAGCGGCGCGCTCGGGCAGTCGGCGATGTTCGCCTATATCGCCGGCGGCCCGTTCGTGTTCATGCAGGTGTTCGGGCTGACGCCGGCGCAGTTCGGCTGGCTGTTCGGCCTGAACGCGCTGGGGATGATCGTCGCGTCGCAGGTCAACCACGCGCTGCTGGCGCGCCGGTCCAGCGGCGCGCTGCTGAGCCGCGCGCTGCGTGCGCTGGCACTGTGCGGCGCAGCGATGGTGGGATCGGCGCTGATCGGCCGCGGCGGCTTTGCCGGCGTCGAAGCCGCGCTGTTCGTCGCGCTGTCGAGCCTGGGATTCTCGTTCCCGAACGCCACGGCGCTGGCGCTGGCGCACCAGCCGGGTCGGATCGGCAGCGCCGCGGCCATGCTCGGCAGCCTGCAGTTCGCGGCCGCCACCCTCAGTGGCGGACTGGTCAGCCTGTTCGCGGCGCGCGGCGCGATGCCGATGGCCGGAGTGTTCTGCGCCTGCGCCGTTGCCGCGCTGCTGGCGCATCTCGCGCTGGTGCCGGCGGAGGATGGCGGCTTCAGTTCGGCGCGATGAGGCGCTCGATCTCGGCGAAGCTCTGTGCAGCGCCGCTCGACGGCAGTTCGATGCCGAGGTGGCGGCCGATGCGCACCACCGAAAAGATGCCGCGCACGCGCGGATGGCCGTCGGACTCGAGCACCAGCGCATGCTGCCGTCCGGAGTGGCGCAGGGTGAGGACGACCTCGGCGACCGTCGAGCGCAGCACCTCGCCGTAGTCGAGCACCTCGATGTGCTGCTGCGGCACCATGCACTGGGCGACGGTGACGGCGTCGCGATGGACGTGGCTGTCGGCTGCGGCCCGGACCGGCTTCTCTCCCATCAGGTCGCGCGCGGTGATCAGGCCGATCACCTTGCCGGCGGCATCGGTGACGAGCAGCAGACGCACCCCGGCGTGCATCATCTTCTGCAGCGCCTGGGTCGCCGGGGTGTCGGGTTCGACGGTGAACGCCGGCGTGCGGCGCAGGTCGGTCATCACGTCGGTGGCCGGCGAGTCCGCGGTGACGCCGCCCGGGCGGCCGTGGTCGACCTCGACGATCGCGGTGCCCGCGGGCAACGGGGAATGGTGCAGCAGGCGATGCGTGGACATATGGCTTCCTCCTGGACGTCGCGCCGGTCTCGATGCGGCACGCTGCGGCGCCGCATGACCCGGCTTCGGTCACTGTAGTTTGCCCGTCCGCACCCCGTTGTATCGAAATGTCGGCCGCGCCGGGCCGGTGCGCGTCGGCGGCCGGCCGACGGTCAGTAGTCGAGGGGATCGACGTCGACGGCCCAGCGCACCCGCGTCCGCTCGGCGCCGAGCGCATCGCGCCAGCCGTGCAGGAAGCGTTGCAGCGCGGCACGGCGTGGCGCTTCGAGCAGCATCTGCTGGCGATGGATGTCCGCCACCCGTGCCAGTCCCGCCGGCACCGGCGGATAGACCGTGACGCCCAGTCCGGCGGCCAGCGGCGCGGCGAGTTCGCGTGCCCGTTCGAGGAACTCGGCCACGGCCGGCGCCTGCCGGTGCTCGGCGCGCAGCAGCGCCTGATACGAGAACGGCGGCATCCCGGCGCGCTCGCGCTCGAGCAGTTCGCTGCGGGCGAACCCGGGATAGTCGTGCGCGACCAGCGCCCGGTACAGCGGGTGATCGGGGTAGGCGGTCTGCACCAGCATCTCCGCTGGCGTCGGGGGCGTGTCGGTGTCGTGCCGCAGGCCGGCGCGGCCGGCACGGCCGGCGGCCTGCATCAGCTGGGCGAACAGCCGCTCGGGTCCGCGCGGATCGTGGCTGAACAGCCCGGCGTCGGGATTGAGCGCGCCCACCAGGGTCACGCGCTGGAAGTCGTGGCCCTTGGTCACCATCTGCGTGCCGACCAGGATGTCCACGTCGCCGGCGTGGACGCTGTCGAATCCGCTTTGCGCGCTGTCCTTGCGGCGGGTGGTGTCGGCGTCGATGCGGACCACGCGCGCCTGCGGGTAGCGTGCCGCCAACGCCTCTTCGACGCGCTGCGTTCCCTTGCCGACGGGCTGCAGGTCGAGGCTGCCGCATTCCGGGCAGGCGCGCGGCACCGGCGCGCGGTAGCCGCAGTGATGGCAGCGCAGCGTGCGGTCGGTGCGGTGGAACACCAGGTGGGCGTCGCAATGCGGGCAGTCCGACAGCCAGCCGCAGTCCGGGCAGCGCAGCACCGGGGCGTAGCCGCGGCGGTTGAGGAACAGCAGCGTCTGCTCGCCGCGGTCGAGGCGGGCGCGGATCGCGGTGTCGAGCAGCTGACCGATCAGCCCGCCAGCGCGCAGTTCGGAATCGCGGCCGGCGTCGACCAGTCGAACGTCGGGCAGGCGGCCGCTGGCGCGCTGCGTCAAAGCGAGGCGCTGCAACCGTCCCGTTTCCGACGCCCGCCAGCTTTCGAGCGATGGCGTGGCCGAGCCGAGCACCACCGGGATCCCGAGTTGCCGCGCCCGCCACAGCGCGAGGTCGCGCGCCGAGTAGCGCGCGCCTTCCTGCTGCTTGTACGAGGGGTCGTGTTCCTCGTCGACCACGATCAGTCGCAGGCCCGGCAGCGACGCCAGCGCCGCCAGGCGCGTTCCGAGCACGATGCGCGCGCTGCCGCGGTGGGCGGCCAGCCAGTTCCGCAGCCGGCGCCCTTCGGCCAGCCCGCTGTGCAGCACGGCGAGGCGGTGCGCGCCGAAGCGCTGCTCGAAGCGCCGGACGAGTTGCGGCGTCAGGTTGATCTCGGGCGTGAGCACCAGCACCTGCGCCTGGTGGTCGCGTGCCAGGACGTCGGCGGCGGCGTGCAGGTACACCTCGGTCTTGCCGCTGCCGGTGACGCCGAACAGCAGAAAGGGCGCGAATCCGGTCGACCCGGTGATCGTCTGCAGCGCCTGCTGCTGTTCGGCATGCAGGCGGGGCCCGGTCGCATCCGGCGCGCGGTCCGGCACCGGCGGGGCGGCGATCCGACGGACCCAGCCCGCGGCTTCCCATTGGCCGAGGATGCGAGCCGCCTGCGGATGCAGCGCTCTCGCCTGTACGAGATCAAGTCGCGGGCGCGCGGCTTCCGGCGGCGTCGAGTCCGGCGCTCCGGCGCCGAGTCCCCGCGCCAGCCGCCATAGCGCCGTCGCCCGCGCCGGCAGCGCCCCGGGCAGCGCCAGCAGCCCGAGGTCGGAGCAGGCGAATTCCTCCGGCGCGGCCGGTTCGGTGGCATCGATGCCCGCCGGGCTGCGGGTGCGCAATGGTGCCGGCAGCGCGGCGCCGACCACTTCGCCCACGGCGCGCTGGTAGTAGTCGGC
>JAKAIB010000249.1 GCA_021814605.1 Pseudomonadota bacterium | reverse complement strand
ATCGACGGTCACGATCTGTTCGACAACAGCTTCTTCGGCATCTCCCCGCGCGAGGCGGCGCTGCTCGATCCCCAGCACCGGGTGATGCTCGAAGTCGCCTGGGAATGCCTGGAAAGTGCCGGGTACGCGCCCGACGCCACCGACCGCCCGGTGGGCGTGTTCGCCGGCGTCTACGGCAACTACTACCTGCAACGCCAGCTGATGCGCAGCCCGGGAACGGTCGAGAAGGCTGGAGACCTGCCGGTGCTGCTGGCCAACGACAAGGACTACTCGGTGCTGCGCGTCGCCGACAAGCTGCACCTGACCGGCCCGGCCGTCGCGGTGCACACGTCATGCTCGACGTCGCTGGCGGCCGTGGCGCAGGCGGTCGACAGTCTGCGGCTCGGGCGCTGCGACATGGCGCTCGCCGGCGGCGTCACCATCGTCTGCCCGCCCAACACCGGCTACCTCTACCAGGAAGGCGCGATGCTCTCGCGCGACGGCCACACCCGGACCTTCGACAGCGAGGCCTCCGGAACGACGTTCAACGACGGCGCCGCGATGGTCCTGCTCAAGCGGCTGGACGACGCCCTCGCCGACGGCGACGACATCCTGGCGGTGATCGATGGCATCGGCCTGAACAACGACGGCGGCGGCAAGGCCAGCTTCTCGGCGCCGAGCGTCGACGGCCAGGCCGCCGTCATCGCCGCGGCGCTGGACGACGCCGGCGTCGATCCGCGCGGCATCGACTATGTCGAAGCGCACGGCACCGCCACGCCGCTCGGGGATCCCATCGAGATCGAGGCGTTGACCCAGGCCTGGCGGCGCCACACGCGCGACACCGCCTTCTGCCGCATCGGCTCGCTCAAGAGCAACATCGGTCACCTCGTCACGGCAGCGGGTGCCGCGTCGCTGATCAAGACTGCGCTGGCGCTGCGCCACGAGACGCTGCCCGCGTCGCTGCATTTCCGGCATCCCAATCCGCAGATCGACTTCGCCGCCAGTCCGTTCGTCGTCAACGACCGGCGCACGCCGTGGCCGCGCGATCCGGCGCGTGTCCGGCGGGCGGCGGTCAGCAACTTCGGCGTCGGCGGTACCAACGTGCATGCCATCGTGCGCGAGGCGCCATCGCAGGCGCCGAGTTCGGCGGCGCATGGGCCGCAGCTGATGCTGCTGAGCGCGCGGACGCCAACCGCACTCGCCGCGCAGGCGGAGCGGCTCGCTGCCCATCTGCGCGACGGCACACCGAATCTGGCCGACGTCGCCCACACCCTGCAGGCCGGCCGCAGCCGCTTCGCGCACCGACTCTGCGTCGTCGGCGCGACCGCGGATGAGATTACCGAGTCGCTGCTGCAGCCGGGTCATGCGCGGCGTGCCCAGCGCGAGGTGCCTGCGGCCGAGCCGGCACAGGTCTGGCTGTTCCCCGGCCAGGGTGCGCAATATGCCGGCATGGGCAGCGGCCTCTACGCGGCGGACGCCGATTTCCGCGCTGCGTTCGATGCGGCGCTGGCGGCATTCGCTCCGCACCTGGACTTCGACCTGCGGGCGCGGATGTTCGACGGCGACGCCGATGCGCTCACCGGCACCGCGACCACCCAGCCGGCCACCTTCTGTCTCGAATACGCCGTGGCGCAGACCTGGCTGGCGCGCGGCGCGCGGCCCACCGCGCTGATCGGCCACAGCGTCGGCGAGTTCGTTGCCGCGGTGCTCGCCGGGGTGATGACCCTGGACGACGCGGCGCGCCTGGTCGCCCGCCGCGGCGCGCTGATGCAGGCATTGCCGCCGGGCAGCATGCTGTCGGTCCGCCTGGCTGCGCCCGCCATTCTGGCGAAGCTGCCCGCGGCGCTCTCGCTGGCAGCCGAGAATGGCCCGTCCGCCTGCGTGGTCGCCGGCCCGACGCCGGAGATCGAAGCCTTCCACGCCGCGCTGTCCGCCGATGGCGTGCAGTCCCGGCTGCTGCAGACCTCGCACGCCTTCCATTCGGCGATGATGGACGCGGCGCTCGATCCGTTCGCCGCCGAGGTGGCGACGGTCACGCTGGCCGCGCCGCGCCTGCCGATCGTGTCGACCCGGACGGGAACCTGGCTGACCGAGGCCGACGCCATCCGTCCCGACTACTGGGTCCGGCACCTGCGCGAGCCGGTGCGCTTCTCTCCCGCCGTCCGCGAGACCCTTGCCCATCATCCCGGCGCGCTGTTCCTCGAGGTCGGGCCGCGGGGCAGCCTGTGCACCCTCGCCCGCCAGCATGCGCCGGCCGGCGGGGCGGCCACGCTCCTCGCCATCCCCAGCCTTGGTGACCGGCCTGAGGACGAAGCGGCACAGATGCTGTTGGCGCAGGGCATGCTGTGGACGGTCGGCATCGATCTGCCGGCGTCCGCCGCAAGTCCGGCGACCGGCCGCCGCCGGGTCCGCCTGCCGACCTACCCATTCGAGCGCAAGCGCCACTGGGTCGAGGCGCAGGCACCACAGGTCACCACGACCGTGGCCGCCGCCGCGACGCCCGAAACGCCGGCCTCCGCCCCCGCGGCCCGCACCGAATCCGCCGCCAACGTCCTGACTTTCCCATCCCCCGCTTCCGTCTCCGCCATGCCCACCGACCAGCCCAACGGCGCCGCCTCGCCGCGCAAGGACAGTCTCGTCGCCCGTCTGCGCGATCTGCTCGAAGATGTCTCGGGCAGCCCGCTCGATTCTGCCGATGCCGGCGTCCCGTTCGTCGAACTCGGACTCGACTCGCTGACCCTCACCCAGGCCGCCATCCAGATCAAGAAGGAATTCGGCGTACCGGTGACCTTCCGCCAGCTGATGGAAACGCTGCGGAGCATGGATCTGCTCGCAACGCACCTGGATGCGCAGCTGCCGCCCGAACCGGCGGCAGCGGCCGCTGCCCCGGCTGCTCCGGTCCCGGCCGCGCCGGCATCCACCATGCAGCCGGGGATTTCGCCATCCGTCGCCATCGGGAGCATCGCCATGCCGTCCGCCCCGTTCCAGCCGCAAATGCCGTCCGCCGGCGCCCCGGCCTCCGCCGTCCAGCAGCTCATCGCCCAGCAGATGCAGCTCATGGCGCAGCAGCTTGCCCTGCTCGGCGGCACCGCATTCGCGGCCGCGCCACCCGCGATCGCCGCGACCGCGCCGATCGCGGCGCCGGTCGCACCGGCCACGCCGTCCCCGGCCAACCAGGCCGCCGTGCCGGTCGCCCCGCCCGCCGAGAATCCAGCCGACGAGCCCGACACGCAGCGCTACGACGTCAAGAAGGCATTCGGCGCCATCGCCCGCATCCACACCCAGGCCAGCCCACTGACCGAGCGGCAGCGCGCGCGGCTCGCGGCGTTCATGCGCCGCTACGTCGAGCGCACCGCGAAGAGCCGCGCCTACACCGAGCACTACCGCCCGCACCTTGCCGACCCCCGCGTGGTCAACGGCTTCCGGCCGATGATCAAGGACATCACCTATCAGATCGTGGTCGAGCGCAGCAAGGGTGCGCACCTCTGGGATCTCGACGGCAATGAATACGTCGACGCGCTCAACGGCTTCGGCATGAGCCTGTTCGGCTGGCAGCCCGACTTCGTGCTCGATGCCGTGCGCCAGCAGCTCGACGACGGCTACGACATCGGCCCGCAGCATCCGCTGGCCGGCCCGGTCGCCGACCTCGTCTGCGAGCTGACCGGCTTCGATCGCGCCGGGCTGTGCAATACCGGCTCGGAAGCGGTGATGGCCGCGGTGCGCATCGCCCGCACCGTCACCGGCCGCAGCACCGTGGTGCTGTTCTCCGGCTCCTACCACGGCACCTTCGACGAGGTCGTGGTGCGCCCCGGCAAGGGCGGCAAGGGCATTCCCGGCGCGCCGGGAATCATGCGCGGCATGTTCGGCGACGTGCGGGTGCTCGACTACGGCACGCCCGAATCGCTCGAGTTCATCCGCGCCAACGCGGACGACCTCGCCGCGGTGCTCGTCGAGCCGGTGCAGAGCCGGCGCCCCGAGTTCCGCCCGGTCGATTTCCTCAAGGAGGTGCGCGCCATCACCGAGCGCAGCGGCACCTGCCTGATCTTCGACGAGGTCATCACCGGATTCCGCTCGGCGCTGGGCGGGGCGCAGCAACTGTTCGGCATCCGTGCCGATCTGGCCAGCTACGGCAAGGTCATCGGCGGCGGCATGCCCATCGGCGTCATCGCCGGCAAGCGGCAGTTCATGGACGCGCTCGATGGCGGCGCCTGGCAGTACGGCGACGACTCGATTCCCACGGTCGGCGTGACGTACTTCGCCGGCACCTTCGTCCGTCATCCGCTGGCACTGGCCGCGGCGCATGCCAGTCTGCAGCACCTCAAGCAGCAGGGCCCGGCGCTGCAGGAGACGCTCAACGCCCGCACCACTGCGCTGGCCGAGGAACTGAGTGCGTTCTGCCGCGAGGCTGGGGCCCCACTCGAGGTGCGCCACTTCGCGTCGCTGTGGCGGGTCGCCTGGCTGGAAGACCATCCGCTGCAGGACCTTCTGTTCGCGATGATGCGCAGCCGCGGCGTGCACATCCTCGACAACTTCCCCTGCTTCCTCACGACCGCGCACAGCGAGGCCGATGTCCGGCTGATCGCGGACGCGTTCAAGGAGTCGGTGCG
>JAKAIB010000248.1 GCA_021814605.1 Pseudomonadota bacterium | reverse complement strand
GTCGAAATGGATGGCGCCGACGGCCTCGTAGGCACGCTGCTGGGCGATGCGCGGCGAATCGCCGAGCGCGGTGACGCCGAGCACGCGACCTCCCGAGGTGCGCAGCGTGCCGTCGCCGTCGAGCACGGTGCCGGCATGGAAGGTCACGCAGTCGTCGGCCGGTGCCGGGATGCCGCTGATCGCGTCTCCCTTGCGCGGCGCATCGGGGTAGCCCGGGGCGGCGAGTACCACGGTCAGCGCGGTACGGCGGTCCCACTCGAGCTCGACCTGGTCGAGCTGGCCGGCGAGCGCTCGCTCGAACACCAGCGACAGATCGCTCTTCAGCCGCGCCATGATGGGCTGGGTTTCCGGATCGCCCATCCGGCAGTTGAATTCGAGGGTCTTGGCCTGTCCCTTGGCGTCGATCATCAATCCGGCGTAGAGGAAGCCGGTGAACGGATGGCCGTCCGCGGCCATGCCCTTGACCGTGGGCAGGATGATCTCGCGCATCACCCGGGCGTGCACTTCGGGGGTCACCACCGGCGCCGGGGAATACGCCCCCATCCCGCCGGTGTTCGGCCCGGCATCGCCGTCGCGCAGCCGCTTGTGGTCCTGGCTGGACGCCAGCGGCAGCACATGTTGGCCGTCGACCATCACGATGAAGCTGGCTTCCTCGCCCTGCAGGAATTCCTCGATCACGACCCGGGCCCGGCCGGCGTTGTGCTGCACGCCGTAGCGGTTGTCCTGCAGCATGTCGTCGATCGCGGCGTGCGCCTCGTCGGCCGTCTGCGCCACCACCACGCCCTTGCCTGCGGCAAGACCGTCGGCCTTGACCACGATCGGCGCACCCTGCTGGTCCACGTAGGCGTGCGCTGCGGCGGCGTCGTCGAAGGTCGCGTAGGCCGCGGTGGGGATGCGGTGCCGCGCCATGAAATCCTTGGAGAACGCCTTGGAGCTTTCGAGCTGCGCTGCGGCGCGGGTCGGGCCGAAGATCTTCAGCCCGCGGGCCCGGAAGCCGTCGACGATGCCCGCGGCCAGCGGCGCTTCGGGGCCGACCACGGTGTAGGCGATCTTTTCGCGCTCGCAGAAGGCCGCCAGCTCTTCGGCGTTGGCGACCTGGATGTTTTCGAGATTGGGATCAAGGGCGGTGCCGCCGTTGCCCGGCGCGACGTAGACCGTCTGCACCCGCTGCGATCGCGACAGCTTCCAGGCGATGGCGTGTTCGCGGCCGCCCGATCCGATGACGAGGAGTTTCATGCTTCGGTCCGTCCGCGGCTTCAGCCGAGCACCGCGTTGTGATAGACCTCCTGGACATCGTCGAGATCTTCCAGCGCGTCGACCAGCTTCTGCATGCGCGCGGCGTCGTCGCCGGCCAGGTCGACCGTGTTGGTCGCGCGCATCGTCACTTCGGCGAGTTCGGGCTCCAGGCCGGCAGCCTGCAGCGCGCCGCGCACGGCCTCGAACTGCGCCGGCGGGGTGATGACCTCGATCGCGCCGTCGTCGTCGGTGACGACATCGTCGGCGCCGGCCTCGAGCGCGACTTCCATGACCTTGTCTTCGGATGTTCCCGGCGCGAACACCAGCTGGCCGCAATGCTGGAACTGGAACGCCACCGATCCCTCGGTGCCGAGGTTGCCGCCATTCTTCGACAGGGCATGCCGCACTTCCGCGACGGTGCGCACGCGGTTGTCGGTCAGGCAGTCGATGATCAGCGCGGCGCCACCGACGCCGTAGCCTTCGTAGCGGATCTCCTCGTAATGCACGCCCTCGAGCGCCCCGGTGGCCTTGTCGATGTTCTTCTTGACGGTGTCGGCCGGCATGTTCGCCGCCTTGGCCTTGTCGACGGCCAGGCGCAGCCGGGGGTTGGCGTTCGGGTCGCCGCCGCCCAGGCGGGCCGCGGCGGAGATTTCACGGATGATCTTGGTCCAGACCTTTCCGCGCTTCTCGTCCTGGCGGCCTTTGCGATGCTGGATGTTGGCCCATTTGGAATGTCCGGCCATGATGGTGCGTTGCTCCTGCGTGAGGCCCGGGATACCGCGCCGCGGCCGGGCATTTCGATAGACTCGCCATTCTACTTTCCGGCCCGGGCGCCGATTTCCCGCCCAGTCACAGGAGCGTCACATGGTCGAGCCGATCCTGGTCGCCCGCAGCGGCGACGCCGAATGCCGGCTGCTGCCGGCGATGGCCAATCGCCACGGACTGATCACGGGCGCCACCGGCAGCGGAAAGACGGTCAGCCTGCAGTTGCTGGCCGAGGCATTCTCGCGCATCGGCACGCCCGTGTTCCTCGCCGACGTCAAGGGCGATCTGGCCGGCATCTCGCAAGCCGGCAGTCTCGGCCCCAAGCTCGCCGAGCGGCTGCGCACGCTGGGGCTGCCCGAGCCCGAGTTCGCGGCCTGCCCGGCGACGCTGTGGGACGTGTTCGGCGAGCAGGGACACCCGGTGCGCGCCACCATTTCCGATCTCGGCCCGCTGCTGCTGGCGCGGTTGCTGCAGCTCAATGAAACGCAGTCCGGCGTGCTCAACCTGGTGTTCAGGATCGCCGACGACAGCGGCCTGCTGCTGCTCGACCTGAAGGACCTGCGCGCGATGCTGCAGGAGGTCGGCGACAACGCGGCGCAGTTCACCACCGAGTACGGCAATGTCAGCGCCGCCAGTGTCGGCGCGATCCAGCGCGGCCTGCTGCAGCTCGAGACCCAGGGCGCGGACCGTTTTTTCGGCGAGCCGATGCTCGACATCGACGACCTGATGCAGACCGACGGCGCCGGTCGCGGCGTGGTCAACATCCTCGCTGCCGACCGGCTCTACCAGTCGCCGCGCCTGTATGCGACGGTGCTGCTCTGGCTGTTGTCGGAGCTGTTCGAGCGCCTGCCGGAGATCGGCGATCCGGACAAGCCGCGACTGGTGTTCTTCTTCGACGAGGCGCACCTGCTGTTCGACGACGCGCCCAAGCCGCTGCTCGAGAAGATCGAGCAGGTGGTGCGGCTGATCCGGTCCAAGGGCGTCGGGGTGTTCTTCGTCACCCAGAACCCGCTCGACGTGCCCGATGCCGTCCTCGGGCAACTGGGCAACCGGGTCCAGCATGCGCTGCGCGCGTTCACTCCGCGCGACAGCAAGGCGGTGCAGACGGCGGCCGGGACCATGCGGCCCAATCCCGGGCTGGACGTGGCGCGGGCGATCACCGAACTGGGTGTCGGCGAGGCACTGGTGTCGCTGCTCGACGACAAGGGCCGGCCGAGTCCGACCGAACGCGTGTGGATGCTGGCGCCGGGCGGCCGCATCGGCCCGATCACCCCGCAGGAGCGCCAGGCGCTGATGCAGCAGTCGCTGGTCGCCGGGGTGTACGACCAGGCGGTCGACCGCGAATCGGCCTACGAACGGCTGAAGGGGCGGGTTGCCGCCGGGGCCGGTGGCGGAACCGCCACGACGGCGACTTCCGGCGGCTTGCTCGACGCGCTGGGCAGGGGACTCGGCGGACTGGCCGGAGGATCCGGACGCAAGGATTCGGTGCTCGAGACGCTGGCCAAGTCGGCGGCGCGCAGCATCGGCAGCACCGTCGGCCGCGAGATCATCCGCGGCGTGCTCGGCGGCCTGCTTGGCAGCGGCCGGCGCTGACCGCCGCCGGCCGGTTCAGTGCCGGTCCCAGTCGCGGCGGTCGTCGTCGTCGTGGCGCCATCCGCGGTGCCATTCGCGACGGTCCCAGCGACGTTCCATATAGCCAGGGCCGACGACCACCGGCGCATAGCCATAGGCCACCGGGCGCGGCGGCCTGAAGTAGACCGGCGGCAACGCCGGCGGCGGGGCGTAGACCACGGGCGGCGGTGCATACACCACGGGCGGCGCCGGATAGGCGTTGGAAAAGCTGGTGACCACGCCGGGGACGCCGACGTTGAGCGACCAGTAGACGGGATCGGCATGCGCTGCGGGCGCGGCCAGCGCGGCGCTGCCTGCAAGCGCGATGAGAATTTGGCGGATCATGATCGGACCTCCATGCGGTGCTGTCGATGATGTTGCAACAACGCCCGGCCCGGCGTCTTGCCGACAGCGGCATCCGACTTTTTGCGGCGCGGGATTTTGCGGCGCAGCAGCGCCCGCTGCGGAACTGTTCAAATAGCGGGGTTATGGATCCCGCCGAAAAACCTTCGAACTTCCTGCGCCAGATCATCGAGCGCGACCTGGAGCAGGCCGCTTATGCCGGACGGCGCTTCGCCGGCCATCCGGCCGATGCCGCCGGCCACGCCGCCGGAGCGATCGACCCCGCCCGCATCCGCACCCGTTTCCCGCCCGAACCCAATGGCTACCTGCACATCGGCCACGCCAAGAGCATCTGCCTGAATTTCGGGCTGGCGCAGGACTACGGTGGCATCTGCCACCTGCGATTCGACGATACCAATCCCGAGAAGGAAGACCAGGAGTACGTCGACGCCATCGTCGACATGGTGCGCTGGCTCGGATTCGACTGGCGGGCCGGCGGCGTGTCGCACCTGTACTACGCCAGCGACGACTTCGACTTCATGTACCGCGCCGCCTGCGCGCTGATCGCCGACGGACTGGCCTACGTTGATGAGCAGAGTGCCGACGACATGCGGCGCAACCGTGGCACGCTGACCGAGCCCGGGGTCGACAGTCCCTGGCGCGACAGATCG
>JAKAIB010000247.1 GCA_021814605.1 Pseudomonadota bacterium | reverse complement strand
AAAGCGGAAATTCCAGATAGACTCCATCGAAATTTCCGAATGCGCCCCCGCATGCGAGGATTCGACTTCCAGCAGTTGCGCACCTTCACCGTCGTTGCCGACACGGGGAGCCTGTCGGCTGCCGTGCCATTGCTGCACCTGTCGCAGTCGACCATCAGCGAGCAGGTGCGCAAGCTCGAGGAGCGGGCCGGAATGCCGTTGTTCATGCGCAGCCAGCGCGGCGTGCAGCTCACGGCGGCCGGCGGCAGGCTGCTGGAGCATGCGCGCCGTCTTGTCGCGCTCAATGAAACGGCGTTCGACGAGTTGCGCGGCCGCAGCCTCGCGGGCGAGTTGCGGCTGGCGATCACCGAGTACTTCCGTCCAGGGGAAGTCGCCGGGATGCTGGCGCAGTTGCGCGACTGCTATCCCCAACTGGTGCTGCGGGTGCGGATGATGAAGAGCGCCGACATCGGGCAGGCCCATGCCCGCGGCGACATCGATCTCGGCATCACGATGCAGGTGGTCGACGGCGAGATCGACGCCGGCCTGGCGCTGCGCCGTGAAGCGCTGCGCTGGCTGGCCTCCCCGGCGCTGCTGGCGCAGTTGCCACGGCCACTTCCGGTGGTGCTGCTGCCCGATGAGTGCCTGATGCATCGGCTGGCGACGGATGCGCTGCGGCGCGAAGGCATCGCGTTCGTCGCTTCGCACAGCGCCATCGGCGTTCCCGGGCTGCAGTCGATGCTCGCCGCCGGCCTGGGGATCGGTTGCCTGCCGGCCTCGGCGATCGCCGACGGCGTCGAAGTGGTCGGCCCCGGCGAAGGTCTGCCCGCGTTGCCGGATGTGGTGTTCTCGTTCACCCCGCCGCGCGCGACCGACCCTGAACGCGTCGAGCAGGCCCGGTCCATCCTGGCGCTGCGTTTCGGCCGCTGAACCGCGGACGGCGGCGATCCATCACCCGACCATTGCGCCTTGAGCGGCCGGCATGGCAATCGCGTCCCGGTTCCGATGCGACGCCTGGGCCAGCGCGAACCGGATCCCAGGCACTCAACCGTCGACCGGGTGTGCGGGCGTGTCCAGCAGCAATTGATAGAACGCCAGATCGAGCCAGCGGCCGAACTTGAATCCCACCTGGGGCAGGGTTCCGACGTGCTTGAAGCCGAGCCCTTCGTGCAGGGCAATGCTGCCGGCGTTCGCGGCGTCGATCCCGCCCACCATGGCGTGGCGATCGTTCTGGCGAGCCGCGGCAATGAGGTGCTGCATCGCCGTGCGGCCCAGTCCCTGCCCGCGATGATCCTTGTGGACGTAGACCGAGTGCTCGACCGTGTACTTGTACGCCGGCCAGGCGCGGAACGTGCCGTAGCTGGCGAAGGCCAGCAGCGCACCGTCTGCGTCCTCGATTCCGATCACCGGGAAATGGCCGGCGCGCTTGGACTCGAACCAACCCGCCATGCTCTGCAGCGTCCGGGGCTGGTAGTCGTAGAGCGCGGTGGAATTCACGATGGCCTCGTTGAAGACATCCAGGATCGCGGCGGCATGGCGCTCGAATGTGCAGTGCACGACGACGTGCTCGGTCATCAGCTTCTCCTTGCAGGGAATGGGGCAGCCGCGAGCGCGACGACATAGCGCGCCGGCCGACGACTTCGATTGCGAAAGACGACGTGCTGCCCGAGTTCCATGGCAAGGCAGTCGCCCGTTGCGATCTGCCATGTCTGGTCGCCGGCCGTGACGTCCAGTTCACCGTCGAGCATCCAGACCTGCTGATGGGCAACGACGCTGCGCATCGGGTTCTCGAACGTCACGCTCTTTCCCGGTGGAAAGATCACTTCGACCAACTCGACCGCCGAGGGATAGCCGGTCGGCGACACCTGCCGCCGGACATAGCCGGATTCGGGATCCGTCCAGACCTGCTGCTGCGACGCGCGCGCCAGCGGCTGCGCCGCCGCGGCACCGGGAGGGTCGGCGAACAGCGCCGCCAGCGTGACACCCAGGGCCGAGGCCAGTTTGTCGAGTACGGCGGCCGTCGGACTCGTTTCCCGGCGCTCGATGAGGGAGATCATCGAGCGACTGACACCGCTGCGTTCGGCGAGTTCGTCGAGGGTTTCGCCGCGCCCCTTGCGCAACGCACGAACTCGCTGGGCAATCACGTCATCGAGGTCCATTGCTCCAATATAGTGGATTTCTGTTCCAAAATACCGACGACAGGCCTGAACCCGGGTCGGACCGCAGACCAGCGGGAGGCGACTCCGAATCGTCCCGTCCGGGCTGGCCGACGATCCAGGGCTGGCGGTTGGCGCGCTACGCAGGGAAGGCGCCGACCAAGCGCCGCTGGCGGATGCGCGTCAGGGTCAGGCCTTGTCGCGCAAGCCCTTGACCCACTCTTCCATCGCCTCGTTCGCCGGCGCCATCGGCGCTTCGAGAAAGCTGATCACGAACCTGTCACCCAGGTCGGCGATGCCGATCGAGCGGGGACGCACCGCGAGTACCAGCGGATCGGGCAGCGCGAAGCCGAAGCAGAAGATCACGTCGACCGCGGCGCCGATCTCCGGCGCGATCGTGCCGCCGATTCCCGCGGTGTGCGCGAAGTGGTCGAACACCTCGATGAACCGGACCTTGGGGGTCGCGGCGATCCGGTCCTTGAAATAGGCGACCACGTCGTCGACGCTCGTGCAACGCGTCTCGGTCTTGCCGATCTCGGCGACGAAGATGGGGTACTTTTGCTGCAGCAGGGTCTGTTTCATGGAATCCGGGCCGTTGCGGAACAGCGCAAGGCGACGCACCACGGCCCCGCGCACCGAAAAGTTGATCAATCTAGTCGAATATTGATGCCGGAATGTCCGCATCAATCAAATTTCGACGCGCGAGAGCGGCTCAGTCCACCGGTGCCTGCAGCGCCTCGATGCGCTCGGATGCCTCGAGCCAACGCTCTTCGAGTGCGGCGATGGCGTCGCCGACGGTCTTCAGCCGCCTGCCCTGTTCCGCGCGTTGCTGCGGCGGCAGCGTCGCCTGCGCCAGTTCCTGTTCGAGCGCGGTGCGCTCGGCTTCGTGCGCGCCGAGTTCGGATTCGATCCGTTTCAGTTCGGCTTTGAGCGGCTTGAGCTGCTCGGCCATGCGCTGCCGTTCCTGTGCCTGCAGGCGGCGCGCCTGTCGCCGGTCGCCGCCGGCGGCCGCTGCGGCCTCGCCGGCCGGCTCCCGCCCCGCCGTGTCGCCGCCTTGGCGCTGCGCGGCACGCGCCAGTGCCCACTGCTGGTAGTCGTCGAGGCTGCCGTCGAAGTCCTGCACCCGGCCGTCGGCGACCAGCCAGAAACCATCGCAGGTGGCGCGCAGCAAGGCGCGGTCGTGCGACACCAGCAGCATGGTGCCGTCGAATTCCTGCAGCGCGAGCGCCAAGGCCTCGCGGGTCGGCAAGTCGAGATGGTTGGTCGGTTCGTCCAGCAGCAACAGGTTGGGCCGGCGCCAGATCACCAGCGCCAGTGCCAGACGGGCCTTCTCGCCGCCGGAGAAGCTGCCGCAAGGCCGCAGCATCATGTCGCCGTCGAACTGATAGCGGCCCAGCCAGTTGCGCCAGTCCTGCTCGGTCGACTGCGGGGCGATGTCGCGTGCCAGCCGTTGCATGTGCTGCAACGGCGACTCGTCGAGCCGCAGCACGTCGACCTCCTGCTGCGCGAAGTAGCCGATGACCAGTCCCTTGCCTTCGATGCGCTGGCCGCCCAGCGGTGCGAGCACGCCGGCCAGCGTCTTGACCAGGGTCGACTTGCCCTGCCCGTTGGCGCCGAGGATGCCGATGCGCTGGCCGCCGGTGACGTCGCGGCTCACCCCTTCGAGCACGGCCGGTTCGCCGTAGCCGCAGCGCAGGTCGCGCAGCGTCAGCAGTTGCTGCGGCAATGCCGCCGGCTCGAGCAGCTCGATGCGCAGCGCGGAACTGAGGTAGACCGGCGCGAGCCGCTCCATGCGGTCGAGCGCCTTCATCCGGCTCTGCGCCTGGCGCGCCTTGTTCGGCTTGGCACGGAACCGGTCGATGAAGCGGGTCAGCCGGGCGATGTCCTGCTGCTGCCGGGCATACGCCGACTGCTGCTGCAGCAGCCCTTGCGCGCGCAGCTCCTCGAACACCGTGTAGTTGCCGCCGTAGCGGGTCAGCCGACCGCCGTCCAGATGCACCGTGACCCGGCAGATGGCATCGAGGAACTCGCGATCGTGCGAAATCACCAGCAGCAGGCCCGGATAGCGCGCCAGCCATTGCTCCAGCCACACCAGCGCGTCCAGGTCGAGGTGGTTGGTCGGCTCGTCGAGCAGCAGGCAGTCGCTCGGCGCGAACAGCGCCTGCGCCAGCGCCAGCCGCATGCGCCAGCCGCCGGAGAATTCCGTCACCGGCTTGCGCAGGTCGGCGAGCGTGAAGCCGAGCCCGAGCAGTAGCGCTTCGGCACGCGGCCGCGCGGTGTAGCCGTCGGCGAGTTCGAAGGCATGTTGCGCCTCGGCCAGGGCATGCCCCGCGGCTTCGGAATCGGGCCGCGCCATCGCGGCCTGCAGCGCCCGCTCCGCCGCCGCCAGCGCCACGTCACCGGCCATCACGAATTCGACCGCGCTCGCGCTGGAATCCGGAACGTCCTGCGCCACGGTGGCGAGCCGCCAGTTGGCCGGCTTTTCCAGCGCGCCGGCGTCCTC
>JAKAIB010000246.1 GCA_021814605.1 Pseudomonadota bacterium | reverse complement strand
CGCCGACACCGACGAGCAATGCCCAGGGTCTGGTTTCCGCCATGCCGTTCTCCCCGCGCCGCCGCGGCGCATCGCGCGACACTTTAGGCGATGGTGCCCGGGCCTGCAGGCGCGTGACGCACATCCCCGCACCCTGGCGCCGATCCCGGTCCGGCGCCTGCAGCGCGGGTTGCGGCGCGGGACAATGTCGGGCGGTCCATCAGCACAAGGAGAATGCCCATGTCCCTCGATCTCTTTCCCGCCAATCTCGACGGACGCGTCGCGCTGGTCACCGGCGCGTCGTCCGGCATCGGCGAGGCCACCGCCGAGCTGCTGGCCCGTGCCGGGGCCGGCGTCGCCATCACCGCGCGTCGCGCCGACCGGCTGGAGGCTCTGGCGGCACGGCTGCGCGGCCTCGGTGCCGAGGTGCTCGCGCTGCCGGCCGATCTGGCCGATGCGGCAGCTGCGGCCGGCGTCGTGCGATCGGCCGAACAGCATTTCGGCCGGCTCGACATCCTGGTCAACAACGCCGGGGTGATGTACCTGGAACCCATCGACAGCGCCGACCTGGACCGCTGGCAGCACATGGTGCAGCTCAACCTGGTGGCGCTGATCGCGGCCTGCCAGGCGGCGCTGCCGGGAATGCGCTCGCGCAAGGACGGCCATATCGTCAACATCGCCTCGACCGCCGGACGCCAGGCCAATCCCAATACGGGTGGCTATTCGGCGACCAAGTGGGGCGTGGTCGGATTCAGCGAGTCGCTGCGGCGCGAGGCCTACAAGGACAACATCCGGGTCACGGTGATCGAGCCCGGCGTGGTCGAGACCGAGCTGCGCGACCACATCGCGCACGCGCCGACGCAGGCGGCGATCAACACCTGGGCCGACGGCATGCGCCAGCTGCAGAGCGCCGACATCGCCCGGACCATCGTGTTCTGCGTGACGCAGCCCGCGCACGTGAACATCAACGAGGTGCTGCTGCGTCCGACCGACCAGGAGCGCTGACGCGCCCGTTCCTCCCTTCCGAAAGGCCATCCGCCATGATCCTCGAAGTCGCCGACATCCGCATCCAGCCCGGCCGCCAGGCCGAATTCGACGCCGCCATCATCCACGGCGTCACCACCGTCATCGCCAAGGCCAGGGGCTTCTCGGGCTACCAAGTGCACAAGGGCATCGAGAGCCCCGAGCGCTACCTGCTGATGATCCGCTGGGCCACGCTCGAGGATCACACCGTCGGCTTCCGTGAATCGGAGGCGTTCGCCCAGTGGCGTGCCATCGTCGGTCCGTTCTTCGCCGAGCCGCCGCGGGTCGAGCATTTCGGCCTGGTCGCGGCGTCCTGAGCGCCGCTTGCCGGGTCAGCGCTGCGCTTCGGCGCGGGCGGTGGCCCGCGACAGCGTCAGCACCAGGGTCACGATGGCCACGGCGAACAGCAGGCTGGTGCGGGTCGCGCCCAGCCCCAGTCCTCCGCCCGAGGGTTCCTGCGCCAGCAGGTCGCCGAGGGACGCGCCCAGCGGACGGGTGAGCACGTAGGCCAGCCAGAAGCAGAGCACGGCGTTCGCGCGGAAGACGTGGCGGGCGAGCGCGATGGCGGCGATCGCCGCGCCGAACGTGAGCGCGGCATGGGCGTAGCCCAGCCGCAACCCTTCGGCGAACCAGTCGCCCGCCGCCGTGCCGAGGGCGAAGGTCGCCAGGATTGCCGCCCAGTAGTAGAGCTCGCGGGCGCGGGTGTCGATATGGTGGATCGACAGGGTGCGCTCGCGGGCGAACCAGATCGCGAACACGCCGAGCAGCGCCAGCGTGAACGCCCCGGTCGACGCCGCCAGCGGCACGCCAAGGTTGTCGCTGAGGTTGTCGGTGATCAGCGTGCCGAAGACGCTGACCAGCACCACGGTGCTCCAGTACAGCGCGGGCACGTGGCGCCGTGCGCGCAGCTGCAGCGCCAGCACCACGGCGAGCAGCGCGCCGGTCACTACCGAGGTGCCGCGCAGGCCGAAGCCGAGATCGGCATTGAGAAAGTCGGCGGCGGTTTCGCCGACCGTGGTCGACATCATCTTGATCAGCCAGAAGGACAGCGTCACCTCAGGCACCTTGTTGAGGAGCGGACGCAGCGGAGGCGCATCGGGGAGCGCCGGAGCGGAAAGCGGCATGGCGGTTGCGGACGACTGGGAGAGCGGATCGGGACCGGCGACGCGGCAACCGGGGGTGCGGTCGCTGCATCGCAACGATCGCAGTCTCGCCGGCCGGACTTAGCGCCGGCATAGCGGCCGCGCCGCCGTGCAGTGCGCTGGCGCGCAAGCCGTCGTGCGCTGGCGGACAAGCCGGGCGCGCCGCCGCCGGCTACAGTGACGTATCCGGCGCTTGGCAGCCAGCAGCGGTGCGCGGCCGGGATGATCACCACGTAACAGGAGTGCAGACGGATGGCGGCGAAGTTTGACTGGGAGGATCCCCTGCGCCTCGAGGCGCAACTGACCGAGGATGAGCGGCAGGTCGCTGCGGCGGCCCGGGCTTATTGCGACGGCGGGCTGCGGCCCCGGGTGCTCGACGCGTTCCGCAACGAGCACACCGACCCGCGGATCTTCCGCGAGATGGGCGAACTCGGCCTGCTCGGCGTCACGATTCCCGAGGCCTACGGCGGCGCCGGGCTGAACTCGGTCTGCTACGGCCTGGTCGCCCGCGAGGTCGAGCGGGTGGATTCGGGATTCCGCTCGATGATGAGCGTGCAGAGCTCGCTGGTGATGGTGCCGATCGACACCTTCGGCACCGAGGATCAGAAGCAGCGCTTCCTGCCGCGCCTGGCGCGTGGCGAGGCGATCGGCTGCTTCGGCCTCACCGAACCCGATCACGGCTCCGACCCCGGCAGCATGGCGACGCGGGCGCGCGCCGTTCCCGGCGGCTGGGTGCTGCGCGGCACCAAGACCTGGATCACCAACGCGCCGATCGCCGACGTGTTCGTCGTCTGGGCCAAGGACGATGCCGGCGACATCCGCGGCTTCATCCTGGAAAAGGAATTCAAGGGATTGTCGGCGCCGGCGATCCACGGCAAGGTCGGGCTGCGTGCCTCGATCACCGGTCAGATCGTGCTCGACGACGTGTTCTGCCCGGCGGAAAACGCCTTTCCCGAGGTACGCGGTCTCAAGGGGCCGTTCACCTGCCTGAACAGCGCCCGCTTCGGCATCGCCTGGGGCGCGATGGGCGCTGCGGAGGACTGCTTCGCCCGGGCGCGCAGCTACACGCTGGAGCGCAAGCAGTTCGGCCGGCCGCTGGCGGCGAACCAGCTGATCCAGAAGAAGCTGGCCGACATGCTGACCGACATCGCGCTCGGACTGCAGGGTTGCCTGCGCCTGGGCCGGATGAAGGATGCCGGCGAAGCCTCGCCCGAGCTGACGTCGATCATGAAGCGCAACAGCTGCGGCAAGGCGCTCGACATCGCGCGGCAGGCGCGCGACATGCTCGGCGGCAACGGCATCGCCGATGAATTCGGCGTGGCACGGCATCTGGTCAACCTCGAGGTGGTCAACACCTACGAGGGCACGCACGACATCCATGCCCTGATCCTCGGCCGGGCGATCACCGGCATCGCGGCATTCGGAGGCTGACATCATGGCCGCGGCGCTCGATGGGGTGAAGGTGCTCGATCTGTCGCGCGTGCTGGCCGGGCCCTGGGCCGGGCAGGTGCTCGGCGATCTCGGCGCCGACGTCGTCAAGGTCGAACGTCCGGGGCAGGGCGACGACACCCGGGCCTGGGGGCCGCCCTGGCTCGACGACGGCGGCGACGGCGAGCGCGTCTCGGCCTACTACCTCTGCGCCAACCGCAACAAGCGGTCGATCGCGATCGACATCGCCGATGCCGAGGGGCAGGCGCTGGTGCGCCGGCTGGCGGCTCGCGCCGATGTGCTGATCGAGAACTTCAAGGTCGGCGGGCTGAAGGCCTACGGCCTCGATTACGCGTCGCTCAAGGCGGTCAACCCGGGGTTGGTCTACTGCTCGATCACCGGCTTCGGCCAGACCGGGCCCTACGCCGCCCGCGCCGGCTACGACGCGATGATCCAGGCGATGGGCGGGCTGATGAGCATCACCGGCCGACCGGACGGCGAGCCGGGCGGCGGTCCGCAGAAGGTCGGCGTGGCGCTGACCGACGTCCTCACCGGGCTGAACGCGGTGATCGCCATCCTGGCCGCGCTGCGCCACCGCGACCGCACCGGCGAAGGCCAGTGGATCGACCTGGCGCTGCTCGACGTGCAGGTGTCGAGCCTGGCGAACCAGGCGTCGAGCTACCTCGTCAGCGGCGCCGTGCCCCGGCGCATGGGCAACGCGCATCCCAGCATCGCGCCGTACCAGGATGTGCCGACCGCCGACGGCTACATGCTGCTGGCGGTCGGCAACGATGGCCAGTTCGCCCGCTTCTGTGCGGTCGCCGGCCATCCCGAATGGGCGGCCGATTCCCGGTTCGCGACCAATCCGGGGCGGGTGGCGCATCGCGACGTGCTGATCCCGATGCTGTGCGAGGTCAGCCGCGGCCGCCCGACCGCCGAGTGGATCGAGGCACTGGAGGCGGCGGGGGTGCCGTGCGGACCGATCAACGCGCTGGACGCGGTGTTCGACGATGCGCAGGTCGCGGCCCGCGGCATGCGGGTCGACCTGGCCGCCGGTGATGCCGCGACGGTCCCGCT
>JAKAIB010000016.1:5261-21611 GCA_021814605.1 Pseudomonadota bacterium | reverse complement strand
CGCTGGACGCGCGGGCGCTTGCGCAAAGCCGGCACCGTGTCCGACAGAGACAGCCTTGCAAGGACACAACGCCATCTGACAGGTGGCCTTGTGTCTTCGTATGTCAGCCCGTTGCGCTCGGGCAGGCGACTCCGCGCGTGGGCGGAAGCCGGCGGCGCTGGCGCGGTCACCACGGCACTGTCTTGCCCATGCGGTCAAGGTACTCCAGACCGGGTCTGTCGCGCTTGCCGATGACGACGCTCACGATGTCGGGGATGGTTTCCTCCACGCTATAGGGCGCTTCCGGGCCGCCCAGGTCGGTGCGGATCCAACCGGGTGCCATCAGCAAGAGGGAGCGTCGTTCGCCGGCATGGCGAGCCGCGTAGCTTCGCATGAACATGTTCAGCGCGGCCTTCGATCCCCGGTACAGTTCGTGGCCTCCCTTTTCGTTGCCAGCGACGCTGCCCTGGCCCGACGACATGATGCCGATCAGCCCGTCCTCGGCGACGAGGGACTCGAGCGCTTCGATCGCTCGCATCGGACCGAGCGCATTGGTCACCATGACATGGACGAACTCCTGCGTGGAGACGGTGGCAATCGTGTCGTCCTGATGCGGATTGGCGGTCCCCGCATTGACGAACAGCACGTCGAACCGGTGATTGACGAGGCGATCGCGCAAGGCGGCGAGCTGATCCGGGTCCGTGATGTCAGCCGACTCGATCGCGACCTGATCCGGGTGCCTGTCTGCCAACTCGTGCAGCCGGGTTCTGGTTTTGCCGCGGACCGTGCCGACGACATTCCACCGGCGTTTCACGAATTCGCCGGCCATCGCATAGCCGAGGCCGCGCGACGCGCCGATCAGGAGAATCGACGGGGTGGAGGCAATTGATTTGCGCATGCAGGTCTTTCGTTGTGGGGTGGGCGGAGTATGGGCGACACTCCGGCTCCGCGCCAGACGCACCGGCTGCACAATGCTGTTGCATCCGACGCCATGGTGGCGTCGCCCATCTGCCTCGCCGACAGCAGCAACGTGGATTTGAATCTTCTCCTCGCCCTGGACGCCTTGCTCGCCGAAGGCAGTGTCACGGGTGCGGCGCGCCGGCTCGGTCTGAGTACTTCGGCCACGAGCCGTGCGCTTGCGCGGCTCCGGTTGACGACAGGAGATGCGCTCCTGGTTCGCGCGGGCAGCGTGCTGGTCCCCACACCGCGGGCCATCGCGATGCGGGACCGCGTGCATGAAGTCGCTCGGGAGGCGCACAGCCTGCTCGGCCCCGAGGTCACCGAGATCGACCTCGCCACGCTGACGCGCAGCGTCGTCGTACGCGCGAACGAAGGATTCGTCGCCTTGTTCGCCGCGCGATTGGTCACCGCTGTCGCGCAGGCGGCGCCTGGTGTTCAACTTCGATTCGTTCCGCGCCTGATCAAGGAGGCGGCGTCGTTGCGCGAGGGACAGGTCGATCTCGAGATCGGCGTTCTCGGCAACTCCGCGCCAGAGGTGCGGACCCGCGCCATCTTCCGCGACCGGTTCGTCGGTGCGGCTCGCGCCGGGCATCCGCTGCTGGCGGCTCCAGTGACGCCGGCCGCCTATGCGGCGTGCCGGCACGTCGTGGCCTCGCGCAAGGCGGTCTTGGACGGCCCCGTCGACCGCGCCTTGGCTGCGCTCGGCTTGCAGCGTTCAATCGCCGCGATTGTTCCCGGCTTCCCGGATGCGCTGCGCATCGCCCGCGAATCCGACCTCATCGCGCAGGTGCCGAGAAGCCTGGTTTGCGCCGATCTGCCCAGCGCTGCGGCGTTTGCGGAGGGGCTGGTCGCTTTCGAACTGCCCGTTTCCGCCCCGGAGATCGTGATCTCGGCGATGTGGCACCCCAGGCTCGATGCGGATCCCGCGCATCGCTGGCTGCGCGAGACCTTCATCGCCGTATGCCGGAGCGCAATTGCGGTGTGACGGCCAAGTGATTCCGTGCGTCCAGGCGTTCGCCCGCCGCTTCGGAAGCGGCAGCACGCTCTGGTCAATACCGATTGCGTTCCGGCTGGTCCTTGCAAACGATCTCTCCCTGGATCACAACGGTGAGCGAGCAGATGAATGAATCAGTCCGGGGGCAGGTGCTCTCGCAGCGGGATCCGGAGTTCGGGCCATGGCTCGCGCAGGCGTCGGTCCTCGTCGTCGACGACGAGCCCGGCATGCGCAATTTCCTGATGCGCATCCTCGGCCCGCGGTGCAAGCGGCTCGACGTGGCGGCCGACACCCGGGAAGCCTCCAGGCAACTTGACGCGCACCACTACGACGTGGTGATCCTGGACAACGTGATGCCGGGCATGAGTGGCGTGGAATGGCTCGCCGAACAGCGCGCGATCGGGTTCTTCGCCGATGCCATCCTGATGACGGCCTATGCCGACCTGGATGCGGCGATCCAGGCGCTGCGCGCCGGAGCCGTCGACTTCGTGCTCAAGCCGTTCCGCTCGAACCAGATCCTGAACGCGGTGGCGCGCTGCCTCGACCGGACGCGGCTGCAGCGGGAGAACTTCGTGCTGCGCTACGAGCTGTCGGCGTCGCAGGACAGCGCGCTGCTTCGCGACCGGCTGATCGGCGAGTCGGTCGCGATCAGCCAGGTGCGCGAGGCGATCGCCCGGGTTGCACACCTGCCGACGTCCATTCTGCTGACGGGGCGCTCCGGAACCGGCAAGGAAGTCGCGGCCCGTTCGATTCACGCGCTGTCGGATCGCTCGGGCAAGCCGTTCGTGCCGGTGAACTGCGCAGCGATCCCGCCCGACATGATCGAGAGCGAACTGTTCGGACATCTCAAGGGGGCGTTCACCGGGGCCGACGCGGCGCGTCCCGGGCTCATCCTGCATGCCCAGGGCGGAACCCTGTTCCTCGACGAAATCGGCGATCTGCCGCTGGCGATGCAGGGCAAGCTGCTGCGGGTGCTCGAAGACCGTCGCGTGCGTCCCATCGGGTCGGAGCGCGAAGCCTCGGTCGACCTGCGCTTCATCTTCGCGACCAATGCCGATCTCGCCAGGGCCGTCGACGAAGGCCGGTTCCGGGCGGACCTCTACTACCGCATCAACGTGATGCAGATCCACCTGCCGCCACTGAAGGATCGGGGCGACGACGTGCTCGATCTGGCCAGGCTGTTCATGCGCAAGCTTTCGCACGAACTCGGGGTCCCGCCCGTTCCGGTCGACGCCGCGGCTCGTCGCGCGCTGCTGGCGTATGCCTGGCCGGGCAACGTGCGCGAACTGCGCAATCTCGTCGAGCGCACCCTGATCCTCGGCCGATTCCCTGACGATTTCCTCGAGAGCCAGGCGGATGCGGATGCGCGGATCGCGCCGGAGACGACCGGTGCGCGCCTCGAGGACATCGAGCGGCTGCATATCCTGGCTGTCCTCGAAGAGGTCCGCGGCAACCGCGAGGAAGCGGCGCGGCGCCTGGGAATCTCGCGCAAGACGATCGACCGCAAGTGCGCGGCATGGCATGTCTGACCGGCCGGCGGACGCGGGCAGGACTCGTCGCAGCCGCTCGGTCCGGGTTCGGCTGCTGTCGATCGCTTTGCTGCCGACGCTGGTCATCCTGCCGCTGTTCCTCGGCTTCACGATGGCGCGATGGAACGCGCGGTTCGATGCGCTGCTGATCTCCAAGGTGAACGGCGATCTGACCATCGCGCACCAGTATTTCCGCCGCCTCCTCGACAACACCGGGTTGCGCATCGAGGCGCTCGGAGAGTCGGCCCGGTTCCAGGACGTCGCCGACAGCGGCGACGCCGCAGCACTGTCGGCCTTTCTCGAACGCCAGCGCGTTGCCCTGGGGCTGGACTATCTCATGGTGGTCGGGCCGGACGGACGCATCGTCGCCTCGGCGCCTGCGCCGGCCGGTCGGCCCGAGACAACGGGCTGGCCGGTTGTCGCCACGGCGCTGGCGGGGCGGGCAGCCACCGCGATCGACGTCTTCTCGGCCGGGCAGCTCGGCGCCATCGCCCCGGCGCTCGCCCAGCGCGCGCTGATCCCGCTCGTGCCGACCGCCGACGCGGCCCCGACCCGCCGGACCGTCGAACCCCGCGGCATGATGGTCCACGCGGCCAGTCCGGTCCGCCTGCCGGGTGGGAGTCGTGGCGCCCTGGTGGGCGGCCTGCTGCTCAACCGGAATCTGATGTTCATCGACACCATCAACAATCTCGTCTACCGCCGGGCCAGCCTGCCCGAGGGCAGCCAGGGCACCGCGACCCTGTTTCTCGACGACGTGCGCATCAGCACCAACGTCCGCCTCTTCAAGGGCCGGCGTGCCCTGGGAACCCGCGTGTCGAGCGCCGTGCGGACGGCGGTGCTCGACCATGGCCGGACCTGGCTGGACAGCGCCTTCGTGGTCAACAACTGGTACATCTCCGGCTACGAGCCGATCGTCGATTCCTTCGGCCGGCGCGTCGGGATGCTGTATGTCGGGTTCCTGCAGACGCCGTTCACCCGTGCCAAGACTGAGACGCTGTTCGCCGTGGTGTTCGCATTTCTGGTTGTCGCGGCGCTCAGCGTGCCCATCTTTCTCCGCTGGGCCCGCGGCATCTTCGAACCGCTGGAACGCGTCGTCGGCACGATCGGCAGGGTGGAGCGCGGCGATCTCGGCGCGCGAACCGGCCCCACCGGGGTCGGCGACGAGATCAGCCGTGTGGCGCACCACCTCGATGGGCTGCTGGACCGGTTGCAGCAGCGCGACCGGGAACTGCGGAACTGGAACGAGGAACTGAACCGCCGGGTCGCGGAGCGGACCGGGGAACTGGAACGGGCCAACCGCCAGCTCGAAGCGACCACCAAGCAGCTCATCGTGTCCGAGAAGCTGGCGGCGATCGGCGAGATCACGGCTGGCGTCGCGCACGAGATCAACAATCCCATCGCCGTGCTGCAGGGGAATCTGGAGGTCGTGCGGGAGATCATGGGCGACCGCGCCGAGGACGCGAAAACCGAACTCCGGCTGATCGACGACCAGATCCACCGCATCAGCCAGATCGTGACCAAGCTGCTGCAATTCGCGAAGCCGGAGGAGTACGCCGGCTACGTCGAGCGACACCGCGTCGGCGAGGTCATCTCGGGCTGCCTGCCGCTGGTCCGGCACCTGCTCGACCGGGCCGGAATCCGGGTGCGCCGCGAAGACACCGCGACCCGTTTGGTCCTGATGAACGAGACCGAGCTGCAGCAGGTGCTGGTCAACCTCATCGTCAACGCCATTCATGCCATGCCGGAGGGCGGGTGGCTCGACCTGACGAGCCGCGACGAGGATCTCGACGACCGCCGCGGCGTCGCGATCACCGTGCGGGACACGGGCATCGGCATGTCTGCGGAGCTGCTGCAGAAGATCTTCGATCCGTTCTTCACCACCAAGGGCGAACGCGGTACCGGACTGGGGTTGTCCATCTCGCAGACGCTGATCTCGCGGCAGGGCGGCAGCCTGACGGCCACGAGCACGCCGGGCCAGGGCACGACGTTCACCATCTGGCTTCCCGAAGCTGCCTGACGGCGCCGGTCGGCACCCTCCGGACATTTTGTCCCGCCGTCGCGCCGATTCCAGGACCGGGTCGGACATTTTGTCCGGTTCATCCGGGGTGCGGTCCGCAAGGTCTTGATTCTTCGGCGCGACCTGGCCTGGTTCGCTTCTTGCAGCGCTTCCGCCGGCGCCCGAGCCGGCCGTCGGCCGGCGAGAGCGGCCGGGCAGCGTCCGGTCCGCTCCAGGAGACGCCGATAACGAGGAGACAATCAGATGGCATCGACTCAACTGTCAGCCGGCGGCGCGCATGGCTCGCTGCTGGACCGCGACCGGACGATCGCCGGCGCGAACTTCAACCGCTGGCTCGTTCCCCCTGCCGCATTGGCGATTCACCTGTGCATCGGCATGGCCTACGGCTTTTCGGTGTTCTGGCTGCCGATGAGCAAGCTGCTCTCCGGCACCGACACGGCCACCTGCAGCACGCAGGGCCTGGTTGCCGAGATGTTCACCACCTCGTGCAACTGGACGGTGCCCTCCGTCACCCACACCTTCGAGATGTTCATCGCCGTGCTCGGCATCGCCGCCTTCCTGTGGGGCGGCTGGCTGGAACATGCCGGCCCGCGCAAGGCCGGCTTCATCGCCGCGCTGTGCTGGGGTGGCGGGCTGGTGCTCGGCGGCATCGGCGTGTCGATGCACCAGCTCTGGCTGCTCTGGCTGGGGTGCGGCATCATCGGCGGCGTCGGCCAGGGACTGGGCTACATCAGTCCGGTGTCGACGCTGATCAAGTGGTTTCCCGACCGCCGCGGCCTCGCGACCGGCCTGGCGATCATGGGCTACGGCGGCGGAGCGATGATCGGCGCGCCGATTGCAGTGGCGTTGATGCGGCACTACGGCGGCGGCAACAGCTCGGCCGGCGTGGCGGCCACGCTGATCACCATGGGGATCCTCTACTTCCTGGTCATGTCGGCCGGCGCGTTCGGCATCCGCATCCCGCCCAGCGGCTGGAAGCCCGCGGGATGGACGCCCCCGGCCAGCAACGGCGCCAAGGCGATGATCACGCAGAACCACGTCCATCTCGACGTGGCCTGGAAGACCCCGCAGTTCTGGCTGATCTGGGGTGTGCTGTGCCTCAACGTGACGGCCGGCATCGGCGTGATCTCGATGGCCAGCCCGATGCTGCAGGACGTGTTCGGCGCCCGCCTGATCGGCGTGGCCGACGCCAGCACGCTCACCGCGGCGCAGAAGGCGGCGATCGTCGCGTCCGCGGCAGGGCTGGTCGGGCTGATCAGCCTGTTCAACAGCCTGGGCCGGCTGTTCTGGGCCAGCGTGTCGGACCACATCGGGCGCAAGATGACGTACTCGGCGTTCTTCATCCTCGGCATCGCGCTGTACGTCAGCCTGCCGACGCTGGGCCACCTGGGGCTGGCGGGCATGTTCGTGATCGCCATCTGCCTCATCCTGTCGATGTACGGCGGCGGCTTCTCCACCGTGCCGGCGTATCTGGCGGACATCTTCGGCACGCAGATGGTCGGTGCCATCCACGGCCGCCTGCTCACCGCGTGGTCGGTCGCCGGCATCGTCGGTCCCTTCCTGATCGCCGCCATCCGCCAGAAGCAGATCGATGCCGGCGTCGCGCACAACCTGGTCTACGACCGCACGCTGTACATCCTGGCCGGACTGCTGTTCGCCGGACTGATCCTGAACCTGCTCATCCGGCCGGTGCACGACAAGCATCACATGACGCCCGACGAACTCGCCCGCGAGAAGGAACTGCAGCATGAGCACCGCACCGCGGCGCTTGCCGACAGCGCGGCACGGGGCGGCCTGGGCGGCATGGGGATCGTGGCCTGGCTGGCCATCGGCATTCCGTTCCTGATCGGGGTGTTCATCGCCCTGCAGAAGGCCGCGGCATTGTTCTAGAGGTCCGGGATGTGGCCGGGGCTGGCCGGCCCCGGCGCGTGCCGGTGCCAAATGCCGGGCGCGGAATCCGGTCGGCTTCTCCCGGGCGGCACCCGCCGAGCGAAGCCGGGACGTCCTCCGGGCAGCCCCGCCGGGGAGATCATCCCCGGCGGGGCTGCCCCTGGGCACCTGCGCGCGCTGCGGCCACGGGCGGGGCATCATCCGCATGGCAAGGCGGGGCGATGCCGTGACATTGCGCGACGGTACAAGACCATCGATTCCGGCCACCCACCGGTTGCCTGCGGTGTCGGAGAGTCAGCGACCCATCGCGTCCTCGCCGGACTGACGGCCGCGGGTTGCAAGACGCCGATCGCCTGCGCCGAGGCTCATCCGGACAGCGGCACGTCTTCCGGGGCAAGCGGTCGCCAATACAGGAATCCCTGCAACTCGTCGCATCCGAGTTCGCGCAGAATCGCCGCCTGCGCCTGCTGCTCGACGCCCTCGGCGACGAGATACAGATGGCTTGCCTTGGCCAGCGCGACGATGGCGCGGATCATGGCCAAGGCGGTTGGATCGCTGCCGAGATCCGACACGAAATACCGGTCGATCTTCATGACGTCGATCGGCAGCTTCCGCAACGCGGTCATCGACGAGTAACCCGTCCCGAAATCGTCCAGCGCGACGCGCACGCCCAGGTCACGCAAGGCGGCGAGCTGGGCAAACGCCTGCGCCGTGTCGCCAACCAGGATGCTTTCGGTGACTTCGATTTCCAGCGCCGTCGCGGGCAGCGAGTGACGCCGCAGTGCGGCGCTGACCTGTTCGACGAGCCGTCCCTCGGCCAGCTGCAGCGCGGACACGTTGACCGACACACGCTCGATGCCATGGCCCAGCCACCACACTATTTGCGCGCAGGCCAAGTCGAGCATGCGCACGCCGAGTGGACTGATGAGTCCGGCCGTTTCGGCCAGTTCGATGAATTCGCCGGGCCCGAGTAGTCCGCGGCGCGGGTGCTGCCAGCGCGCCAGAGCTTCCACGGAGACCACGCTGCCGTCGCCGGCGCGGACGCGCGGCTGGTAGAACGCGATGAATTCGCCGTGCTCCAGACCATGGCGCATGTCGGCGATCAATTCGACACGCGAGCGCGCCGTCGACTCCAGCGTCCGTTCGAACATCACGGCGCGGCCACGCCCGCCGGCCTTGGCCGCATACAAGGCGAGATCGGCGCACCGTTGCAACGTGTCGCGGCTGCGTCCGTGTTGCGGGCTCAACGCGATGCCGATGCTCGCGCTCACGGTCTGCGGGCGCGGATCGAGGTTGAACGGAACACTCAGGCGTGCGATTGCGGTCTCCGCCTGCGACAGTGCCGCCGCGGCATCCGCACCGGGCAACGCAATCACGAACTCATCCCCGCCCTGCCGGGCCACCAGCGCGTCCTTCGGCATGGCCGCGAGCAGTCGCGCCGCGGCCTCTCGCAATAGTGCGTCGCCGACGTCGTGTCCCTGGCTGTCGTTCACGTCCTTGAAGTTGTCCAGGTCGAGATACAGAATGGCCAGCGGCGATGGGGTGTGCAGCAGCGCATCGAGCTGGTCATACAACGCATTGCGGTTGAACAAACCGGTCAAGCTGTCGTGCGTTGCCTGATGCAGCAGGTCGCGTTCCCGTGCGCGTACCGCGAAAGCCACTGCAAGTCGGTCACGCAACTCCGCGACCTGCCGCAGACCGTCGGAGTCCGGCGCTGCAGTCGTTGCAATCAGCGCCCGTACCTGGCCTCTGGAGTGCGATACCAGCATCGCCTTTGCGGATCCCCCCAGGGCATCGTCCAGCCAGGGAAGCCTGGCAATCCCGACATTCGCGCGGTTGGCCAGCGCTGCCCAAGCATCCTGCCCGGATCGGTCGAGGTCGAGTTCGCTCGACGCGCCCCCGGTCGTCATGATGTGCAGGCGCCCCGGCGCATTGCACCAGGCCACGCATGACGCGCCATGGGGCAGCAGCGAATCGAGCCGACGAACGACGTGCGCGACGAGATCGTCGATGGGCGCGCCGCCCAGGATGTCCCGATCGATTGCGGCGAGTGCCTTGAGGGCGGCGAACTGCCCGCCGATGCGCTCTGCCATGTCGTTGAACCCGCGCGCTAGAAGCGCGAATTCGGCCTGTCCTTCCGTCGGGACGCGCGTCGTGATGTCGCCAGCGGCCAGCCGCCTCGTGCCGTCGGTGAGGCGTTCGAGCGGGCGTGTGATGCGCCGGATCTGCCACAAGGTGAGCAATGCGATGCTCAGCAGCGTCGCTGCCGCAACCAGGGCAAGCCAGACCAGCAGCGAACGTCCGTGCCAGGACACGCCGGGTGACTGCGTCCGCAGCGAGAAAAGCCAATCGCCAGCGGCAAATTGGCCGCCCAGGAACAGGCGAGTGCGGAACCATTCGCCCCGATCGCCGCTCCCGCTGGAGAACAATCTCGCACCGGCCATGTCGGTAACCTGCCAGATGCCGCGATCGGCGGCATCGCGTACCGGTTCCCACAGGAAGGCCGGATCGACCATGCCGATCCAGCGCGGCTTTCCGCCGCGTGACAGGGCAAGCAGGATCTGCGGCACCCGTCCCGCCGTGACGCGCAATTGAATGTCTCCCCTTGCGGAAGACGTCGATGCGGCCTTGTTCCAGAGGCCGGCGATGTCCACGCCCTGCGACGAGGTCCAACGCAGCTGACCGTGTTCATCGAACGCCGCGAGGGCGTCGAACACGTGCAGCGGAGCCACGGTGGCGCCGGCTTCCGCTGTGGCCGGCAGCCCTTGCAGCAGGGTTGCGCCGGTGAGCAGGCGAGTGAAGATCTCCCGGCTGACGGTTCTCGTCAGTCGTGCATTGCTTTGCTGCGCCAGCTGGCGCGCCAGACTGTCGACGGCGGCGCTGGACAGCCAGTCGGAGGCCGCAAGCGGCACCAATGCGACAAGCACGAATACACCGAACAGGTGCCAACCCAGGCGGCTGTCGAACGCGCGAAAAGCGCGCGGGAGAAGACGTGGTGCGCCGAGCACGTCGATCCTAATAATCTGCGGCAACGCCGACGAAAGTGCCGTCGTTCGCGCGAATGATGTCGTCGAGACTTGCTTTCTGCGTAATCTGCAGTTTGCTTTGCCCGTCGGGGCCGAGGCTGTAAAGGTCGAAATCGGTGTTGAGCGGATTCAAGGCCTTGTCCTTTCGAGCTCCGCCTTTGCCGTTCGCGGCGACGTCGTAGTAGATGTATGGTCGTCCCCACGGGTCGAGCTTGCCGGCCATCCCGATGTCGGCCAGCGACGCGGGATACGCGCGATTGTTCTGCCAGAAATTCGTGACCTGCATCGACATTGCGATGATGTCTTGCTCAGCTTGGTGGTCCTGCACCTTGAGCCGGTAGTTCTCGTACAGCGGTAGCGCGATGGCGACCAGCACGGCAATGAGTCCGATGACAAGCAACAGTTCGACCAGACTGAAACCGACGGACTCGTCGGCGTTCGGCGCAATCAATTTCGTTGCGCGCCGCAACCGGTTGACTCTGTCGGCGTTCATTCGGGGCATGTGAAAGTGCTGCGGTCGCGTTGTGAGTCGGGCGGATTCCGCCGATGGCTCCGGTCCCTGTGCGGCGCAACGTGAAGCCGCGCCCGGTTGGGGTCTGTGCGCGAGGACGCGTATGCCGAGTCGCGTATTCGATGGACCCGATTCCATCATCGCGCCGCATTATTCCCGACTGGCCGACCTTTGACCATGTCGGAGCGCAGCGATCTTCGTCGTGCCAATTTGGCGCCGACGATGCCAGGGGCCAATGGCCGTTGAGGCGGCGAGCTGGATTTCCGATGTTGCGGTACATCAGTTGGCATGTTGTCGCGCCGCCAGGGTTGGTCGGCAGTGGGCGCCGAATGCGTCGGGCTGACTGACGAACGCATTTGCGGCCCAAAGAATGATCGGAATCGTCGCGCGACCGCCCCAGTGGATCAGGCGGCTGCGCGATGTTTGATGCGGGGCAAGGCCGAGATCGGCGCATCCCGAACAATCAGACAAGGCCCTCGCTTCTGCTTCCGGGCCGCGCCGGGGGCGCGGTCTTCAACAGGGCCGGAGCGACCCCTCCCGGACATGTGGTGACCCTCAGGAGCAAACGATGTCGCGACGTCTCGCAACCCTGATCCTGGTCTGTGCGGTGCCGCTGGCGACAGCGCAAGCGAATGCGGCGGCGCAGCCCGGCGGTGCCGGTCGGCCGACCGGGCAAACGGTCGGGCGATGCGCCTACGCGTCGCTGGTCCGGACGATCCAGGCGCAGGCCGCCGAAACGGAGAAGCTGCGATTCGAGCATCGGATCACGCAGCGCCAGTACGCCGGCCGGTGGAGCGCCATTCGCGTCGAGGAGGGGCGGCTCCACGCGATGACGGTGCGCCCCCAAGGTGTCTGCCCGATGTCGCGGATGGCCTTCGAAAGCAAGATGCGGCGGTTCCGCTCAATGTGAGCCGAACCGTGCCGGCCCGGGCGGGCCGCCGTGTCAGCGCAATGCCTGCAGGGACAGCCCGACCTTCTTGAAGTTGCTCTCGACCGTATCGGTTTCGGACCGGACGGTGGCGTTGTAGTCGTCAGGCTTCATCCCGGCGGGCAGGTGTTGGCTCAGCACGAAGTCCGGCCGCGGATGGGTGTCGACGAACAGCGCGACGTCGAAGGCCTCCTTCTCGCTCAGATGCGGATTGCCCAGCGGCATGTTGCCCTTGACCCAGGTGGCCAGCTTGACCACGTTCGCCAGTCCGGCACCGGCGTTGTAGCTTTGCGCGCCCCACAGCGGCGGAAACGTTCCCGCGATGCCGGCGCCTTCGGCGCCGTGGCATGAGGCGCAGTTCGCCGCATAGACCTGTCCTCCGGCGACCACGTCGGCGTGGGTCGCGGCCTTGAGCATGGCGCCATACGGAGCGGCTGGCTTCGCCGGCGCGGCGCCGTAGATCGCCTTGCCGCGATTGAGCCAGGTGATATAGGCCACCATGTCCACGGTGACCGGGCTGTCGGTGCTCGGACGCATTCCGTTCATGCTGCGCATGAAGCAGTTGGCCACCCGGTCTTCGAGGGTGATGACGGCGTTCTCCCGTTTGGAATAGGCGGGGAACTTGGTGGCGGTGCCCAGGAAGCTGCCTGGATGATCGTTGTCGCCGCCGTCGGTGTGGCAACTGTTGCAGGTCAGCGCGTTGCCGATGTAGGGCTTGACCTCCGGATCGGTGGTGCTGTTCATGATCATGTCATGCCCGCGCTGGATTGCCTGTCCCAGGGGGCCGGCGGGCAGGCCCTGCAGGCCGGCGGCGCCAGCCGCCGAACTCCATGCGACCAGTGCCGCAGCGATGACGACGGATTTGCTCATGTCGAGACTCCAAGTGGTGTGCGTGGCGGGCAACGGCGCGGCCGCCGGCGCTGCGCCAGCAGGGTGGAAGACTTGCCGATGCCCCGTTTTGTCTGCGTCCCGCGGATCGATTCAAGCCCCCGCCAGCGTCGTCGCAGCAGGGTGCTGGCGACTGGCGTTATGTCAAGTTGAATATAAGCATCCAGGCCACTTCACCGGCGCCGGCCGGTAGGTCGCGTCGATTGCGTCACGTCAATGAATCGCGAACGGACGCTTGGAATCATCTGCGGTAAGTCATCAAATTTACCAGATCGTCGCAAATCTCGCCGGCGAAAGGCGCGGACACGCGGACGCCAACCGCGCGACGCGTGCCGACCTGCAGGGTGGCCGGCGCCGCTGGTCAGCCAGTCGATATGTCCTTTTGAATATGTTGAAGTCGGCGCGCCTGGATTGCGCTGCGGCACACAGCGCCGGACCGCGCGAGGCCGCCGCCTTGCCGGCCAGCGCGGCAGCGACGCCCCCGTAGGTCGGGCCGCGCCCCGTCCGTGGCGCGGCGTCGTGTCCGTCAATCCCAGGCGTAGTGCACGCCGAGCCAGATGCCGCGCGGAGCGCCCGGGGCCACGAACTGGGTGTTCTGCCAGGCCGAGGGATTGCTGCTGAAGCTGCGGCCGGCCCCCGTGAACTCGTTGCTGCCGAGCTGGCCGAAGTCGGCGTACACGCGATTGAACAGGTTGTGCACCGACAGGTCGAGGCGCCAGTGCCGGTCCAGCCGGTACCGGGCCGCGAGGTTGACCACGGCGTAGCCGGGTACGGTGCCGCGCACGTCCTGGTTGTTCTCGTCCCCCTGTGCGTAGCGGTCGCTGTAGGCGACGACGTCGCCGCGCAGCAGCCAGCGCTCGTTCGGCGTGAACTGCGCCGACAGCGTCGCCGTCCACGCCGGAATGTCGGGCAGGCGATCACCGGGGCTGACGTGGATGTTGCCGCTGGCGTCCGCGGTCGAGTTGCTCGTACTCGGCTCCAGGAAGGCCGATTCGTAGGTCGCCAGGGTGTGGCTGACCGATACCGTCCACAGCCAGCGGTCGGTCGCGCCGGTCACGTCCAGCGTCGCGGTCCGGAACAGCTCCTTGGGAATGTTGGTGAAGTAGCCCTGGGTCATGTTCGACAGGCTGATGAACTGCAGCGCGTTGTCGAGCTGGGTGCGGGTATAGGCGGCGTGGATGCGCAGGCCGCCCAGCCGCCATACCGCGCCGCCCTGCCAGGTGTGGGCGATGACCGGCTGCAGTTCGGGGTCGGCCACCAGCACGTTGGGCAGGGTGCACGGCGCGGTCGGGCTGGCGCAGGTCAGTTCCACCGGCATCGGCACCCGCATTCCCTGGGCGTAGCGCAGGTAGTACGCGGTGCGCGGCGTCGGGTGCAGATCGACGCCGACGCTCGGGTTGAAGCGCGAGTAATGGTGGCTGCCGCCCAGCGCACCGCCCAGCCGGTCGTTCATGTCGATGTGGACGCTTTCGTAGCGGCCGCCCGCCGTCACATCGATCCAGTGGGTGGGCGAGAGCCGCTCGGTGAAGTAGAGCCCCCGGTCGACGTTGTGCACGCCGAGGTTCACCGGCGCCTGGTCGAATGGCCCGATGCCCAGGGTGTAGCGGGCCGGGGTGAACGTTGCTGCCTGCTGCGCCTGGGTGAAATCCACGGTCTGCCGCTCGTCGTCGACGCCGACGGTCGCCACGTTGGCCATGCCGGCGATCGGCGCGTCGTTGCGCGCCGCCAGGGTGATGCCGCGCGCCTGCTGGTGCAGCCCGTTGATCACGTTGTCGGCCACGGGGTTGTCGAGGGTCGGCGTGGCGCCGTCGTAGTTGTTGTTGACGTTGCTGTTGAGCCCGGACTGGTCGCTGTTGCGCAGGTAGAGGCGTCCGGTCACCTGCCAGTGCGGGGTGATGCGCTGGGTATCGCCAAGGTTGAAGAAATTGAGCTGGTTGTCGAACCAGTCGGGGGCGCTGTAGATCGCCGTCGGGGTGTTCATCCACTCCCGCGGCAGCGTCTGCGCTCCGGCGAGGTGGCTCTGGGCGAAGGTGTAGCTCAGGTCGAGGTGATTGCCGTCGGCGTCGCGGGTGGCCTTGGCGAACAGCGTGCGGTTGCTGCTCGCGGTGAATGGCGTGTAGCCGTTCTCGTGCTGGTTGCGCGCCGCGACGAAGTAGGTCCAGTCGCCCGCGGCGCTGCCGAAGCGGGCGTCCTCGGCGGTCCGGCCGAAGCTGCCTGCCTCGATGCCGATCGATCCGCCCGGCGCCGAGCGACCGTCGAGGGTCCGCAGCAGCACCGCGCCGCCCAGGGTGTTGAGGCCATACACCGGATCGGCGAATGGCACGAGGTTGATGGAACGGATGGCGTTGGTCGGAACGAGATCCCAGTTGACGGTGTCACCGAACGGCTCGTTGATCCGCACGCCGTCCTGGAAGACCGACAGGCCCTGCGGCGTGCCCAGCAGCGGCGAGGCGGCGAAGCCGTCGAAGTGCAGCGTCGGCTGCAGTGGGTTGCCCTGCTCGTGGGTCAGCGCGACGCCGGGCAGATGCTGGGCGAGGGCATCGGGAAAGCTGGTGGCCGGTTGCTGGCGCAGCGTGCGTCCGCCGACCTCGTAGGAATGGCTTGGCGGCGTGCGAAAGCCCTCGACCGCCCCGCTGTTCACCGTGACGGTGGGCAACTGCGCCAGCGGCGCCGAAGCGACGGCCGCCGGGGATGCCGGCGCCGAACTCGCCACGGCCGGGGCTGTCGCGGCCTGCGCGGGCACGGTCGTCGCCAGGATCGCCAGCGCCGCGGCGCTGGCCGTCGCGGCGGGACGCAATCGGAACCGGGATGGGGCTGCTCGCGAACCGGGCACGGGTGTCTCCTCTGCTGTTGTTGTCCGAGTCGGGACGACCGATCAAGAATCGTGCCGGCCCGTTGGGTTGTTCGGCCGGACCGGCTGCCAGCCGTGGTCCGGGGTGTTGCGGGTTAACCCGAGGCGCGAACTGTGCCGCGGCGAGACGATTTGCTCTCCGCCGTGACGCAAACTGCAACGCCCGGGTGCCGGCCGGCAGCGACCGCCGGCCGGCGCTCACGAGACGGTGAACTGACCCATCATGCCGTTGTCCTCGTGCTCCAGGATGTGGCAGTGGTACATGAACGGATGATCGTCGCCGGCCGGCTGGTCGAAGCGTGCGACGACGCGGACCTTCTCGAAGGGACGCACCAGGACGACGTCCTTCCAGCCGCGCTCCTGGTCGGGCAGCGGGAAGCCGCCGCGGTCCAGGATCTGGAACGAGGTGCCGTGGAAATGGAAGGGATGGAGCATGTGGCCGTCGTTGCCGATCTCCCAGATCTCGGTCGCGCCGCGCTGCACGCGCTGGTTGATGACCCAGATGTCCATGTACTGGTGGTTGATCGAGAACATGTCGAGCCCGTGCAGCCCGGTCGACATGCCGCCGGGGCCGGGCGCGAGGCTGCATGTCGCTTCCATTGGCGACGGCTTGGGGTTCGCCACCGCGCCCTGCATGCTGAATCGGCGCGGTGGCGCGCCGGCGTGCAGCGGCTCGACGTCGACCAGGCGCGAAGGAAGCCGTCCCGGCGTGCCGCTGGGCGCGGTCACACGCAGCTGCAGCAGGTCGAAGCCGCTGCGGTCGAAGCGGTCGGCCAG
>JAKAIB010000016.1:0-5251 GCA_021814605.1 Pseudomonadota bacterium | reverse complement strand
GCGACAGGGCGAGTTCCGGCACGATGTCGCCCGATTCGCTGCGCAGCACCAGCGTGCGGCCCTGCAGCTTGCGGCAGTCGAGCAGGATCTCGTAGCGTTCGCCCGGTCCGATCAGCAATTGCTGCAGCGGCACCGGTCGCGGCAGCAGTCCGGCGTCGGACGCGATCACCTGGAACGGCCGGCGATCGGCGAGGGCCACGTTGTAGAGCCGGGCGTTCGAGCCGTTGAGCAGTCGCAGCCGCACCCACTGCGCGGGGACATTCACGTAGGGCTGCTCGCGGCCATTGACCAGGAATCGGTCGCCCTTCATGCCCATGCTGTCGCCCTGCTGGTTCATGTAGACCAGCCGGCCGTCGGCGTCGATGCGGCGGTCCTGCAGCACCAGCGGGATGTCGTCCACGCCCCAGGTGTGGGGCAGGCCGATCCTGCGGTCGATGCCGTCGTCGACGATCAGCAATCCGGCCAGCCCGGCGTAGACCTGCGGGCCGGTCAGGCAGTCGGTGTGCGGGTGATACCACAGCGTCGCGCCCGGCTGGTCGAGCGCGAACGCGTAATGCCGCGACTCGCCGGGTTCGACGATGCTCTGCGGGCCGCCGTCCTGGTCGCCCGGCACGTGTGCGCCGTGCCAGTGGGTCGTGCTCGCCTGATCGAGCGCGTTGTGCAGCGTGATGGCAACGGGCTTGCCGCGCGGAATCCGCAACGCGGGGCCGAGCCAGCTGCCGTTGTAGCCCCACGTCGGGGTGCGTGTGCCGGCCACCAGCTCGCTGCTGCCGGCGGTCATGCGCAGCGCGTAGCCGAGGCGCCCGTCGCTCCGCGGCGTGCCCGTCTGCACGGGTGGAATGGGCAGGGCGCGCTGGAACGGCGTGGGCTGCTGCGCCAGCGCGACGCGGCTGCCGAGCAGCGCGGCGGCCGCCAACGCGCCGAGCAGCCCGCGCCGCGCGAAGTCCGGGTGGTCCGGGGCATGGGCCGGACGGGTGGCGGGCGATTGTGGAGTCATGGGCATCTGCGCCTTCAGTTTCCGCGTCGCTGCAGCGACGCCGACAACCGGGGCGGTGTCGCCAGGGTTTGAAACACCACGCAATAGCGTTCGGTGAGCCGCAGCAGGTTGGCCAGTGCGTCGTCGCTGGCATCGCTGTCGACTTCGATGTGCAGGCGGATGTCCTGCAGTCCCACCGGAACGGTCTTGTCGACGCCGAGCGTGCCGCGGACGTCGAGGTCGGCCTCGGCGCGAAGCTCGGCGTCGCGCAGGGTGATTCCCAGCGCCGTCGCGACGGCGCTCAGGGTCACGCCGGCGCAGGCGATCAGCGCCTGCAGCAGCATGTCGCCCGAGCAGGCATCGAGTCCGCTGCCGCCGCTCGCCGGATGCAATCCGGCACGAACCAGCGACCGGGCGGTCTCGACGCTGCAGCTGATCCCTTCACCCAGCCGACCCTGCGCCGACAGTGCGATGCGCGCGGTCTCCGGGGTTTCGCGGTAACGGGCCTTGAGCGGCGCCTGCAAGGCGCGCAAATCTTCGGTATTCATCTGGGATTCACCCGAGATCGAGTTGCGATGGATATCTGGAGAATCTCCCCAGTATTTTGAGCTTGTTATTTCGAGTTATCTGGCGGATGGTGCAAATCGAATTCGCCGCATTCGGGAGATTTCATGGAAATCATCCACCGGCAGGGTCTTCGGACACCGGTCCCGCCTGCGCCGACCGCAACGGATACCCCAGGGCAGGCGGCTTGATTCGGGCGCAAGTTTGGCATCGCGCCACGCGTTTGTCGACAGTCGCAGTTTGCGACAGTCGGAATGTCGCCGGTGTCGTCCCATACCCGTTCAGCGGCGTAGGTAAAAACCCGGAATCATTTTCCAAGTGCCTGTCATTAAACAGAAAAAATCGCCCGGGAAATGCGGCTGGAGCTGGCACGGATTCTGTATATGCGATCCGCGACAGCGCGGACACCGCGCGGCGCGACATCAGATACAGGAGACAGTCATGGACATGCTTGCAACCGGCGAATCCGCAGCCGCGGTTTGCCGGAATATCGGTGACCTCCCGCAGAGCGGGAACCTGTCCGCGATTTGCGGCGGGCGCCGGGCCGGGGTGTCCTGATTTGCAGGATCCGTCCGGTGCGCTGCGACGAGCAGGCGCATCGGACGGCAGCCACTCCCTGCGACGGACGGTGCATGCGCCTTGCATGGTGCAAAGGCATGCTGCGGCCACGCCGGGCGGGCGATTTCGATGTTTCAACCACCAAGGAGACTTGCACATGAACAGGAAGATCCACGACAGCCGCGCCCCGGAGCATTGGCGGCTGGCGCTCGGTGCGCTGGCATTCGCCTGCGCCTCGACCGCATTCGCCGGCGGCTATCCGGCGGTCACCCAGCAGCGGCTCGACCAGGCTGGCCAGTCCACGGACTGGCTGACCTACTACCACTCCTACGGCGGCGAGAGCTATTCGCCGGCCAAGGAGATCAGCACGGCCAACGTCGACAAGCTGTCGCTGGTCTGGTCGCACAAGTTCCCGTCGGACCTGACGCAAGGATTCGAGTCGGTTCCCATCGTCAACGGCAACTACATGTTCGTCACGACGCCGAAGGACCACGTCTACGCCTTCGACGCGACGAGTGGCAAGAAGCTGTGGAGCTACGACCCGAGCCTGCCGCAGATCGCCTACAAGACCGTGTGCTGCGACGTGGTCAACCGCGGCGTCGCGCTCTACGGTGACAACCTCTACGTCGCGATGCTGAGCGGCGAGGTCGCGTCGTTCAACGCGGCGGACGGCCAGATCAACTGGAAGAAGCAGCTGTTCGATCCGGGAATCGGCTACGCCTTCTCGCTCGCGCCGCTGACTGCCAACGGCAAGGTCTATGTCGGGAACGCCGGCGGCGAATACGGCGCCCGCGGCTTCATCGCGGCACTCGACGCCAAGACCGGCGACGTGGCCTGGAAGCGCTACACCATCCCGTCCCCGGACGAGAAGGGCGGCGACACCTGGCCCAAGGGGATGTACCAGCACGGCGGCGGCGCGTCCTGGATCACCGGCACCTACGACCCGAAGAATGACACGCTCTACTGGGGCGTGGGCAATCCCGGGCCGTGGCTTGCCGAACTGCGTCCGGGCAAGAACCTGTACTCCGATTCGCTGCTCGCCCTTGACGGCGGCAACGGCGACATCAAGTGGCACTTCCAGTACACCCAGCACGACTCCTGGGACTACGACGGGGTGAACACCGCGGTCCGCGCCCACATCAAGTACAAGGGCAAGGACTACGACGCGCTGATCCACGCCGACCGCAACGGCTTCTTCATCGCGCTCGACCGCAAGACCGGCAAGCTGATCTACGCCAAGCCGTTCGTCAAGACCGAATCGGTCCTGGGCTACGACAAGAACGGCGAGTCGATCAACAACCCCAAGGCCTACCCCACGGTCGGCCAGACGGTCAAGACCTGCCCGCAGTTCCTCGGCGGCAAGAACTGGTGGTCGATGTCGTATGACCCCGAGAGCCACATCGTGGTCATCCCGACGCTGCATGCCTGCGGCTCGTACACCGGATCGAAGGTCAGCTACATGCAGGGCCTGCCCTACCTGGGCGAAGGCTTCGGCATCTTCCCTGAGGCGGGCAGCAAGGGCTACGGCGAAGTGCAGGCGATCAACGTCGATACCGGCAAGAAGGTCTGGGGCCACTGGAGCAAGATGCCCTGGAACGGTGGCGTGACCACCACCGCCGGCGGGTTGGCATTCAGCGGATCGCTCGGCGGGCATCTCTACGCCTTCGACACCCGGACGGGCAAGGTCCTCTGGAAGAGCCCGAAGCTGGCCAGCGGCGTCATCGCCCAGCCCTCGGTGTACGAGGTCGACGGCAAGGAGTATGTCGCGATCCTGGCCGGCTACGGCGGCGCCAACCCGATCTGGGGCGGCCCGATGGCCACGATGACCAAGGACATCCCGCGGGGCGGCACGCTGTACGTGTTCGCGGTGAAGAGCTGATCTGATGTGGCGTTCGCGGGGCGCCGGCGTGGCGTCCCGCCTTTTTGGAATTTCATCATGGCATTCATTCCCAGCATCCGCCGGTTCCAGCCGGCACTCCTCGCGGTGGCCGCACTGTCGGCCGCATCGATCGCGCATGCGGCGCCGGTCGCGCTGTGCGCGTTTCCGTCGAGCCCGACGCACGATGCGGATCTGCACGTCGCCGCTGCCGTGTTCAAGCACCTGGGCCTGGCCTATCGCCAGGTCGATCTGAGCGCGGAGCTCGGCAAGCACGCGACGTCCGAGTTCGCCATGACGCGGCTGCTCCAGACGCGCTGCAGCGTGTTCGTCGGCGTGCCGGTCGGATTGACGCAGAGCCAGTTCCAGCAGGGCGTGGCGGTCTCGGCGCCGTACATGACGGCCACCTTCGTCAAGTTCCGCCTTGCCGCACCGGCCGCCGGGTCTGACGGTGCCGGTGTCGCCGTTGCCTACAAGAGCCCGGCGCAGCTGATCGCCGCCGAGGAGAAGGACAGCGATTTCGACGTCGAGAACACCACCGGCGACGTGATCAACGCCGTCGCGGCCGGCAAGGTGGGGTCCGGCATCGTCTGGTACCCGAGCCTCGTGGCCTATGAACGCGCGCATTCCGCCGTGCACTTCGACGTGCAGCCGACGCGGACCAATGTGTCCGACTGGACGTTGCGCTTCGTGGCGGCCGACGCCCATCGCGGGCTGATCTCGCGGATCTCGACGGCCATTGCAAGTCTCTCCGCGTCCGGTGCGCTGGGCGGCATCACGTCGCCGTGGACGCTGCGACCGACCGCGGCCGAAGTCGATGTCGACCAGCAGCCGCACCTGCAGCCCGCCGTCTACCACCCGACCGCAGACTCCGGCTTCCGGCTGGTCCAGGTGTCCGATACGGAGGGTGCCGAGCACAAGGCCGATTTCGCCGCCTCGCAGATCGTGTCGGGCAAGAAGTTGTACGCGGCCGATTGCGCACAGTGCCATGGCGACGCGATGCAGGGCCGCACCGCCCCGGCACTGCGCGGGCCCGGCTTCGCGCCGGCGACCAACTCGACCATGACCATCGGCGGCATCGACCAGTACGTCACGACCAACATGCCGGCTGACAAGCCGGGTCAGCTCAAGCCGAAGGAGTACGCGGACATCATGGCCTACCTGCTGCACGCCAACGGCTACGAGCCGTCGGGCAAGGTCATGACGCCGGATTCGGCGAGCAATGACCAGTCCGCGTTCAACTCCTACGTCAAATGAGGGCGGCGCAAGGGAATCGC
>JAKAIB010000245.1 GCA_021814605.1 Pseudomonadota bacterium | reverse complement strand
ACGACCGATTCTCCAACCGGGTGTTCAGGCACCTGCATCTTCACGAAACCTCGGGTCGGGCTGCGCGTCGGGCACCGGTTGCGCCTGCCCGAGATGCTCGCCGATGGCACGGAGCAATGGATCGAGCCCTTCGCGCGCAAGCGCCGAGATCGGGAACACCGGCCCCTTGTACCGCAGCCGCCGGACCAGCGCCTTGACCGCGTCGTCGCGCTCGTCCGGCGCGAGCAGGTCGAGCTTGTTGAGCACCAGCCAGCGCGGCTTGGCCGCAAGCGCGGGATCGTATTTCTTGAGCTCGGCAACGATGCTGCGCACGTCCTTCGCCGGATCGGACGATTCACCCGGCGACATGTCGACGATGTGCAGCAACAGCCGGGTGCGCTGCAGGTGGCGCAGGAACTGGTGGCCCAGTCCGTGGCCTTCCGCCGCGCCTTCGATCAATCCCGGAATGTCCGCGATCACGAAGCTGCGGCCCGGCCCGAGGCGGACGACGCCGAGGTTGGGATGCAGCGTGGTGAACGGATAGTCCGCGATCTTCGGCCGCGCATTCGACACCGCGGCGATCAGCGTGCTCTTGCCCGCGTTCGGCAAGCCGAGCAGGCCGACGTCGGCGAGCACCTTGAGTTCGAGTCGCAGGCGGCGATGCTCACCCTCCTGCCCTTCGGTGTGCTGCCGCGGTGCACGATTGACGCTCGACTTGAAGTGCAGGTTGCCAAGGCCGCCGTTGCCGCCGCGCGCAATGACGAATTCCTGTCCGTCGCGAACGAGGTCGACGATCAGTTCGCCGGTCTCGTCGTCGTAGATCAGCGTGCCGACCGGCATGCGCAGCACCTTGTCCTCGCCACCGGCGCCGTACTGGTCGGATCCGCGACCGTGTTCGCCGCTACGCGCGCGGTGCACCTTGGCGAAGCGGAAGTCGACCAGGGTGTTGAGGTTGACGTCGGCGCGCGCGATCACATGCCCGCCGCGTCCGCCGTCGCCGCCGTTCGGTCCCCCGAACGGGATGAATTTCTCGCGGCGAAACGAGACGCACCCGTTCCCGCCGTTTCCGGCGTAGGCCTCGATCACGACCTCATCGACGAACTTCACTGGGCTGTCTCGTTACGCTCGCAAAACAGAAAACCCCGGCAGGCGATGCCGGAAGCACACGACGTGCCGGGCATCTCCCGCCGGGGCGTTGTCGGGGGATTCCCCCGGAACTCGGCCGGACCGCACCGGCCCGGCGAATCCGCTCAGTCGGCGACGACGCTGACCAAATGGCGGTTGAGAGCGCCCTTCTGGCTGAACTCGACGCGACCATTGATCAGCGCGTACAGCGTGTGATCCTTGCCGATGCCGACATTGTGACCGGCGTGGAACCGCGTCCCGCGCTGGCGCACGATGATGCCGCCGGCCAGGATGCCCTGGCCGCCATACACCTTCACGCCCAGGCGCTTGGCCTCGGAATCACGTCCGTTGCGGGTTGAGCCGCCACCTTTTTTCTGTGCCATGTCTGAACTCCTTACGCCGAAATGGCCTCGATCTGCAGTTCGGTGTAGTTCTGGCGATGCCCCTGCCGCTTCTGGTAGTGCTTGCGGCGGCGCATCTTGAAAATGTGCACCTTGTCGTGCCGCCCGTGCGACAGCACCTTGGCCGTCACCTTGGCGCCGTCGACCAGGGGAGTGCCGATCCTGGCGTCATCGCCGTTGACCACGGCGAGCACCTCATCGAGCACGATGTCCTGACCTACGTCTGCCGGCATCTGTTCTACCTTGATCTTTTCGCCGGCAGCGACGCGGTACTGCTTGCCGCCGGTTTTTATGACCGCATACATAAGTTCACCTCATCGAAAAACCGCGCAAGCCATCCGGCGCGGACCTTGAAAAAGCTTTTCATTCTAGCACTTGCGACACCGTTTCGACAGATTTCGCTTCGCCCGCGCCACGAGGGCCGGTCGCCGCCGGTTCTCCGGCCCGTCCGCGCCGTCGGTCTCCATAGAATGACGGAACCTGCAGCGGACGACGCGCCAAGGCGCCCGTTCCGCCCGCTGGGCAATTCACGTCGTCTCTACCGCCCCACGTCAATCATGGCGAATGCCGCTTCGATCAGTTCCGTCTTCGCCCCGATTTCCCACGACATGGAGGCGGTCGACCGCGCGATCCACAAGCATCTCGCGTCCGAGGTGGCGCTGATCAACACCATCGGCGCCTACATCGTTTCGGGCGGCGGCAAGCGACTGCGGCCCGCGCTGCTGCTGCTGGTGGCGAAGGCGCTGGGGTTCGGGGGGCCGCAGCAGCACATCATGGCCGCCGTGATCGAACTCATCCACACCGCAACGTTGCTCCACGACGACGTGGTCGACGAATCGTCGATGCGGCGCGGCCGCGAAACGTCCAATGCGCTGTTCGGCAACTCCGCCAGCGTGCTCGTCGGCGACTTTCTCTATTCGCGCGCCTTCCAGATGATGGTGTCGGTGGGCAGCCTGCGCATCCTGGAGATTCTCGCCGACGCGACCAACGTGATCGCCGAAGGCGAAGTGCTGCAGCTGCTCAACATGCACGACCCCGAGGTCGACGAACAGCGCTACATGCAGGTGATCCGCTTCAAGACGGCGAAGCTGTTCGAGGCCGCGGCACGCATCGGCGCAGTGCTCGCGGGTGCCGGCGAAGCCATCGAGGAGTCCAGCGCCGCCGCGGGACGCGCGATCGGCACGGCCTTCCAGCTCATCGACGACCTGCTCGATTACAGCGGGAATTCGGCCGAACTCGGCAAGAACATCGGCGACGATCTGCGCGAAGGCAAGCCGACCTTGCCGCTGATCGTCGCGATGCAGCGCAGTCCGGCCCCGGACCGCGAACTGATCGAGGACGCCATTCGCAAGGGTGACACCAGCGCACTCGATGCCGTGATGGCCGTCGTGCATCGCTGCGGCGCGATGGATGCCGTGCGCGACGCAGCGCGCGGTGAAATCGAGATGGCCGAACGCGCGATCAACCGGCTGCCCGCTGGCCCCGCGAAACAGTCTCTGCTAGACTTATGCGCTTACTCTTTGGAGCGCACCATGTGAGGTACTGCATGGGGCCTGATTCCAGATGGGATCCGCCCAGGGGGCGACGAAGACATCGGGGTGTAGCTTAGCCTGGTAGAGCGCTACGTTCGGGACGTAGAGGCCGGAGGTTCGAATCCTCTCACCCCGACCATGATTTCGAATCGAGGAACGGCCGCAAACGCGGCCGTTCCTTTTTTTCGACCATCAGTCCGGACGATCCCGCGCGCCGCCTGCGATCAGCCGGCAGTCATGCCGGCTTCCTGCGGCCTCTGCGCGGCGGTCGATCCGTCGACACGTCCACGGGCAGGCGCGTCTCGGCCTTGACTTCCCTGAGCACGATGCTCGAGCGCAGATGCGTCACACCGGGTAGCTTGAACATCACCTCGTGCAGGAAGCGGTCGTAGCGCTCGATGTCGGGTACGAGCACGGTCAGCACGTAATCCGCCTGCCCCGTCGTGGAGTAGCAGCGCACGATCTGCGGCGTGGCCGCCACCGCGCGCTCGAACTGCTGCACCAGGTCCTCGCTGTGGTGACCGAGGTTGACCTCCGCCACCACCAGCAATTTCAGGCCAACCTTGGTCCGGTCCACCACCGCGGCGTAGCCGCGCACCACGCCGGCCGCCTCCAGATCCTTGATGCGCTTCCAGCATGGCGTTGCCGACAGACCGACCCGTTCGGCGATCTGCTGCACCGTCTGGCGCGAATCACGCTGCAATTCTTCCAGGATCCGCAGGCTGTACGCGTCGAGAACGATTTCCTCCGCCATCGCAGATTTCAGGGATGAATGCTCTGGAGATTTAGCAATTATGGACGAAACGAGGATCCATTTCCCTGCCGATGCAACTATGGTTTGCTCATCAAAATAATTGCATACGTGCGCAGCCATGGCGGCAACGCCGCAGGCCGCACGCGAGGAGACAGGCACCATGAATGCGGTATGCGACACGCCACCGGCCGCAGGCGACACCCTCGCCCGCCCCGACTACCGTCTGTCGGACAACCTCTGGGCCACCTGCGGCACCGTGTTCCTCAGCGGAACCCAGGCGCTGGTGCGACTGCCGATCATGCAGCGCGCCCTGGATGCCGCGCGCGGGCTGGACACCCGCGGCTTCGTCAGCGGCTACCGCGGATCGCCGCTCGGCATGGTGGACCTGGCGATCTGGAAGGCCGGCGACAAGTTCACCGAGCACGGCATCCGCTTCGTGCCGGCGGTCAACGAAGAACTCGCCGCCACCCAGGTTCTGGGCACCCAGCGGGTGGAGTCCGACCCTGAGCGCAGCGCCGCCGGCGTATTCGCCATGTGGTACGGCAAGGGCCCGGGAGTGGACCGCGCAGGCGACGCCATCAAGCACGGCAACGCCTACGGCTCGTCGCCCCATGGCGGGGTGCTGGTGGTTGCCGGCGACGACCACGGCTGCGTGTCCTCGTCGTTCCCGTACCAGAGCGATCTGGCGTTCCAGGCCTTCCGCATGCCGACAGTCTCCCCGGCCAGCGTGGCCGAGATACTGGAGTTCGGTCTGTACGGCTGGGCCCTGTCGCGCTACAGCGGCAATTGGGTCGGGTTGACCGCACTGTCGGAAGTGGTGGAGAGCAGCGCGACGGTCGATCTCGACACTGCTGGTGCGCGCGCGGCGGCGTGGCTTGACCC
>JAKAIB010000244.1 GCA_021814605.1 Pseudomonadota bacterium | reverse complement strand
CTCGACGGCGCGATGCACCATATCGGTGCGGAGGCCGTGACCTGTAATGGTGAAATGCATGTGAATCCGGGTGAACACCTTCGGATCAGTGGGCGCCCGTTCGGCGTCCAGGCGCACGGTGCATCCCCGGACGTCCTGCCGCGCCTTCTTCAGGATGTAGACCACGTCGTAGGCGGTGCAACCGCCGGTGCCGGCGAGCACGGTTTCCATCGGACGCGGGGCGAGGTTGTGCCCCCCGGGCTCGCCCGGAGCGGACGCCGGCGCACCGTCCATCCGCAGGACATGACCCGTCTCGGTGTGGGCCGCGAAGGCCATGCCGTCATCGCCTTCCCATTGCACTGTGCACTGCATCGTCACTGCTCCTCGATTGAATCCCGCCACTCCCGCGCCCCGATGCGCGGCGATCGGGGCCCTCGCCTCGATGCGCAATCGATCCGGCCTGACGCGTCGTGGCGACGATCGACAGCGGAAGGTTTGCGCCGAATCAAATTCGCCACAGCTTTCTCGCGATAGGGTGTTCAGACACCGACCAGAATCTTCCCCCGGGAGTCTGCAATCTATTGATTTATCGTCATTTTTTCAAAATGACGCCGCTTTCTCGGTCAATCCCCTTCCGAGCGAGAGGGCTGGAAAAGAAAATAAGCATCTTCTAATATGCCGCCATGCGTCGACGGTTTCGGCGCCCCGCTTGTCTCCTCCACCCTCCTCCTTTGGTGGAATTACTCCCCGGACAGATAGTCTATCTGTCCGGGTTTTTTTTGCCCGCGCTCGTGTCACAGGGCGAAAGCAAGCCCGGCGACGGCGATGTAGCGCAGCCCGCGGCCGAACGCGGTCCAAAGGGCGCAGGCCAGCGGATCGATCTGCAGCCAGCCCGTCGCCGCGACGATGGCATCGCCGACGCCCGGCAACCAGCCCAGCGCGGCCATCGGCGCGCCCCAGCGCTGCACCGACGGCGCCCAGCGCCAGGCATCGGGCGTGTGCCAGCGCCGGGCCCAGCGCCCGAGCGCATAGGTCGTCATGCCACCGGCCGTGTTGGCGACGGTCGCGATCGTCACTGCGGCCAGCGCATGCTGGGGTTGCGCGGCGACGACGACGAGCAGAATGGCTTCCGATCCCAGCGGTGCGAGCGTGGCGGCGACGAAACTGGTCGCCGCCAGCACGTACAGCCCGACCGGGCCTGCCGCAGCCCGCAATGCCTCCGCCCAGAGCGCCTGGACGGGGAGCACGATGTCGGGCACCAGCCGATCCGCCAGCGCGATCACGCGGCGCTCCGCCCGGCACGGCTGTGCCACCGGTCCGTCCCTGCCCGCAGGGCCGCCGGACGCGTCCACGGACCGCCGGAACGCAGGGCCTGTCGAGCGCAGCCGCATAAAATCAATCTCTTCTCCCGAAAGCCCCCATACAAATGGCCGCGAAGCATAGCGATTATCTGCAGCGCATCCTGAACGCTCGGGTCTACGACGTGGCCATCGAATCGGCGCTCGATCCGGCGCGCAACCTGTCGCGCCGGCTGCACAACCGGGTGCTGCTCAAGCGCGAGGACACCCAGCCGGTGTTCAGTTTCAAGCTGCGCGGCGCCTACAACAAGATGTCCGGGCTGAGCGCGCAGGACCGCGCCCGCGGCGTGATCTGCGCGTCCGCGGGCAATCACGCCCAGGGCGTGGCGCTATCGGCGCATCGCCTGGGCTGCCGGGCCGTGATCGTGATGCCCGCGACCACGCCCAAGGTCAAGATCGACGCCGTGCGCGCCTTCGGCGGCGGAAGCGTCGACATCGTCCTGCAGGGCGACAGCTACAGCGACGCCTACGCCCACGCCCTCTCGCTCCAGGACGAACAGGCGCTGACCTTCGTCCATCCGTTCGACGATCCGGACGTGATCGCGGGCCAGGGCACGATCGGCATGGAGATCCTGCGCCAGCACCAGGCGCCGATCCATGCGGTGTTCTGCGCGATCGGCGGCGGCGGGCTGATCTCCGGAGTCGCCGCCTACATCAAGGCCGTGCGCCCCGGTATCAAGGTGATCGGCGTGCAGACGGTCGATTCGGATGCGATGCTGCGCAGCGTCCAGGCGGGGCGGCGCGTGACCTTGTCCGAGGTCGGGCTGTTCTGCGACGGCACCGCGGTCAAGCAGGTCGGGCGCGAAACCTTCCGCCTCGTGCGCGAACTGGTCGACGACTTCGTCGTCGTCGACACCGACGCAGTCAGCGCGGCCATCAAGGATGTGTTCGAAGACACCCGCAGCATCCTCGAGCCCTCCGGCGCGATGTCGGTCGCCGCGCTCAAGCAGTATGCGGCGCAGCACAAGCTCAAGGCCGAGACGCTGGTCGCCGTGACCTGCGGGGCGAACATGAATTTCGACCGGCTGCGCTTCGTCGCCGAGCGCGCCGAGGTCGGCGAGGCCCGCGAGGCGCTGTACGCGGTCACCATCCCGGAGCGTCCGGGCAGCTTCCGCCGCCTCTGCGGCCTGGTCGGCAGCCGCAACGTCACCGAGTTCACCTACCGCATCAACGCGCCGGAGCAGGCGCACGTGTTCGTCGGGCTGACGGTCAACGGCCGCGACGACGCGCAGAAGATGGCGCAGATCTTCGAGCGCGCCGGCTATCCGACGCTGGACCTGACCGACAACGAACTCGCCAAGGTGCACCTGCGCCACCTCGTCGGCGGCCCCGCGCCGCGCGACGCCGCCGGCCGCAGCCTGGCCGAGAACGAGCGGCTGGTGCGTTTCGATTTTCCCGAACGGCCCGGCGCGCTGATGCGCTTCCTCGACAGCCTGAACCCGCACTGGAACATCAGCCTGTTCCACTACCGCAACCAGGGCGGGGACAACGGCCACGTGCTGGTCGGCATCCAGGTCCCGCCGACGGACCGGCGCGAGTTCGCGCGCTTCCTCGACCAGCTCGGCTACCAGCACGCCGAAGAGACCGACAACCCGGTCACGCAGCTGTTCCTCTGACGCAGCCGGGCCGGTTGGCGCGCGTCCGGGCGCCGACCGGTTCGCTACTGCGCTGGCAGCACCAGCTTGCGCCGCCCGGTTTCCGCCGGGAAGCCCCGCAGCGCCGCCTGCGCCAGCGGCAGCGCCACCGGTGCGAGCGCCGATTCGTAGCCGCCGGTCGTGGCAACCGAGCGCCACACCAGCGCGCCCGTGGCGACATCGCGGATCTCCAGCGTCAGGCTGCGGTCGTACCAGTTCGGCACCAGCATCCAGCCGCCGAACCAGCCCCCGCCGCCGTAGCCGCCGGGAAAATACACCCCGCCGTTGGGCAGCAGCACCGGCGGCGGCCAGACCGACGGACCGTACGTCGCCTCCAGGTCGATGCGCACGCGATAGTCGAAGCGCGCGGCATATGGCGCCTGCTGGCCGATCACCGGCACCATGCCGGCGGCGGTCATGGCCTGGACCACCGCCGACTGGAACGTCTCGGCATCGGTGCTGTCGGCGTTGAGCGGGGCGGCCTGCACCTGGACGCGGGCCCCGACCAGCGCCTGCGGCGCCGCGTTCGGCGTGACCACGGTGGCGCGCACGGCGTTCAGGCTCGCGCATCCGCCGAGGAGCAGCGCCGGCAGCAGCAGCGCGAAGGTGGCGACGACTGATCTGGCGCGGCGTGGATTCACGGTGGGTTTCCTTCCCGTCGGGACCGGTGCGATGCGCCGGTCGCTGCAATTTCGACAGATTGTGCAACGCGAAGTTCGCCGTCGCCAGCGCAGCCGCCGCCTGCCGCGACGCATCGGGCCGCCGCGGTAACGGCCTCAGGCGCAATCGCCGGCGGCGCCCGCCTCCCCAGGGCCGCGCCCGACCCAGCGGACGACGCCGGCGGCGTCAGCCGTCTCGCAAGGTTCCTCGTCGAAGGCGATGTCGCCCCCGGCGAACGGGGCGCCGGTCGCCTTGAGCCCGGCGAAGTCGAACAGCGTGCGATCCATCAGGTGCGACGGCGTCACGCGCGACAGCGCGCCGAACACGTTGTCGACCCGCCCCGGATGCTCACGCTCCCACTGCCGCAGCAGCGCCTTGATCTGCCGGCGCTGCGCGTTCTCCTGGCTGCCGCACAGGCTGCAGGGAATGAGCGGGAACTCGCGGATCTGCGCCCAGCGCGCCAGGTCGGCCTCGTTGACGTAGGCGAGCGGCCGGATGACCACGTTGCGACCATCGTCGCTGACCAGCTTGGGCGGCATGCCCTTGAGCTGGCCGCCGAAGAACAGGTTGAGGAAGAAGGTCTCGACCATGTCGTCGCGGTGATGGCCGAGCGCGATCTTGGTCGCGCCCAGTTCGCCGGCAACGCGATAGAGGATGCCGCGGCGCAGCCGCGAACACAGCCCGCAGGTGGTCTTGCCCGGTTCGATCACCCGGCGGACGATGGAGTAGGTGTCCTGCTCCTCGATGCGGAACGGCACGCCCCGGCTCGCCAGGTAGTCGGGCAGGACGTCGGCGGGAAAGCCGGGCTGCTTCTGGTCGAGATTGACCGCCACCAGCTCGAACTGCACCGGCGCGCGCTCGCGCAGCGACAGCAGCAGGTCGAGCAGTGCGTAGCTGTCCTTGCCGCCGGACATGCACACCATGACCCTGTCGCCGTGCTCGATCATGTTGAAGTCGCCGATCGCCTGGCCCACCAGACGATGCAGCCGCTTCGACAGCTTGTTCGCCTCGAACGCGGCCTTGGTGGCGTCGCGGCGGCTTGTGACGGTC
>JAKAIB010000243.1 GCA_021814605.1 Pseudomonadota bacterium | reverse complement strand
CCACCGCCGCGACCTACGCCCACCTCGGCCTGGCCGCGCCACAGCGCCCGGCGGGTGATCTGTTCGGCGGCACGGCATGACCGCGCCGCACCGCGCTCAGTACGCCCAGTAGCCGTAGGGTGCGGCGGGATCGGTCCCTTCGAGTCCCGTGGTGATAGGACGGCCGTAGAAGAACGGCAGGCCGAGGTCGACGAAATTGGTGATCGCGGCGGTGCCGCCCAGCGCGGGAAGCGCGGTGTATCCGCTGCTGAACATGGTCTCGGCATTGCCGATGGTCACCTGCTGCGTCTTGGTCGGCGTTCCCTGGTATCCGGCGGTCATGATCGACAGGCTGAACGGGATGGTCGGGCAGTAGAAGCCCGCGACGCTGGAGCATTGCGGCACGCCGGCCAGATCGAGATACGTGCCGTTCGACCCGCTGTCGACGAATCCGTAGCCCGTCTGACCGTTGACCGCGATGATGAAATTGCCGCTCTGGTCCACCGGGAATCGCACCGCCGTACTCGGCGGTGCGTTGTCCGCCTGCGTGCCGACGCCGAAGGTGAGCGTTCCGTTGACGCTCAGCGCTCCGCCCGGATCCACCGGCGGCAGGTCGAGCGTGCTGCCGTTGTTGTCGACGGCAAAGGCGATGATCGGGTTGGTCCCCTGCTGCGCCAGCGCAGCAGTCGACGGGGAGCAACTGCTCCCGCTGCAGGCGTAATACACGCCGGGACGGGTGCTGGTGGTGCAGGCCGATCCGCAATCGCGGCTGAAATTGCTGATGCCGAGAATGCCGTTGGCGATGCCCGCGAAACCCGAGGCGAAATTGGCGCCCTGGGCGCTGCACTGCGACGGCGCCGCAGGAAGCGAGGGATCGCTCATCAACTGGATCGGGATCGCGGTGGTCGTCGACTCGCCGGCGATCTTCACGGTCGCGCTGCGCATGCTGCCCCAGGCATAGCCCGACGCGAACTGTGCGCACGCCGCCAGCTCGCCGCTTCCGGCCTGGATGGCCGGCAGGTTGAGGCTGACCTTGTTGGCGAACAACCGCAGTCCGGCCGACCCGGTGTCGACCAGCACGTCGGGGACCGTCTGGCAATTGCCGCTGGCGTCGCAGATCGTGACCGAGACGTACGGCGAGTTCACCGTCAGCGTCGTGGTATTGGACTCAATCTGCCGGATGCTGACCGTGGCCACGTTGTTCGTCGCCGCCGGCGGGGGACTCGACGCCGTGCTCGTCGGCGCCGGGCTCGATGCGGCGCTGGTCGGTGTCGTCGGGCTGGCCGTGCCGGCTGTCGTGGACGATGAACCGCCTCCGCCGCCACACGCAGACAGCAGCAGGGCGGCGCCGCAGATGACGGCACAGGCGACGGAACGCGACACGGTGAGAAGGAAGCGGCTGGGCATCGGCGGGGTGCTCACGGCTGAAGGGTGGACGGGTCGAACCCGGTGGGCACGAGCGATGGCACCCAAGCCGCGCCGACGAAGCCACGCATGCGTCCCGCGCTGCGGACGACGATGTCGTTCCCGCTCACCCGCGATTGCCCGGGCTGCGGAAGCACGCTGCGCGCGGCCTGGACATAGCCGCCGAAATAGTCGCCGAGCAGCTGCTGCAGGTCGGGCTTGAACGGCCCTTTCCAGGTGATGGCGAACACCGTTCCCGCGGCATTCGCGTATTCGGTCACGGTGGCGCCCTGCGTCGTCTCGACGGTCTGGGTCTGGACCGCCGCCACACCGGTCGCAGCCGAAGCACTCTGGGCCGCGAAGCGCTGCGCACCGGCGACGACGTGGCCGTCCTGCGATGCATCGGCCAGCGCGCGGCCCAGGCCGGCGTGCGCCGACGGGCCGATCAGTGCCGCCCCTAGCCCGATGAGGCACAGACGACGAAAGGTCAGGAAACGAGGCATGACGATCGCGATGGAAGCCGGAGCAGCCGGCAAGTCTAGCGACTACCCCCGCGTCCGCGGGGAATCTCGCCGCGCCGCTGTTGCAACCATGCCAAAGCCGCGCCGCCGGCGGCGCTCAAGCGACGTGCTCGTTCAGCGCGGCTTCGAGATGCGCCGTGTCGGCCCAGCCGATCAGGCTCAACCGGCCTTGCGCGTAGAGCAACCGATTGAACGCCGCGTTGCGCAGTTCGAAGCTGCGGGGTGCCTGCAGGTCCTGGCCCGTGGCCGCGCGATAGAAGGCGTCCAGCACGCCGCCGTGCACCGCGACGACGATGAGCTGGCCCGGATGCCGGTCGGCGATGCGCAGCAGCGCCGCCTGCGCACGGGCCGCGAAGTCGCGCAGCGTCTCGCCCCCCGGCGCGGCAAAGTCGGGATCGCGATGCCGCCAGCGGCTGCAGAGCTCCGGATGCAGCGGTTCGAGCGCCGCGAAGCTGTGACCCTCGAAGGCACCGAAGCGGCGCTCGCGCAGCGCCGGATCGCGCTCCACCGGCAGACCGTGATGCGCGGCAATCGCCTCGGCGGTCTGCCAGGCACGCCGCAGGTCGCTGGCGTAGACCGCCGCGACCGGTTCGTCGGCGAGTGCGGCCGCGGCCAGCCGCGCCTGCTCCAGCCCCCGCGCGTTCAGCGCGATATCGGTGTGTCCCTGGATGCGTGCCGCGGCGTTCCAGTCGGTCTCGCCGTGGCGGATGGCAATGATGCGGGTCGGATCGGGCGCGGCGTCTTCCATGGCGCGTGCATTGTGCCGCAAGCCGCGCCCAGGCGCGGCCTGCGCTCAGTGTGCCCCGGCGGCGGCGTCGCTGCCGGCGCTCCCGCCGCGCTTCGGCCTGACCATCCACACGATGGCGACCATGGCGACGAACAGCCACGCGCTGAGACGGAACATCTCGTCCACCGCGATGGTGTAGGACTGCTGGTCGATCAGCCGGTTGACCACCCCGAGCGCCTGCTCGACCGTGAAGCCGTGTGCCTGCATGCCCTGGATGATCGGGCTGGAGACCGGATTGCCCGCGTAGATATGGCTGACGAGCTGCTCGTGGTGCAGGTCGGCGCGGTTGGCCCACCACGTGGTGTAGATCGACGTGCCGAACGACCCGGCGGTGATGCGCGCGAAGTTCGACAGCCCCGACGCCGCCGCGATCCGCTGCGGCGGCAGGCCGCCGAGGATGATGCCCAGCAGCGGGATGAAGAACGTCGCGGTCGCGATGCCCTGGATCAGCGTCGGCAGCGAATATTCCCAATAGCTGTCGCCGGTGGTGAAGCGCGAGCGCATCCAGAACACCAGCGCGAAGGTCAGGAACGAGAAGCTGCTGATCCAGCGCGTGTCCACCAGGTGCATGTAGCGGCCCAGCACCGGCGAAAGCAGCAGCGCGAACAGCCCCACCCACGCCAGCACCTCGCCGGCATCGGTCGCGGTGTAGCCGACGAACTCCTGCAGCCACAGCGGCAGCAGCACCAGACTGCCGAAGAACATGCCGTAGGCCAGCGCCAGCATGATGGTTCCGAGGGTGAAGTTCGGGATCTTGAACAGCGTGAGGTCGACGACGGGATGCTCGTCGTAGATCTCCCAGATCAGGAACAGCACGAAGCCGACCACCGCGGCGACCGCCAGCGCGATGATCACGTTGGACCCGAACCAGTCGAGTTCCTGGCCCTTGTCGAGCATGACCTGCAGCGAACCGACCCAGATCACCAGCAGGGTCAGGCCGGTCCAGTCGATCGGCAGCTTGCGGATCGGGGTCTCCCGGTTGCCGTAGATGCTCAGCGTGATCGCCGTGGCCAGCAGGCCGACGGGCACGTTGATGTAGAAGATCCACGGCCAGGAGATGTTGTCGGTGATCCAGCCGCCAAGCAGCGGCCCGGTGATCGGCGCGACCAGCGTGGTCATCGACCACATCGCGATCGCCATCCCGGCGCGCTGCGGCGGATAGCTCGACAGCAGCAGCGTCTGCGACAGCGGAATCATCGGCCCGGCGCTGGCGCCCTGGAGCACCCGGAACAGGATGAGGATCCCGATGGTCGGCGCCTGTCCGCACAGGAACGAGAACAGGGTGAACAGCAGCATGCTGGCGACGAACACCTTGACCGCGCCGAAGCGCTGCGCCAGGAATCCGGTGAGCGGCACCGCGATCGCGTTGGCCACGCCGAACGAGGTGATCACCCAGGTGCCCTGCGACGAGCTGACACCGAGGTCGCCGGCGATCGCCGGGATCGACACATTGGCGATCGACGTGTCGAGCACGTTCATGAACGTCGCCAGCGACAGTGCGAACGTCCCCAGCACCAGCGCGCTGCCCTTGAGCGGCGTCAGGTGCGTGGGCGTCGCCGGCGCGGGCTCGGGGACCGCGCCGGCGGCGGCTTCCTCGATCTCGAGGGTGGTGGTCATCGCGCGCTCCGTTCAGCGGGCCTTGTGGCCGTTGCCGGCGTTGCCGGCGATGATGGCGTTGACCAGCGTGTCGGCACGCTTCCAGTCGGCGGCGTAGACGTCGGTCTGCGCCGCCGGGCCGCGCGGCGGTGCGTCGACCACGGGTGCGCCGGAATGGTCGCTGATGTCCACCGTGACCTCGGTCGACATGCCCACGCGCAGCGGATGCGCGGCGAGCTGCTTCGGGTCGAGGGCGATCCGCACCGGCAGCCGCTGCACCACCTTGATCCAGTTGCCGGTGGCGTTCTGCGCCGGCAGCAGCGAGAATGCGGCGCCGGTGCCGGCAGCCAGGCCGACGACATGCCCGGTGTAGGTGACATCGCCGCCGTAGGTGTCGGCGACGACCTTCGCCGGCTGGCCGATGCGCACGTCGCGCAACTGCGTTTCCTTGAGGTTGGCATCGACCCAGACGTTGTT
>JAKAIB010000242.1 GCA_021814605.1 Pseudomonadota bacterium | reverse complement strand
GCTGCGCGACGACGACGCCGAGAACGCGTTTGCGGTGCTCGCGGTGAAGGAGCTCGCGCCGGCCGTGCGAACCATCGCCGGCGTGAACGATCCGCGCCACCTCAACAAGATCCGGCGCGTCCAGCCCGATCTGCTGTTTGCGCCGCAACTGCTCGGCAGCGAGATCCTGGCCCGCGATCTGTTCGACGAACCGATCGACAACGACACCGTCCACAAGCTGCTGTTCGCCCGGGATTGAGACGGGGTGCAGGCGCCGGCCGCGGGATCGCCCCTCGGCGAGGGACGATTGGTCGCCGCAAATGATGTAAATCAAGTCAGGATGTCATATCGTGGCCGACACTTTGTGAACAATTTCACGTCAGATGCGGAGGTGTGTCATGGGCGCGACGGAACAGATGCAAGCGCTGCAGCGGGTCGAACTGGAGTCGGCATTCCATGTCGGCAGGACCGTTCTCGACGGCCTGGAGCAGGTGACCCGGCTCAATCTCGAAATGCTGCGCGATTCGACGCGCGACGCGACGCAACTGTTCGAGGCGGCGTTTTCGGCACGCGATCTGCAGGAACTGATGAACGCGCAGGCCGGGCATCCGTTGCGCAGCAACGGCGACCGCGCGGCAGAGTATGGGCGGCGGCTTGCCGAAATCGCCGCCGGGACGCAGGCGGAAATGGCCGGGGCGCTGACCGGTGGCATGCGCCGCCTGCAGGAAACGATGGCCCCGGGCGGCGGTGATGGCGCGGGGCAGTTTTCCGCCGCCGTTGCGCCGGCGCAGGCGTTTCTCAAGGGAATGGCCGACTTCACGGCCCAGGCATTCGACGCCATGCGGCAGGCCCAGGGCGAGGTGACCCGGGCGGTTGCCACGCCGGGGGAGCGAGCGGCAGTGACGGCGACGCGGAATCCGGCGGCGCCTGTGTCTCGCAAGGCTCGCGGTTGAGTGGCGGCCGCCGATCCGGTGGCCGAGACGAGGAGCACGTGCATGGCGAGACTGGCACTGGTTACCGGCGGAACGCGCGGCATCGGCGCGGCGATCGCCGAGCGGTTGCAGCGCGACGGCCTGCGCGTCGCGGTCACCTATCGCGGCAACGATGCGGCGGCGAGGGCGTTCTCCGAGCGCACCGCGATCCCTGTCTTCCGATGGGACGTGGCCGATTTCGATGCTTGCGCCCGGGGCGTGGCGGAAGTCGCGGCGGCTTTGGCGCAGCCGGTCGACGTGTTGATCAACAACGCCGGAATTACCCGGGACGGCGCCTTGCACAAGATGTCGCCGGAGCAGTGGCGCGCGGTGATCGACGACGACCTCAACGCCTGCTTCAACATGAGCCGCGCGGTGATCGGCGGCATGCGGGATCGCGGCTGGGGCCGCATCGTCAATATCGCGTCGATCAACGGCCAGAAGGGGCAGTTCGGCCAGACCAACTACGCCGCGGCCAAGGCCGGCGTGATCGGCTTCACCAAGGCGCTGGCGCTCGAATCAGCGCACAAGGGCATCACGGTCAATGTCGTCGCGCCGGGATACACGGCGACGGAGATGGTGGCGGCGGTCGACCCGAAGGTGCTCGACGGTATCGTCGGGCAGATCCCGGTCGGCCGGCTCGGCCGGCCGGAGGAGATTGCGCATGCCGTGGCGTTCCTGGTCGACGACCTGTCGGGTTTCATCACCGGTTCGACGGTCAGCATCAATGGCGGCCAGTACATGGTCTAGGGACGGGCGCGGCATGGCCCGCCGTCGCTTCCCGGAACACTCGGTCCGGTGAACGCGAGGGCACCGGGGAGGGGCGGCAATGCGGTTGCCGACGGCCCCCGGATCCGGTGGAGATTCCTTCGCCAAAGCGCCAGGCCGGTGCATTGAGTTCAGGCAGATTTGCTGATACTGTCGTACCTATCCACCATGGAAAGTTGAGGGAGGCCGATCATGTCGCATCGTCATGCCGTTGCCTGGATCGATCACGCGCAGGCCAGGATCCTGTACGTCGATCCGGCCGAAGTCGAGAAATCCATCGTGACGTCCGGGGACCGTCCGCATGTGCACGTCAAGCGCGGCGTGATCGAGCAGGGGATGGTCGGCACCGGCAAGGCCGACGAGGATCAGCACTACTACCACGACGTGGCGCGGGCACTCAGTGACGCCGCCGGGATCCTGATCACGGGACCGGGACAGGCCAAGCTGGCGCTGTTCAAGCACCTGCAGCGGCACGATCCGCAGGTTGCCGAACGCGTGCTCGGCATCGAGACGTCCGATCACCCGTCCGACTCCCAGGTGGTGGCGCACGCGCGGCGATACTTCGAAGCGCACGATCGCAGCCGCGGCTGACTGCCTGGGAACCGATCCGCCGTCGCCTTGTCTTCCCGACTCCCGCATCCGGTGCCGCCATGTCGATCTACAGCAGGATTCTCGTCCCCATCGATGCGAGCAGCACAGCGCAGACGGCTGCGGAACAGGCCGTCGCGCTGGCGCGCGACCTGAAGGCGGCGCTGCGTTTCGTCGCGGTGCTGGAATCGCACAGCTATGTCGGGTACGCCCCCGCGCTGCTCGAGGTGATGCAGAACGACGCCCGCCTGCTGCTCGACGGCTGGATGACTCGGGCGGCCGCCCAGGGGTGCGATGTCGGCACCGGGTTGGCCGAGACCACGTCGACGCTGCCACACGTCGCCGACGTGATCCTCGCCGAGGCGAGGCGCTGGGGTGCCGACCTGATCGTCATCGGCAGTCACGGCCGCAGCGGCGTTCGGCGACTGGTTCTCGGCAGCGTGGCTGAAGCGGTGGCACATCGCAGTGCGGTGCCCGTGCTGATCGTGCATGCGGCCGACAATATCGGCACATGAAGCGCCACCCGCTCGTCGAGCCGTTCTGGCGATCGCAGGCGCATTTCTGCGCTGGCAGTCTGCCTGTCGACCTGTCGCCCGAGTTGAAAGCCGGGGTGGCCGCCCACGTTGCCGCCACCATCGAGCTGCGCAAGGGGGAGACGCTGATCCATACCGGGATGCCGTACCAGCACATCTATCTGGTCACCGGCGGCGCATTCAAATCGGTGCAGCTCGGCGAGGACGGGCAGTCGCAGGTGATCAGCTTCCATTGGCCGCGCGAATTCATGGGGCTCGGCGGGTTTTCGCGCCGCTCCCACACCACCGATCTGGTCGCCTTGACCACGCCGGCCCTGGTCTGCGAGTTTCCGATTCACGCGTTCGATGCGCGCACGACCGTCGCGTCGCCATTGCTGGCGCTGCTGCTCGAATACGTGTCGGAAGGGCTGGCGCAGGCCGAGTATGACCAGTTCATGCTCGGCAGCCTGAGCGCGACGCAGAAGATCTCGAGCTTCTTCCTGCAGACGCAGCACAAGCTGCGCCGGGCGGGAATGAACGCGGATGTCTTCGAGCTTCCGATGACGCGCGAGGAGATCGGCAGCTACCTCGGGCTGACCATGGAAACCGTCAGCCGGCTTCTCACTCATCTGCGCGTGCACGGCGTTGCCGAAGTCGACAAGAAGTGGGTCCGGATCCTGCGCGCGGACATCCTGCATGCGTGGCAGGTCGACGGCGACGAGCGCTTTCTGGGTCATCGTCCCGGGCCGGTGCTCGGCGCCGGACACTGCGATTTTCGAAAGGACGCCGCATGAGCAAGCCCGATTTCGCTGCCCGCAGGCAGTGGTTGGTCCGGAATCACGTCGAGGCCGCGGGGATCGACGATCCGCATGTCATCGACGCCATGCTGGCTGTGCCGCGCGAAGCGTTCGTGTCGGAGGTGCTGTGGGAATCGGCGTACGAGGACGAACCGCTCGACCCCGGCGATGGCCGGACGATGCCCCAACCCGGCGTGGTCGCCCGCATGATCGCGGCGATGCAGCTCCAGGGCGGCGAGCGTGTGCTCGAGATCGGAACCGGCTCGGGCTACGCGGCGGCACTGCTGTCGCGCATCGCGGCGAGGGTCTACACCGTCGAGCCGATTGCGCAGACCGCCGAGAAGGCGGCTTCGACGCTGGGCGAGCACGGTTTCGACAACGTGCATGTGATGCATGGCGAAGAGAACCACGGCTGGACCGACCATGCGCCCTATGACGCGATCCTGATCGCCGAGGCGCGACCGGCGGTGCCGAAGGCGCTGCTGGCGCAACTCCGGATCGGCGGGCGGCTGGTGGCTGCGGTCGGCGTCGACCCCGATGCCGTGATGCTGATCCGCATGACCTGCATCGCGCCTGACGAGTACGACCGTGAGGATCTGGGCGCGATCCGCGTGCCGCTTCTCCCCGACTTCGGCGAGCTGGACCCCAACGCCGTTCATGCCCGGCCCCGGCGCGCGTCGGAAAGCTGACGACTCGGGTTATTTGGCGACCCAGTCGTCCCCGACCTTGCGATAGACCTTCCTGACCGCGCTCCATGCGACGCGGAACGCCAGCGTTTCGCGCTCCGCACCGCGGTCCGCATAGCCGTGCCAGGCCGCATTGAATGCGGCGCGGAAAATATCCTGCCCATGCTCCGGCAGATGCCGGCGCACCGACGGCGGGAGTTCGGCATTCGATGCGTACGGCACTTGCGGCGCAGACGGGTCGCCTCGATCAGTCCCCGCTTGCGCTGATCCACCGGGCGATTTCCGGCCAGGCATCCTTCAGCGTGCGGGCTCCCATGAACAGGCCGACGTGGCCGCCGGGAACGACGCGCTGGCTCACCCGGTCGGCCGGCGTGGCACACAGATGGGCGGCGGCGAACACCTGTTCGCGCGGCGTGATGTCATCGGTCTCGCCGGCCAGCAGATACAGCGGGCAGTCGATCGCCCGCAGCTTGAG
>JAKAIB010000241.1 GCA_021814605.1 Pseudomonadota bacterium | reverse complement strand
TGGCCGCAGCGTGATCGCCACCGAAGAGGTACCGCGCGAACACACCCGCCGCTATGGCATCGTCAGCGGGCAGGAAATCCTGCCCGGGTTGACCTCGCTGACCGGGATCGTCGAGAAACCCGCGCCCGAGGCTGCGCCGACCACCCAGGGCGTGGTCGGCCGTTACATCCTCAGCCCGCGGGTCTTCCATCACCTGCGCAACGTGCAGGCCGGCTCGGGCGGCGAGATCCAATTGACCGACGGGATCGCCGCGCTGCTGCAGGAAGAGGCGGTCTATGCCTATCGCTATGCCGGACGGCGCTTCGACTGCGGCAGCAAGGCCGGCTACCTCGAAGCCACCGTGCAACTCGGACTGGCGCACCCCGAGACCGGCGTCGACTTCGCCGCCTACCTGCGCGCGCTGAAACTCTGATCGCCCTGCTGGTCCGCGCCGCCGTTCAACGGCGGCGCAGCAGGTGGTGATACTCCCCGCCCTCGGTCGTCTGCTCGATCAGCGCGTTCCCGGTCTGACGCGCGAACGCCTGGAAGTCGCGCACCGACCCGGCGTCGGTGGACACCACTCGCAGCACCTGCCCGCTCTGCATCTGCGCCAGCGCCTTCTTGGCCTTGAGGATTGGCAGCGGGCAGTTCAACCCGCGGGTATCCAGGTCGACGTCGATTTGAGTGTCACTCACGCAATGCTCCATTGTCCGGCTCTATCGGACCGATTCTAAGAGTCGCATTGCCAGCAGAAACCGTGCTGCCGACAATGTCCGCATGTCCACCATCGAGCCGCCGCAATGAATCTGGCATCGTTGTTCGCCGTGCCCGGGCTGTCCCGCGGAACAGCCCCGTTGCAGTTCTCCCAACTGACCGAACAGCAGTTGCTGGCGCTCGCCATCTCGCTCGAGGAGGACGATGCGCGGATCTACAGTCAGTACGCGGAAGCCCTGGCGGGTGCCTATCCCGACACCGCGCAATTGTTCCGCGGCATGGCCGCCGAGGAGAACACCCATCGTCACCGCCTGCTCGAACTCTACCGCGCCCGTTTCGGTGACCGCATCCCGCTGATCCGCCGGCAGGACGTGCGTGGCTTCATCGAGCGCAAGCCGTTGTGGCTGATGCAGCCGATCGACCTCGACAAGTTCCGCGCCCAGGCCGAATTCATGGAGGCCGAGTCGCGCATGTTCTACGCCAAGGCGGCCCGGTACGCCACCGACACCGGGATCCGCCAACTCCTCGGCGATCTTGCCGCCGCCGAGGCCGAGCATGAGACCAAGGCCGAAACCCTCGGCGACCGCTTCATCACCCCGCAGGCGATCCACAGCGAACGCGAGGCCCAGCGCCGCGCCTTCGTGCTGCAGTTCGTCCAGCCTGGGCTCGCCGGCCTGATGGACGGATCGGTGTCGACGCTGGCACCGCTGTTCGCCGCGGCATTCGCCACCCACCAGACCTGGGCCACCTTCCTCGTCGGCGTCGCCGCGGCGATCGGTGCCGGCATCAGCATGGCGTTCGCCGAAGCGATTTCCGACGACGGATCGCTGACCGGCCGTGGCAGCCCCTGGCTGCGCGGCGGCATCACCGGCGCGATGACCACACTGGGCGGTCTCGGCCACGCCTTGCCCTTTCTGATCCCGCATTTCCGGATGGCGACGACGCTGGCGTTCGCCGTGGTCGGGATCGAGCTGGCGGTGATTGCATGGATCCGCAAGCGCTACATGGACACGGCGTTCGGCTTGGCGGTGCTGCAGGTCGTCGTGGGCGGACTGCTGGTATTCGCCACCGGCATCCTCATCGGTAGCGCCTAGAGCACCGCGGCGGGGCAACACCCTCGATCGGCCCGGATCGCGCCTCGAACGTCCGACTGCGACACGGCCGCCGCATCAACAGCGCCAATGCACCTGCAACAGAGGGTCTTCGGTGTCGTACTGCAGGTCGAGTCCGCCCCGCCGGCGTGCTCCACCGCGCGGGCGATACGGCACGCCAGATGACTGTCGGTCGTGGTCGCGAGCCGCGGTCCTCGCCACTGTCCATGATCCACTGCAACGGCGGTGCCGTCTTGTCCCGCTGCGCGACGTCGCGCACCAGCCGGAGCATTTGCGTGCGATGCCGCATGGCATTGGGTATGCCGCGAGCCGTTGCAACCGCGCGTCGACCGAGTTGGATATGATCGGCCACAAGACCGCGGGATGGCCGTCCAATCATCGGGCGGCGGCGGTTGGTCCCTGGAGAAACCACCAGGACTGCTGGCGGCGCCAGAGACAACTCAGTTGCAGAACGCCACGAGAATGCGTGAAGCCGCCCTGCGGGTCTGGGTCCGTGCCGTGCGCTGCGACGCCGCAGCCGCAGCGCATTTGCGTGGCGTCGACCCCGGTTGCGTGGGGCTGACGCCCGGCGTCGAGTTGAATTCCAATCTTGCGGTGCTCAATGCGATGCCCTGGCACGCCACTTGCGGCGGAGCCAGCGCTGTCCTTGTCGTGCGCACCAACCCGGAGCTGCAATAGTCATGGCCATCTCGTCGCCAGTCGTCGCCCTGCCCCTTCGCGAAGCCCGTCAAAGTGCCGGACAGCCTCGTGCGCCCGGAACGCGCAACCTGGGATCGATCGAGCTCCGCTTCGATTCGGCGTCGAACACCGGCTGGATCATCATGCTCGCACAGCCCGACCGACCGCTCAATTTTTCTCCGGGGTTGCTCGATGCCTTCGAGCGCGCCTTCACCGAATACGAAGGCAACGGCTGTGTCTGGGAGCAGCACGGTCAGCCCTCGCGTCCGATCCACTACGCCGTGCTGCGCTCGAATCACTCGGCATACTTCAACGTCGGCGGCGACCTCGCTCACTTCCATGCCCTGATCTCCCGCGGCGACTTCGAGACGCTACGCGCCTATTCGCTGCGCTGTCTCGATCTCACCTACCGCTGGTTCACGTCGATCACGCGCCACACCACGACCATCTCCCTGGTCCAGGGACGCGCGCTGGGCGGCGGCTTCGAGACCGCGCTTTCGTCCGACTACCTGATCGCGGAGGAACAGGCCGAGTTCGGCCTTCCCGAGATCCTGTTCGGACTGTTCCCATGCTCCGGCGGCATGAGCCTGCTGGCCCGGCGCATCGGCCTGACCTCGGCCGAGAAGCTGATGCGCAGCGGCCGCATCTACCGCGCCCGCGAACTGCTGGACCTGGGCGTGGTCGACGAAGTCTGCCCGACCGGGGAGGGCGAGCGCTTCACGCGCGACTTCATCGCCGCGCACGCCAAGGCCCGGCCGGCACGGCGCGCACTTGAGCGCGCGCGGCGCCGCATGATGCCACTCGACCGGGCCGAGATGACCGCGGTGGTCGAGGACTGGGTCGATACCGCACGACAGCTCACCGCCGATAACCTCCGCGTCCTCGACACCTTGGTCCGCATGCAGGGCAACGACTTCGGCCGCTAGCCAGCGCCCCGGCGATGCGGCCAACGGACGCCGTGCGACTCGGCCGACCGGACGCATCGCGGCCACGGCAAGCCGTGCAACCGTCCCCTACACTCGGACCGTGCCGCCGGATCAATCCCCCTCGCCTTGCGTTTTGCCCGCCGCCGCCGGTAACGGCGTGACGCTGCGCACCGTCGTCGCCCTGAACCTGACCTCGACGCTCGCCCAGGTCGGGCAGTATGGCGTCGGATTCGTCGTACTGCCCCTTTGGCTGGTGCATCTGGGACTCTCACCCTCCTGGTTGGGATTGATCGGCGCCTTGCAGTGGTTTGGCATGCTGCTCGGGATCCAGGTCGCGCCGCGAATCATCGCGCGTCTCGGCGCGCGCCGCAGCGTGACGCTGGGTCTGGTTTGCAGCGCGGCCGGATTCGCTCTGCTCCCGGTCGCCAGCGTCCTGGGCTGGTCGGTTGCCGCCGCGGCAATCGGCTTCGGGCTGGGTCTTCGGTGGATTTCCCTCGAACCCTGGCTGTACGGGCTGATTCCGCAGCAACTGCGCGGACGCATTGTCGGCCTGCACGAAACGTTGATCGGCGTGGCGCCGATTGCCGCGCCCGCACTCGTGGCGTGGCTCGGCATGGGCCGCTTGACCCCCACCGCACTTGCGTTGGGCGCCACCGTCCTCGGCCTGCTGCCGCTGGCGTGGGCGACACGGCCGGACATGCCACACCCCGACCGAAAGGGCGTGGATGAAGGCTTCGGCCTGCGCCCCCTGGCACTGGGCGTCGCGATCGCCGCCGGCGGCGGATTCGTCGAAGGATCCTTCACTGTCCTCGTGCCACTGATGGGCAATGGCTGGGGGCTGTCGTCGCAGCAGATGGCTTGGCTGCTGACGGTCTACGGGGCCAGCGGCCTGCTGCTGCAACTGCCCCTCGGCTGGCTGGCGGACCGCAGCGGCGTGCGGGCCGCTGCGCTTGCCGTTGTCACGGTGGCACTGCTCGGTTTCGTCACGCTCGCCCTGGCGCGTGGCAATGCGGCAATCACGGCCGGCATATTCATGCTCGGCGGCAGCGTCAACGCCTTCCTGACCCTGGCGATGATCGCGGCAGTGACGGCCCACGAGGTCGCGGCGTCTCGTGCCGTTGCGCGGATCTCGTGGTATTTCACCGCTTCTTCCGGCGTCGGCCCGCTCGTGTTGGGCCCCGTGCTGGAACGCCTGGGGGCGTCGACACTGCCGCTCCTGCTGGGCGCGGCACTGCTGCCCCTCGGGTTCGTTCTGCTCGCAATGCGCGGTCGACGATCCACGCCGGGCGCGATGCTGCCGGCAGTCGCCGAGGCCGGCGCGCCGGCACGGCCGTTGCCGTGAACGCCGACGCGACGTCGCGCGGCGCCCGACTCCTATCGGCCCTCGC
>JAKAIB010000240.1 GCA_021814605.1 Pseudomonadota bacterium | reverse complement strand
GCCGGCCGATCGCGCCGTCGCCGTCGCCACGCTGACCCGGATGCTCGAACGCGGGCGGCTGCAGCACAACATCGCCGCTCGCCTCGCGCTCGACGACATCGCGACCGCGCACGAGATGGTCGAACGCGGGAGCGTGGCCGGCAACGTGGTGCTGCGCGTCGGCTGAGCCCGGCACGCCCTGCGGCGCGGCGACCGCGGCGCGGTCAGTCGGCGGCCGACGCGTCGGCGCCGGCGTCGTGACCGTCGTCGTCGGTTGCCAGGCCGTCGCGGGTGACGCCGAGCCGCCGCATCTTGTCGTAGAAGGTCTTGCGCGGCAGGCCCATGTCGGCCGAGGCGGCGCTGACGCGGCCGCCGGCGCGGCGCAGCGCCTGCACGATGAGCTGGCGCTCGAACGCGCTGACCCGCGCTTCGTACGACAGCGACTCGTCCTGGCTGGCCAGTTCGGACTCGGCGGTCGACAGCATGCCGAGGACGAAGCGCTCCGCGGCGTTGCGCAGTTCGCGCACGTTGCCGGGCCAGTCGCGCACCATCAGGTCGAGCAGGAAGGCCCCGGGAATCGGCCGCAGCGGCTGGTTCGCCGCCTTCGCCGCGTCGAACACGAACTTCTGGAACAGCAGCGGGATGTCCTCGGTGCGCTCGCGCAGCGGCGGCAGCTGCAGCTCGACGACGGCCAGGCGGTAGTACAGATCCTCGCGGAACCCGCCCTGCGACGCCAGCTTGCGCAGGTCGACCTTGGTGCCGGCGACGACGCGGCACTGCATCGGCCGCGACTGGTTCGCGCCGAGGCGCTCGAACGAGCGTTCCTGCAGCACCCGCAGCAGCTTGGCCTGCAGCGACATCGGCATGGTCTCGATCTCGTCGAGGAACAGCGTGCCGGCGCCGGCGTACTCGATCTTGCCGATGCGCCGCGCCGACGCGCCGGTGAAGGCGCCGGCCTCGTGGCCGAAGATCTCGCTGTCGAACAGCGTCTCGGGCATGCCGGCGCAGTTGAGCGCGACGAACGGCTGCGTGGCGCGGCCGCCGAAATCGTGCAGGCTGCGCGCCGCCGATTCCTTGCCGGTGCCGGTCTCGCCGAAGATCAGCACGCTGGCCTCCGCCTCGGCGAGCACCAGCAGCTTGTGCCGCAGGTCGCACATGGCCTTCGAACGGCCGACGATCTGCGCCTCGATGCGCTGCGGCGCGTCGCCCAGGGCGAGGGCGTCGAGGTAGGCGCAGCGGGTCAGCAGCGCCTGCCGGGCGATCTGCACCAGCCGCTCGGACGAGAACGGCTTTTCGAGGAAGTCGGCGGCACCGGCGCGCATCGCCTCGACCGCGGTCTGCACGTCGCCGTGCCCGGTGATCACGATCACCGGCAGCGCCGGGTCGCTGCGCTTGAGCGCGCCCAGCAGCGCCAGGCCGTCGATGCCGGGCAGCCGCAGGTCGGTGACGACCACGCTGCGCTGCCCCGGCACGATCTGGCGGAGCGCGATCTCGGCGCTGTCGGCCTCGACCACGTCGAGTCCGGCGAGGTGCAGTGCCTGGACCATGCCCAGCCGCACGGCGGGATCGTCCTCGATGACGACGACGCTGGATGCTTCGTTCATGTCCGGATTCCGGTGTCGGCGACGCGCAGGCGGATGCGGAACTCCGCGCCGCCGCCGTCGCGGTTGACGGCTTCGATCGTCGCCCCGACGTCGCGCAGGATGCGCTGCACGATGTTGAGGCCGAGGCCGAGGCCGACGCCCTGCGGCTTGGTCGTGAAGAACGGCTCGAACAGGCGCGCGAGCAGCGGTTCGGGGATTCCCGCGCCGGTATCGGCGACGCGCAGCGTCGCCCAGCGACCGTCCGGTCCCGCGGCCGCGTCGACGTCGAGGCGGATCTCGATGCGCTTGTCGGGCTGGTCGGTCAGCGCGTCGGCGGCGTTGACCAGCAGGTTGAGCAGCACCTGCTGCAGCCGCAGCTCGTCGCACAGCACCATCGGCTCGTCGGCCGGGAAGCGGGCGTCGAGCGCGATCGCCTCCTTGCGCAGGCGCGGCTGCAGCAGGCTGGACGCGCCGGCCAGCGCCTGCGAGATCCGCCCCGGCTCCCAGCTCTTGGGCGCCTTGCGGGCGAACGACTTCAGGTCGCCGGTGATCCGTGCCATGCGCTGCACCAGCTGCAGGATGGCGTCGAGGTTGCCGCGCGCCTCGGCGGGGCGCGCCTGGTCGAGGAACACGACGGCGTTGTCCGACAGGGTGTGCAGCGCCGCCAGCGGCTGGTTCAGCTCGTGCGCGATCCCGGTCGCCATCTGGCCGAGGGCGGCCATCTTGTTCGACTGCGCCAGCTCCTCCAGCGTGCGGGTCAGTTCGGACTGGGCGCGCAGCCGCTCGTCGACCTCGCGCTGCAGCTCGGCGTTGAGCGCGGTGAGCGCGGCGGTGCGTGCCTCGACCCGGGTTTCGAGCTCGCCGTAGGCGCGTTCCAGCGCCTCGCGCGCGGCCAGCCGCTCGGCGACCACCCGCCGCCGCTGGTGCACCACCAGCGCGACCGCGACCAGCAGCCCGGTCAGCGCGGCGCTGGCCAGCGCGGTCCACAGCGCGGCCTCCTGCGCCGGGCGCAGGTCCGACAGCGACAGGATCTGCCAGTCGGTTCCGGGAACCAGCTGCCGCGCGACCATGTAGCTGTCCTTGCCGAACAGCCAGTCGGGCATCGCAGCGGACGGCGGCAGCTGGACGAGGTCGGCTCCGGCGGCGCGCCCGACATGCGCCAGCCCGATCTCGCGGACCGATCCGACCGCGTAGTACTGCCGCGTCTGCGCGATGCGGCGGCGCGTCGCCGCCGACAGCGGGGCGAGCGACTCGAAGCGCCACTGCGGCACCGAGGTCAGGAACACGATGCCGTTGGCGTCGACCACCAGCACCGGGTCGCGCCCGCGCTGCCACGGCAGCGCCACCTTGTCGAGGTCGACCTTGGCGACGACCACGCCGACGATGCGGCCGGCCGCGCGCAGCGGCCGCGAGAAGTACAGCCCCGGGACATGGCTGGTCGTGCCGATGCCGTAGAACAGCCCGACCTTGCCGGCCATGGCTTCGCGGAAATACGGCCGGAACGCGAAGTTCATGCCGACGAAGCTGCCCGGCGTCCCCCAGTTGCTGGCCGCGATGGTCGTGCCGTGCGGATCCATGACGTACAGCGCGGCCGAATCGGCCTCGCGGTTCGCCGCCTCGAGGAACCGGTTCGCCACCTGCACCGCCGCGGCGTCATCCGGATGCGTCGCCGCCGATTGCACCGTGCGGCTCAGCGCCAGCACCGACGGCAGGTAGCCGTAGCGCGAGAGTTCGCTGGTGAGGGCGCCGCTGTAGCCCGCCAGCCGGCGCTCGGCATCGTCGCGCAGCCCCTGCGCCTCGGTGCGCAGCCCGAGCGCGTACCCGACCAGTCCCATCGCCGCAGCGCAGGCCGCGCCGAGCAGCACGACGAACAGCAGCCGCGGCAACCCGCGCCGCCGGCGCGCGCGCCGGCCCGGCCAGGGCGCCTCGGCGGCCGGGCCCGGACGTTTCGGGGCATCCGTCGTGGTGGTCGAACTCATTGCCGGCGCTCCCGGGCGGCGGGGATGACGCGACGAGGCCGCATCGTAGCGTCAGGCGCCGCGCGGCCGGGGCCTGTTCACGCCATGTCCATACGGAATGGCGTGGACGGACCCTAGATGCCGAGGTAGGCGCGCTGGACCTCCGGGTTGCCCAGCAGCCGGTCGGCGGCGTCGGCGAGGACGATGCGGCCGTTCTCGACCACATAGCCGCGGTCGGCATGCTCCAGCGCCAGGTGGATGTCCTGCTCGACCAGCAGCACGGTGACGCCGTCTGCGCGCACCTGCAGCAGGATGTCCATCAGCTGCTCGACCACGACCGGCGCCAGCCCCAGGCTCATTTCGTCGACCAGCAGCAGCTTGGGCCGCGCCATCAGCGCGCGGCCCATCGCGCACATCTGCTGCTCGCCGCCCGACATGCTGCCGGCGATCTGCCGCCGCCGCTCCGCCATGCGCGGGAACAGCGCGTACACGCGCTCGAGGTCGGTGCGGATGCCGGCCTTGTCGCTGCGGTTGTTGGCGCCCATCAGCAGGTTGTCCTCGACGCTCATCCGGTCGAACAGCTGGCGCCCTTCGGGCAGCTGCACCAGCCCGGCCCGATAGACGGCGTCGGCGGACGCCTCGGTCACGTCCACGCCGTCGAAGACGATCCGGCCCTGCACCGGCATCAGCCGCGACAGGCAGCGCAGCAGGCTGGTCTTGCCGGCACCGTTGCTGCCGACCAGCGCGACGAGCTCGCCGCGCCGCACCTCGATGTCGATGTCCTGCAGGACCGGTGCTTCGCCGTAGCCGGCGGTCAGGCGCTCCACGCGCAAGAGAACGTCGTTCATGCCCGTCGCTTCCCGAGGTAGGCCTCGACCACGGTCGAGGAGTTGAGCACGTCGTCGGGCCGGCCCTCGGCGATCTTCTCGCCGTGGTGCAGCACGATGACCCGGTCGCACAGGCTGCGGATGGCCTTCATCACATGCTCGATCACGAGGATGCCGAGGCCTTCGGCGCGCAGGCTGCGGATGACTTCGATGACTTCGTCGATCTCGACCAGGTTGAGCCCGGCCATGACCTCGTCGAGTAGCAGCACGTCGGGGTTCATCGCCAGGGCCTTGGCCAGTTCGAGCCGCTTGCGGTCGGGGCCGCCGAGGTCGTCGGCACGCTGGCCGACGCGGTGGCCGAGGCCGACGCGTTCGAGGCAGGCGCGGGCGCGCTCGCGCGCCACGGGCAGCTCGCGCACGCCGCTGCCGCCGAACAGCGCGCCGACGGCGACGTTGTCGAGCACCGACAGCCCGGGGAACGGCCGCATGATCTGGAA
>JAKAIB010000239.1 GCA_021814605.1 Pseudomonadota bacterium | reverse complement strand
CCATTCCAACATGATCCTCGACGATGGCGGCGACGCCACGCTGCTGCTGCACCTCGGCGCGCGGGCCGAGGCCGACGCCGCGGTACTGGCCAACCCGGGCAGCGAGGAGGAGCGGGTGCTGTTTGCCGCGATCAAGGCGCGGCTGGCGACCGACCCGACGTGGTATTCGACCCGGCTGGCGCAGATCAAGGGGGTGACCGAGGAGACCACCACCGGGGTCCACCGCCTCTATCAGATGCACCAGCGCGGTGAGCTGCGGTTCCCGGCAATCAACGTCAACGACAGCGTCACCAAGAGCAAGTTCGACAACCTCTACGGCTGCCGCGAAAGCCTGGTCGACGGCATCAAGCGCGCCACCGACGTGATGGTCGCCGGCAAGATCGCCGTGGTCTGCGGCTACGGCGACGTCGGCAAGGGCAGCGCGCAGGCACTGCGCGCGCTGCGTGCCAATGTATGGGTGACCGAGATCGATCCGATCTGCGCGCTGCAGGCGGCGATGGAGGGCTACAAGGTGGTGACCATGGACGAGGCCGCCGACAAGGGCGACATCTTCGTCACCGCGACCGGCAACTACCACGTCATCACCCACGGCCACATGGCGCGGATGAAGAACAACGCCATCGTCTGCAACATCGGCCACTTCGACAACGAGATCGACGTCGCCAGCCTGGAACAGTACCTCTGGGAGGAGATCAAGCCGCAGGTCGATCACGTGATCTTCCCCGACGGGCACCGCATCATCCTGCTGGCCAAGGGACGGCTGGTGAATCTCGGCTGTGCCACCGGCCACCCGAGCTACGTGATGAGCTCGAGCTTCGCCAACCAGACGCTGGCGCAGATCGAGCTGTTCGCGAAGACCGCGCAATACCCGGTGGGCGTCTACACCCTGCCCAAGCACCTCGACGAGCATGTGGCGCGGCTGCAGCTGCGCAATCTGGACGTGCAGCTGACCGTGCTCACGGACCAGCAGGCGACCTACATCGGCGTCCCCAAGGACGGCCCGTACAAGGCCGATCACTATCGCTACTGAGGACCGGACGTGGCGGCCACCATCGACAGTCTGAGCTTCGAGTTCTTCCCGCCGAAGACGCCGGAAGGCGCCGACAAGCTGCGCGCGGTGCGCCGGCGGCTCTACGCCCGCCGGCCCGAGTTCTGCTCGGTGACCTTCGGCGCCGGCGGCTCGACGCAGCAGGGAACGCTTCATACCGTGCAGGAGATCCTCGCCGAGGGTGTGGCGGCGGCACCGCACCTGTCGTGCATCGGCGCCAGCCGCGATTCGGTGCGCGCGCATCTGCAGAGCTTCCGCGACGCCGGGGTGCGCCGCATCGTCGCGCTGCGCGGCGACCTGCCGTCGGGCTACGGGCTGGGCGGAGAATTCCACTACGCCCGCGACCTGGTCGAGTTCATCCGTGCGGAGACCGGCGACGCCTTTCACATCGAAGTCGCGGCGTATCCGGAGATGCACCCGCAGGCGCGCAGTCCGCAGGACGACCTGCGGCATTTCGCCGACAAGGTCCGTGCCGGCGCCAACTCGGCGATCACCCAGTACTTCTTCAGCGCTCCGGCCTATCGCCGCTTCGTCGACGACGCGCGGGCGCTGGGTGTCGACGTTCCGGTGGTGCCGGGCATCATGCCGATCACGAACTCAAGCCAGCTGTTGCGCTTCTCGGAAGTCTGCGGCGCCGAGATCCCGCGCTGGATCCGGCTGCGGCTGCAGAGCTACGGCGACGACCGCGATTCGATCCGCGCGTTCGGCCGCGAGGTCGTCACCGGGCTGTGCCACGAACTGCTCGACGCCGGCGCGCCCGGGCTGCACTTCTACACCCTGAACCAGGCCGACGCGACCCTGTCCGTCCTCGACGACCTGGGCCGCTGATCCCGGACGCGCCTCAGGGACGGGGCCCGCGGCCTACACTCTTTCGCACAGTCCTCTGCGTATCGGCATTCTCGACATGTCCCAGACTCTCGACTCCGCGGTCCAGGCCGCGCTGCAAGCGATCAACGATCCCGAAACCGGCCAGCCGCTGGCCGCGACCAAGGCGTTCCGGAATCTCCGCGTCGACGGCGGGGACGTGTCGGTCGAAGTCGAGCTCGGCTATCCGGCGCGCAGCCTGCACGATACCCTGCAGCAGCAGGTCGTCGCCGCGCTGCGTGCCGTCCCGGGGGTGCGCAACGCTTCCGTGACGGTGCGCAGCAACGTCGTCTCGCACGCGGTGCAGCGCGGGCTCAAGCCGTTGCCGGGCGTGCGCAACATCGTCGCGGTCGCGTCGGGCAAGGGCGGCGTCGGCAAGAGCACGACCGCGGCCAACCTGGCGCTCGCGCTGGCGGCCGAGGGCGCGCGCGTCGGCCTGCTCGACGCCGACATCTACGGCCCGTCGCAGCCGATGATGATGGGCATCTCCGGGCGGCCGCAGAGCAGCGACGGCAAGACCATGCAGCCGATGGAGCACTATGGCGTGGAGGTGATGTCGATCGGCTTCCTGGTCAACCAGGACGATCCGATGATCTGGCGCGGCCCGATGGCGACGCAGGCCCTCGAACAGCTGCTGCGCCAGACCGCCTGGCAGGATCTGGACTACCTGGTCGTCGACATGCCGCCGGGCACCGGGGACATCCAGTTGACGCTCAGCCAGCGCGTGCCGCTGACCGGCGCGGTCATCGTCACCACCCCGCAGGACATCGCGCTGATGGATGCGCGTCGCGGCCTTCGGATGTTCGAGAAGGTCGGCGTGCCGATCCTGGGTATCGTCGAGAACATGGCGATGCATGTCTGCTCGCATTGCGGCCACGTCGAGCCGATCTTCGGCGAGGGCGGCGCGCAGCGCATGAGCGCCGACTATGGCGTCGATTTCCTGGGCGGACTGCCGCTGGACATCCGCATCCGCGAACAGGCCGATTCGGGTCGACCCAGCGTCGTCGCCGAGCCGGACGGGCCGATCGCGCAGAGCTACAAGGCGATCGCCCGCCGGGTCGCGGTCAGGATCGCAGAGCAGGGACGCGACTACTCGGCGCGGTTTCCCACCATCAGCGTGCAGAACGACTGAGGGTCGCGTCCGGCGATGGATGCCGTGTCCCGCTGGCAGTTCTGGATCGACCGCGGCGGCACGTTCACCGACATCGTCGCGCGCCGGCCCGACGGGCAACTGGTCGCGCACAAGCTGCTGTCGGAGAATCCTGAGCATTACCGTGACGCGGCCGTCGCCGGGATCCGCCAGCTGCTCGGACTGGCCCCGGATGCGCCGGTGACGCCCGACCGGGTGGAGAGCGTGCGCATGGGCACCACGGTCGCGACCAATGCGCTGCTCGAACGCAAGGGCGAGCCGGTTGCACTGGTCACCACGCGCGGGTTCCGCGACGCGCTGCGCATCGCCTACCAGAACCGGCCGCGGCTGTTCGACCGCCACATCGTGCTGCCCGAACTGCTGTACAGCCGGGTGATCGAGACCGACGAGCGCGTCGGCGCCGACGGCACGGTGGTGCAGCCGCTCGATCTCGCGGCGCTGCGCGGCGAGTTGCAGGCCGCGTTCGACGCCGGGCTGCGGGCGGTGGCGGTGGTGTTCCTGCACGGCTGGCGCTACACCGCGCACGAACAGGCGGCGGCTGAGCTGGCGCGCGAACTCGGTTTCACCCAGGTGAGCGTGTCGCACCAGGCCAGCCCGCTGATGAAATTCGTGTCGCGCGGCGACACCACGGTCGTCGATGCCTATCTGTCGCCGATCCTGCGTCGCTACGTCGACCAGGTGGCGGCCGAGATGCCCGGGGTGCGGCTGCTGTTCATGCAGTCCAGCGGCGGACTGGCCGAGGCGCATGCCTTTCGCGGCAAGGACGCCATCCTGTCGGGGCCGGCCGGCGGCATCGTGGGCATGGCGCGCACCGCCGAGCTGGCAGGCCATGCGCGGGTCATCGGCTTCGACATGGGTGGCACGTCCACCGATGTGTCGCATTACGCGGGTACGTTCGAGCGGGTGTTCGACACCCAGGTCGCGGGAGTGCGGGTGCGTGCACCGATGCTGTCGATCCACACGGTCGCGGCCGGCGGCAGTTCCATCCTGCATTTCGATGGCGCGCGCATGCGCGTCGGGCCGGATTCGGCAGGCGCCGATCCGGGGCCGGCCTGCTATCGCCGCGGCGGCCCGCTGACCGTCACCGATGCCAACGTGCTCCTCGGGCGCATCCGTCCGGAGCACTTTCCCGCGGTGTTCGGCCCGCAGGCGGATCTGCCGCTCGACGCCGATGTGGTGCGCGAAGGCTTCGTCGAACTGGCGGCACGGATCGCGCATGCGACCGGCCTGCCGCAATCCTCGGAGAGCGTCGCCGAGGGTTATCTGGACATCGCGGTGCAGGCGATGGCCGGAGCGATCAAGCGCATCTCGGTGGCGCGTGGCCACGACGTGACGCGCTACACGCTGCAGTGCTTCGGCGGCGCCGGGGCGCAGCACGCCTGCCGCGTGGCCGATGCGCTCGGCATGGAGAGGGTGTTCATCCACGGCTTCGCGGGCGTGCTTTCGGCGTACGGCATGGGCCTGGCCGAGCAGACGGCGATGCGCCTGCACAGCGTCGAGGCGCCGCTGGATGCGGCAAGCCCCGCCGCGCTCGCCCCGCTGTTTGCACGACTCGAGACCGAGGCCGTGCACGAGCTGACCGACTTCGGCATCGCGCCGGGGGAGGTCCGCGTGGAGCGCCGGGTCCACCTGCGCTATGCCGGCACCGATACCGCACTGGTCGTCGATGCGGCGCCGATCGACGCGATGCGCGACGCGTTCGAGCGCGAGTACGCCCGACGCTTCGGCCATACCCTGCCCGAGCGCGGCCTGGTGGTCGAGGCGATCGCGGCGGAGGCCAGCGGCGGCGGCCG
>JAKAIB010000238.1 GCA_021814605.1 Pseudomonadota bacterium | reverse complement strand
GTAGCGCTGGGTCTTGGCGTTGTCGGTGACGCGCACCGCCATGTCCAGGTCGGCGCCACTGTCGACGTAGACGTGGCACACGCCGTCGAGGTGCTTGATCACGGGCACCCGCGCCTCGGTGCTGATGCGCTCGATCAGTCCCTTGCCGCCGCGCGGAATGATGACGTCGACGTACTGCGGCATGGTGATCAGCGCGCCGACCGCGGCGCGGTCGGTCGTCGGCACAAGCTGCACCGCGTCGGCTGGCAGGCCGGCGTCGGCCAGCGCCTGCGCCACCAATTCGGCCAGCGCGCGGTTGCTGTGGATCGCCTCGGATCCGCCGCGCAGGATCGCGGCGTTGCCCGACTTGATCGCCAGCGACGCCGCCTCGATGGTCACGTTCGGGCGGCTCTCGAAGATCATGCCGAACACCCCGAGCGGAACCCGCATCTGCCCGACGCTGATGCCGCTCGGCCGGCGGCGCACGCCGTGGATCTCGCCCACCGGGTCGGGCAGCGCGGCAACCTGCTCGCAGCTCTGCGCCATCTGCTCGACCACCTTGTCCGACAGCGTGAGCCGGTCGACGAACGCCGGGTCGAGCCCGGCCTCACGCGCCGCGTGCAGGTCGCGCAGGTTGGCATCCTGCAGCGCCGGCCGGTGGGCCCGGATCGCGCCGGCCAGGGCGAGCAGCGCACGGTTCTTGTCGGCAGTGCCGGCGCGTGCCATCGCGCGCGATGCGGCGCGGGCGCGGGCGCCGAGATCGGCGACCAGGGCGTGGATCTGTTCGAGGGAGGAGGGGGCGTCCATGATGCTCCGGAGGAGGTGGCGGCAACCGACGATTCGCGGCTAAGCTCGGACGGCGTGCCGACCATGCAGCCCGAAATCCGGGAATGTGCGATTTTGCGTCAGATGGCCGGCAATTGCTGCGCGAGCGGCGCTTTCGAGGGGAGGAAACGACATGGGACTGTTCGATGGCATTGTCGGGGGGCTGGGCCAGCTCCTGGACGGGGCGGGGCAAACAGGGGACGCCGGCAATCCGGCGCTCGAGGCCGTGACCGCGCTGCTGTCCGGCGATGGCGCGGTCGGCGGGCTGTCCGGCCTCGCCGCGAAGTTCGAGCAGGGCGGTCTGGGCGAGGTGATGCAGTCGTGGATCGGCACCGGTGCGAACCAGCCGGTGTCGGTCGAGCAGATCCAGCAGGTTCTCGGCAGCGGCGTCCTCGGCGACATCGCCGGGCGCTTGGGGGTCGCGCCCGACCAGGCGGCCAACGTGCTGGCGCAGATGCTTCCCGCCGTGGTGGACAAGCTCACCCCGGGCGGGCAGCTTCCGGCCGAGGGCGACCTGATGGCGTCGGCGCAGCAGTTGCTCGGCAAACTGCTCGGCTGATCCGGGGGCGGCTCGCGCCCGCGGGCCGGAACCGGCTATTCCGTGCCGGGCTGCGGCGCGGCCGCATTCTGCGGATCGACCGCCCGGAAGAAACGCTGGTAGAGCACGAGGTAGGCCGCCTGGAATGCGGCCGCCGCGACGAACGGGGCGAACAGCCAGCCCTGGTGCAGCAGCAGGCCGGCGATCAGCGGTCCGATGGCGCGGGGGATCTGGATCGAGACGTTGTTCACGGTCGCGGCGAGTCCGCGGCGGTCGGGACCCGTCAGGCTGACGGTCAGCGCCTGCCGCACGCCGAGCGTGCCCTGGTTGGCCGCTGCGCGCAGCGCGTACAGCGCGGCGGCCAGCCAGAACACGGGCGCCGTGGGAGTCAGCAGCAGCAGCACCAGCCCGGCGGCGCGCATCGCCACCACCGCGGACACGACGCCGATGCGCTGCGCCAGTGCGCTGGCGGCCTGCGCGCCGACGGCAGCCAGCACGAAGGTTGCGGCCATGGCCGGGCCGATGCTGTCGGGGCCGTGCCCGTACCGCACCGCGTACCAGTAGGCCATGAGCGGCGCGACCATGCCGATTCCCAAGCCGTTGAGGCTGTTGACCAGCCCGAGGCGCCGCAGCAGCCGGTTTTCGCGCCGGTGCCGTTCGTGCGTGTCGTCCGCGGCGGCTTCAGGGCGGCTGGCTGCTGCGGCAGGTGCGGCGATCACGGGCGAGGCGCCGTTCGGCGCGTCCTGCGCCTGCCGCAGCAGCACGAAGCCGACGACCGAGCCGGCCAGCGGCAGGGCGAACAGCGTGCGGAACGCATCGTCCTGCGGCAGCAGCGTTGTCAACCATTCGGGCATCGCGCCGAGCAGGGCGCCCAACGCCATGCCGAGCATGCCGAGCGTGGCGTTCAGGCTGAACACGCGGGCGCGCATCTGCGGCGTGACGCCGTGTGCCAGCCAGGACTGTTCGAGCGGCCCGAACGGGCCCGCCGCACCGTTGGCGCCGCGGCCGAAGCCGCCGAGGATCGCCGCAGGGACCAGCAGCCACGGCGACCGCGCGAGCATCGCCGTCGCGGCGCAGGCGGCCAGGACGAGTTCGTAGCCCAGCAGGAACTGGCGCCGGCCCAGCCGGTCGCTCAGCGGCCCGAGCCACAGCGTCAGCGCTGCGCCGATCAGCAGCCCCGCGCTGAGTACCGCGCCGATCTGCGGCGCGCTCCAGTGCAGCGCGCGCAGATAGAGGGTGAATGTGGCGACCAGGGCGCCCTGGCCGATGCTGCGCGCCGTACGCGCGCCGATGATGCGTCGCGCCGCAGGGGAGATGTTCGCCCAGGTGCTCAAGCGCTTGGTGCCCAGGATGCCGTGCCGCTCGGGAGGAGAAAGTCGCGAAAGGCGGGCCGTAGCGCGCCGGCCCGGATGCGGTCGGCGGGGTTCAGTCGCGGCTTGTGGTGGATCCGGCTCCGGTCCCGGCCATGGCGCCGTTGCCGGTCGTCCTGACCGCAGCGGCACTGCGCACGGGCGTCGCGCTCGGGGCGGCGATGTAGTGCCGGATCTGGGCGACGATCGCGGGCTGCGTCCAGTCCTGCGGGCCCATCGTCCGGGCGACCTCCTTGCCCTGCTTGTCGATCAGGATGGTGGTCGGCGTGCCCAGGATGCTGAGGGTGTCGAGCACGTTGGTCGTCGGATCGACGTAGACCGGCAGGTCGCTGATGAAGTTGTCGTCGTAGAAGCTCTTGACGGTGAAGATGCCGCCCTTGTCGACCGACAGCGGCACCACCGCGAACGATTTGCCGCCGAGCATCTTCTGCAACTTGTCGAGCGTCGGCATCTCGTGCACGCAGGGCGGACACCATGTGGCCCAGATGTTCAGCAGCACCACCTTGCCCTTGAAGTCGGCCAGGGTCAGGCGTTTGCCCTGCGCGTTTTCGAACGTGACTTGCGACAGCGGCAGCGTATGCGCCCGGGGATACGGCGCGAAGGTGAAGCCGCCGGCGTAGGCCGGGGCGCCCGCGGCGACGAACGCGGCCGTTGCGGCGGCGCTGACGAGGAGGCGGGAGAGGTACGACATGGAAGACTCCGGTGCGGCGTGGCCCCTGCGGTCGATGCCGGCGGAGCGGGGGCGATCGCTCCATGCGCATGAAAACATAGCGTCGACGCCGCGACGCCGATGTAACGGCTTGTAGTCGCCCCACGCCAGGGTGGGGCGACGGGTCAGTGGTTGGCCGGGGTGTCGGGGAACAACGACCGGGGGACGAGCAGGGGCTGCGGGCCGACCGGGGTCGCGGTTGCCGCAGCGCGGTTCGCATTGCCGGGCCCCTCGCCCTGCACGCTTACGGCCGACGTGCCGACCGGCGTGCCACCGGGGCCCACGACCACGCCGCCGCTGCCGCTACCCAGCGCCGTCCCCGGTGCGGACAGCGGAATCTGGGCGTCGATCGCCAGCGGCGGGAAGTTCTGCAGGAAATATCCCGTGACGCCGCTCGACGACCGCGCCGCGAAACCGGTGGCCGGATTCACGCTCGCGGTGATGATGCCCGGCGGGACCGGCCACGGGATGTCGGGTTTGCCCTGCAGCGCCGCCCGCATGTAGTCCATCCAGATCGGCAGCGCGGCCTTCGCGCCCTGTTCGCCCCGGTACAGGTTGCGCTGGGTGTTGTAGCCCATCCAGGCGACGGCGACCAGATCCGGATTGAAGCCGTCGAACCAGGCGTCGTGGAAGTCCTGCGAGGTGCCGGTCTTGCCGGCCAGATCGACCCGTCCGAGGGAAAGCGCCGCCGCCCCGGTGCCGTGCTGGATCACCGCCTGCATCATCTGCGTGGTGAGGAAGGCATTCGCCGCACTGATGATGCGTACCGAATCCTTGGTGCCGGCTGCGTCGGGCGCGTGGGCGAACACGACGGCGCCGTGCGCGTCGACGATGCGCTTGATGAGATAGGGCAGGACCCGGTATCCGCCGTTCGCGAACACCGAGTAGGCGCTGGCCATCTGCAGCGGGGTGAAGGTGCCGGTGCCCAGCACCATGGTCGGGTATGGCGGGATCTGGTCGAGCGGCAGGCCGAAGCGCGACGCGAACTGCCGGGCGTAGGGGATGCCCACGGCCAGCAGCACCTTGACGGCACAGACGTTGTCCGAATGCGCCAACGCGAGCGAGGCCGGCACCGCGCCGAGACGCTCGTTGTCATAGTTGTGCGGCGTCCACGGCGGCTGGTTCGGGCCGGGGTTCAGGGTGATCGGCGAATCGTCGATGACGGTCGTCGGCGCCAGCCCCTCGTCGACGGCGGCGGAGTAGATGAACGGCTTGAAGCTCGATCCCGGCTGGCGGAATGCCTGGTTCACGTGATCGAACTTCTCGGCGTTGTAGTCGAAGCCGCCGACCCAGGCGCGTACCGCCCCGGTCCTGGGGTCGACCGACACCAGCGCCGACTGGACGTCGGGGAGCTGCGCGATCCGCCATCCGTTGGCCAGCTTCTGCAGCCACACGACGGCGCCGCGGTCGATGCGCTTCGCTGCCGGCGCCTTG